>JAEDIW010000035.1 GCA_016296655.1 Treponema sp. | reverse complement strand
TTACCTGAAGTTTGCGTTGCAAACTTATTATTGAACTGCTGTTCCTCATTACATTGCGGAACAGCGTAAAAAGTCAATCGATTGTTGAAACAATCTTCTTGACTTTTTATGGGAGGCTTTATGACAGGCGTTGGTTTGATTGTTACATTTGTAATTGCCGTAGCAGTTATGATTATCGCAATCTCAAAATTCAAGATTCACCCATTCCTTGCAATTATGGGAATTTCTCTCATTCTTGCAATCGTTGTTGGACTTCCGCTCAAAGACATTCCAGGTACAATCGGTTCTGGTTTCAGCGGTACATTCACAAGCATCGGTATTGTAATCATTCTTGGTGCGCTTATCGGCTCCATTCTGGAAAAAACAGGCGCTGCATTAAAGCTTGCAGAAATGGTTGTCCGCATTGTCGGTAAAAAGCATCCTGAACTTGCCGTAGAAATCATGGGATGGGTAGTTTCAATCCCTGTATTCTGCGACTCAGGCTTTGTAATCCTTGACCCAATCCGCAAAGCACTCCAGCAGAAAACAAAGTATTCAAGCGTTGCCATGACAGTTGCCCTTTCTGCAGGTCTTTACGTTTCACATGTATTCATTCCGCCGACACCAGGTCCAATTGCAGCAGCAGGAACTCTTGGCGTAGGCACAAACCTCCTTGCAGTTATCGGAATGGGTGCAGTTGTTTCAATTCCTTGTCTTATTGCAGCCTATTTCTTTGCAAATGCAGTCGGCAAAAAAGTAAAATCAAGCGAAGACGTTGGAGAATCAAGTGGTCAGAGCTATGACGAACTGCTCAAGAGCTTCGGCGAACTTCCAAACGGCGCACTTGCATTAAGCCCGATAATTCTTCCTATTATAGCAATGGCAATGGGTTCTGTTTCATCAGTTCTCAAATGGGGCGGAAACCTTGGCAAAATCATGGCTTTCATCGGAACACCAATCATCGCCCTTACAATCGGTCTGCTGTTCGCAATAATTCTCCTTGTAAAAGCTGGAAAAACAAAAGATTTCTACGAAATTACAAATGAATGTCTTAAAGTTGTAGGTCCAATTCTGTTTGTCACAGCTGCCGGCGGCGTTCTTGGCAAAGTAATTGCAAATGCAGGCTTTGTCGGCTACATGAAAGAACACGCAGCAGTCCTTTCAACTGTAGGAATTTTCTTCCCATTCCTTATTGCAGCAATCATCAAATCTGCACAAGGCTCTTCAACAGTCGCCATTACTACAACTGCAGGAATCATGGGAAGCATTGCAGAAAGCTCTTCAATGATGGCAGTTCTTGGACTTACTTCCCCAATGGCAGGTGTCCTTACAGTTCTTGCAATCGGAGCAGGTGCAATGACAGTTTCACACGCAAATGACAGTTACTTCTGGGTTGTTACAAACTTCGGAAACCTCAAAGCAGAAGATGGTTACAAAACCCATACACTTAACACACTTGTCATGGGTGTCGTAGGCATAATCTTCATTTGGATACTTTCTCTGTTCATGATTTAAATTTTGATTTAATTCAGATTTAATTCAGGCTTTGTATAAAGCAAAAATCCCTGGACATTTTCCGTTCAGGGATTTTTTTTTTGCAGGGGCTGCATTTTTTCGGCAAACGGCGTTCCGAAGTTCCGCTTTCGCTTCATTGTTCCTGCTGCGCAGCGAACAACGGCAAGCCGCTTCTCCATGCCTTAGCCAGCGCATTGGTCAAAACTTCTGTGTTTTTCCAAAACCAATACTTTTTTTACAACAAATCGGCAAGTTTTTTTACAGATTCTGGCTTAGTAGCCCAGCTGGTTGCAATTCTAACAACTGTGTGTGTTTCATCATATTTTTCCCAAAAACCAAAACTTACATCTTTCTTTAATTCTTCAAGTCTTGAATTTTCAAGAACAATGAAAATTTGATTCGTTGGAGAATCAAGAAAAAATTTATAACCTTTATCAGCAAAAAGTTTTTTCACCTGTTCTGCCATTTTTATTGCATGAGAGCTAATCTTAAAATAAAGGTCATCCGTAAAAAGCGTATCAAACTGAATGCCAAGCAGACGTCCTTTTGCAAGCAAAGCTCCATGTTTTTTTACAAGATTCAAAAAATGCTTAGGTGTATTTTTCTTTGTAAAAACAACCGCTTCACCACAAAGCGCACCAACCTTTGTTCCGCCAATGTAGAAAATTTCACAAAGCTCTGCAAGCTCAGGCAATGTAATTTCACATTCATTGCTCATAAGTCCGTAACCAAGTCTGGCACCGTCAACAAACAGCGGAATTTTATATTTTTCCGCAACATTATGAATGTCAGTCAATTCTTTCTTAGAATAGAGAGTTCCATATTCTGTTGGAAATGAAATATAAATCATTCCTGGAAAAACCATGTGCTCATAATTTCCATCCGCATAATAATCAGCAATATATTTTTCCAATTCATCAGCATAAAGTTTTCCATTGTGTCCTGGAACAGTAAGAACTTTATGCCCTGTATATTCAATTGCGCCAGCTTCGTGCAAGGCAACATGACCTGTAACAGAAGCAACAACTCCTTCAAAAGGTTCAAGTACAGAATCAATTATAAGCTGATTTGTCTGTGTTCCTCCGGTAATAAACCAAACGTCAGCTTCAGGACATTTACAGGCAGCTTTTATTTTTGCCTTTGCGCTTTCACAATATTTATCAGCTCCATAACCAGAAAGCTGTTCCATATTAGTTTCTGTCAGGCGTTTCAAAATTTCTTCGTGCGCACCTTCAATATAATCACTTTCAAAAGAAATCATAAATCCTCCAATGTATTATCAAATTTTCAGTTTTCGCAGAATCAAATCCATGTGTGGGATTTTACGACACAGTAAAATGAAGCTGCGGTAAATACTGCAAAAAGAGAAAACCATACCCAAAAAGGCATTCCATAAAACCACAAAGCCTGAACTGCAGCCGAACAAATCAAAACTGCGGCAAACAGGGCAGCTTTTTCAAAAATTCTAAAGTATTTTTTTGTTTTATTGAAAAAATCTTCAAAAAGCAGCTGAATACAGGCATTCGATGCAAGCAAAAATACGGCAACAAGCACAGGCTTTGCAAAAAGCTCAAAAAAGGAAAAATCATATTTTCCGGCAAGTGTAAAATACGGAACTGTTACAGCAAAAAAAGCAGTCCAGCAAGGCAAAAAAGACTTTATACGTAAAGCAAGATTGCCTTTTGAAACAATAAAAAAAACTGCTGCTAATGCAACCAGCGGAATCAAATATTCAAAAACAAGAATCCTTAAAAAAATTTCCCTAAAATTAAATTCAGAACAGTGAGTAGAAAAAACAAAAAAAGCATTGAACATGCAGGTCAAAGCTCCAAAAAGAAAGCCGATAGAACAAGGAAATACCAGTTCCTTACAAGATTTTTTCAAAACAGATGGAATCAAAAGAATTCCAGGCAATGCAATAAATAGAAAAAAATACATACATTCTTTTATCACAAACAACACTCCAACTGCAAGATTTTATTAAAATTAAATCAAAAATTGCAGTTTATGCAGGCTTTTTCTGCTGAATTTTATGGAATATGCCAGGCGTTAAGGATTGGAGCAGCTTTAGTCCCGAGCGAAAGCGAGTGGATGAGCCGCGCAAGACGGCGAACTGCGGAAAGCCTGACCGGCATTTATGCCGGAAACGCCAATAATAAAAAATTCTTAAAAATTTATCTTAAGTCGCATACAATCAGACTTTACACGTTGTCTGATTTTCTGATATAGTAAAAACTACGCTATATATGTGTGTTTTACAAACGCATAAAGAAGTGTGCAAAGCACTGAGGAGGATAGTTGGCAGACAATAAGGGATTGCGGGTTAACGAAATGATCCGTATACGAGAGGTCAGATTGATTGATGATGAGGGCAACCAGAAAGGGATTGTACCTACATTGGAAGCACTCAGAATGGCAAAAGAAAAAGATCTTGACCTTGTAGAAGTTGCTCCAACGGCTAATCCGCCGGTTTGTAAAATACTTAATTTTGGCAAATACAGGTTTGAACAGGAGAAAAAGCTCCGTGACTCCAAGAAAAACCAGAAAGTATTGAAAATCAAGGAAATCCGCATGCAGCCGAAAATCGGAACAGGAGACCTTGATACGAAAGTCAAACATATACAGGAATTTCTGGACGAGGGAAATAAGGTCAAAGTTACAATCCGTTTCCGCGGACGCGAACTTGCCCATACGGAACTCGGATTTGATGTCCTGAAAGAAGTTTTGAACAGGCTTACTTCAGCGTATGTTGTTGAAAAGCCGGCTGCAATGGAAGGCCGCTTTATGTCAATGACAATTTCAGGAAAAGCCAAAAATTAATTGAGGTAAACGAAATGCCTAAGATGAAGACAAAGAAAGCCGGTGCTAAACGGTTTTCACTCACAGGTACTGGAAAAGTAAAGTACAAGAAAATGAACCTTCGTCATATTTTGACAAAGCGTTCTCCAAAACGCAAGAGACAGTTGCGTGCAGCAGGAATTCTTGCTGAAGCAGATGCAAGAAAAGTTCGTAAGCAGATGTTGCCTTACGGTTAATGAGGTGTAGAAAATGTCAAGAGCAATAGACGGAACAAAAAGAAAGAACCGCCGCGTAAAGATTCTTAAACTCGCAAGTGGTTTTAAGGGACGCCGCGCAACAAACTTTAAAGCAGCTAAAGATGCTGTTGTAAAGGCATTAAATCATGCTTATACAGATCGTCGTGACAAAAAAGGCAACTTCCGCCAGCTGTGGATTGCACGTATTAATGCTGCAGTTCGTGATGAAGGTTTGACTTATTCACGTTTTATCGACGGATTGAATAAAGCTGGTATTTTGCTTAACCGCAAGGCATTGTCAAATATGGCAATCGAAGATCCAGTAGCATTCAAGGCTGTTGTAGAAGCAGCTAAGAAGGCATTGCAGGCATAAAAAATGGTTTCTCTCGATCAAGTTTTGCTTTTACAGGAAAAAGTTGAAAGTGCCGTGCAGAAAATTGCACAGCTGAATCAGGAAAATGATGCTCTGCGCACTCGTTGTTCAGAGCTCACAAAAGCACTTTCCCAGAAAACGGAGCAACTTTCGGCTTTTGCATCTGATCAAAACAAGATTGAGGAAGGTATTTTAAAAGCTTTGGAGCGGCTGAACTCTGTAGAAAATACAGTTTTAAAGGCAGCCGCTCTTACAGGGCAAAACATGGGTTTTGATTCTGCTCAGGTACAAAATCAGGTAGAGCAGCAGACATCAGTCCAGACAGAAATTTTTCAAAATGCAGAAGAACCTGCCGTAACAGCAGTAAATTCTGTTTCTCAGGCAGAAGTTCAGCCTTCTGCTGAAAATGCACCGTCCGTTTCAAATCTTCAGTCCCAGGAAACATTACTTTCGGATTATTCAGAACCAGAAAATGTTCAGCCAGAGTCTGTTCCAGAAAATCAGGATGCTGATGCAGAAGAAAAAAATGAAACTGACAAGGCAAACGGGCAGTTCTATATTTTCTAGGCGCAATCTTTTAGGGTTTTGAATGGGAACATTAAAAATTGAGCATTCAGGCACTTCCTTTACAATTCGGGCAGAAGAAGATGATGAGTATTTACAGCAGCTTCTTTCCTACTATAAAAAAGTTTCGGACGACATAGAAAAAAATTCAGGCTTAAAAAATCCTTTACAAACTGCAATTTTATCAGGAATAATGCTTTGTGATGAAGTATTCAAGGAAAGGAAGAGAAATTCAAAAACTTCTTCTAACGCTAACGAGGCAGACAACGAAGCAGAAAGGCTTACACTTGAAATGATTCAAAAAATAGACAAGGCGCTCGAACAATGACTGTTGTTTGGGTTGATGCTGATTCCTGTCCGCGAATGGTCAGGGAATACCTTGTTTCATATACAAAAAAACTTGAAATTCCTGTAATTTTCGTTGCAAACCGTATAATTCCACAGCCAGTTCCTTATGAAAAATTCAAAATGGTTGTGTGTCCATCTGAAAGTCAGGCGGCTGATGACTATATTGCAGAACATGTAAATAAAAGCGATTTGGTTGTAACAAGGGATATTCCTCTGGCTGACAGGCTTGTAGAAACAGGTATTTCTGTAATGAATGACAGGGGAACATTATTTACAGCGGAAAATATAAAGGAAAGGCTATCCGAGAGAAATTTTAACCTGCAGCTTGCAGAAATCGGGTTATGTGGAACAAAACAAAGCTATTATGGCAAAAAGGAATTTGCACTATTTGCTAACTGCTTTGATAAAAAGATTCATCAGCTGATAAAAGAAAACTAAAAAAATAATCCTGGTCATTTTGAAAAACAGATTCTGAAGTTTATTTACCGTTATTTTTCAGGCTGTTTTATAAAGAAAACTCTTCGTCATCAGGATGTTGAGCTAAAATCGATAGAATCTGCTCTTTTACTTCCATAAAAGCCTGAACAACATCCGGGTCAAACCGTCTGCCAGAATCGTCGGCAATAGCTGCCAGTGCCTCTTCAGTTTTCCAAGAATCTTTATAATAACGGCGGTGAGTCAATGCATCAAAAACATCGGCAACAGAAACAATTCTTGCAGATAACGGAATTTCTTCACCTTTCATCAGCTCAAATTCAGGCAATGGCTCGCCTACAACGAATTTTGAAAAATCGACTTTTCCTGGATATCCGTCAGCGCCACCATCCCAGCGTTCATGATGATGCAAGGCAACTTCAAAAGCCATAGCATCAGAATCTGAAAATCCGTTTAGGAACATTTTTGCGCCGATGCACGTATGAGTTTTCATCATTGCACGTTCATGACAATCAAGGCGCGGCTGCGTTTTTTTTAAGATTATATCAGATATACCGACTTTTCCGATATCATGAAATTTTGAAGCAATGCGCAGCCTGTCTCTAAACAAGTTTCTTTCAGCTTCTGGAACAGCATGATTATGAGCCCATCGGTCGTAAATTTCTACAGAAATAAGGGCAACACGTTCAACATGTGGATAAGTTTCCTTTGGGTCGCGGAATGCCGACATCAGCAGCATACGGTAAACCATTTCATCTGCAAGATACGCATTTTCCAGAATTTGAGCAGCATTTGCAGCAAGCTGGAACAAAAACAATTCTGCATCTTTGTCAAAAGCAATGATTTTTTTGTTTTCATCGCAGGCATTTATAATTTGCAAAATTCCAAGAACTTTACCATTGGCTGTTTTCAAAGGCATGGTAAAAACAGACTGAGAATGGTAGGAATTTTCAATATCACTCTGTCTGTTAAAAGAAAATGGCAAATCTGGAGAAAGTGAATAAGCATCCGGAATATTCAGTTCTTTGCCGGTAAGGGCAACATAGCCTGCCATTGATTTTTCATCAATTGGAAAAGAATAGTAGATATAGGGCAATTTTCCATTAGGGGTTCTTGAAGAAACAGTTTCATTTTGAGCATATTTGATGTGCAGTTTTTTACCTTTTACAATGTAAATTGAACCGGCATCTGCATTTACAATTTTTCTGGCCTCTGTAAGCAGATGCTCAAGCAAAACGTCTAAATCCTGTATATGTGAAAACTTTCTTGAAACTTCAAGGATATTTTGTAATTTTTCTTCCCGAGAGATACTTTTCATAATATGCTTTTGAATAATATATTCAAAATTAAAAAAAAACAATATGATATTTGTCTAAGGCTGCATTTAGTTTTCTAAAAATATTTCCCTGCATTTTTAAGCTTCACTATACTTGGTAATCAGGGAAAAATACAGCGGTCCTGCCCCTGCGCAAGTATCTGGCAGCACATGAAAACCATATTCAGTTTTTTCTGCTGGAGGTAGACGGGCATCTGAAAAAGGTTCAATTTTCTGGCAAACATCAGGCAGAGTATCAACTTCTGCAAAAACGCACCGTGCATTGTCAAATTTCTTAAACAGTCGTTCAACAACTCCATCATTTTCCGCAGGCGAAAGTGCACATGTGGAATAAAGAAGAAAACCTCCAGGGGCAAGCAGTCTGAAAGCAGAAGAAAGCAGAGCCCACTGTTCCATGGCCAAAGTCTTTACCCTGGAAGCCGACCATTGAGCAAGATATTTGGCATCTGCAAGAACATGCCGTTCTGAAGAGCAGGGAGCGTCAAGCAGAATCCTGTCAAAACATTCCTGCTGATGAGTACACCACTTTGCTCCATCACTGCAGGAAATATTCACTCGTTCACGAATTTCAGAAGGCAGAGATTCATCGCAAACTTTTACAAGCCTCATTTTGCGCGAAGGAGAGCGGTCATTTGAAACAAGAATTGCATCACTGTCCATTAAAGAGGCCAGAATCAAGGTCTTTCCACCAGGAGCGGCACACAAGTCAAGAATTTTTTTCCCACATTCAAGCGGAATGGAGGCAGCCGCCAGAATACTTGCACTGTCTAGAAAATAAGGTTTACAACTTCCATTCTGCCATTGACAGTGATTCACAGGAGATAGCATTGAATTCTTTAGATTCTGCCAGCGTTCACAAAACAAATTTTCATAAAAAGCGTTGAATCCTGCCTCTCCGCAAAGTTTTTCTTTTTTTGCCATAAGTTTCTCCATGAATCAACATTCATTGAAATTTTAAGCCTAATTTTCATGCAAAACAGCCATTGTTTCATCCAGACAAGCCGTGTTCAAAATTGCAGCAAATTTCATTAAGGCATAAAATATTTTCTATATAAATCAATATTTTCTGACAGAGCAGGTAAAAAATCCTGAATTCTTGCTTCAATGGGTTCAGGTTCTGCCGGTATAACAGACCATGAAGAATCATCATTCAGGTAAAATTTCAAAATTCCCCTGCTGATTTTCCATTTTATTATTTTTTCAACAGAGGAATTGAGTTTTTCCGCAAATTCCACAGATTTTTCGCCTTCTTCAAGCAAAATCTTTGCAACAGGCGCAAAACGTTTCTCAGAAAGCATTATGCAGTCAATTCCTGCATTTATTGCCATTATTGCAGCCTTTTCCGGCGGGAATCCATTTTTTTGTAATGCATCCATAAAAATGTCATCAGAAAAAATAAGACCGTCAAACTCCATTTTATTTCTTAAAACTTGCGAAACCCAATATTCTGACAGGCAGGCAGGAGTTTTGCTGTCAGAAAGTGCAAGCCGGGCATGAGACATAAGAATGCCTGAAGGATTCAAAGAAGAAAGCCTTTCAAAAGGTATAAGCACATTTTTCTGCAAAGTTTCTTCATCCCACAGAATTTCAGGAAGGCCTGTATGGGGGTCAGTGTTTGAATTTCCAGGGAAATGCTTCAGTACGGTACCAATCCCACTGTTTTCAAATCCGTTTATACAGGCAGTTCCGAAAGATAAAACCTGCTCAAGCTGCCCAAAACTTCTATCGCCTAAAAAACTGCTGTTACTGCTGTTCAAAACTTCAACAACTGGAGCAAGATTTAAATGAAAGCCCAAAGCCTTCATCTGAATGCCCTGCAGATAATACAGGCGGCAGGCATTCTCTACAGTAAGACATTCTGCAACCCTTTTATTTGACGGCAAAGGTCCTGTAAGACTGCGCAGTCTGTTTACAAAGCCGCCTTCCTGATCAACGGCAAGAAACGGCGGAACAATATTATGGTTTATGCAAAAATTTCTGACAGAATCATTGAACTGAATCATTTTTTCAGAAGACTCAGCAATATTGTATGAAAAATACAGGCAACCGCCGGGAACTAAAAAATTTCCTTTACCGCCCTGCCCTTTCAGTGCCCCTGAATACTCAACAGGATGATATTTTTCATTGCCTGCAATATTTACCAGAAAAAGCTGTGAAATTTTCTGTTCGACAGGAAGAGACTTTACGAAAGCCTTTACAGAATCTTCCTGTGCTTTCAGAGTTTTTTCAATTTCCCCCTGAATAAGCATTGCGGATTTTCTGAGTGATAATTCCCGTTTTTCCGTTTTTCGCTCTAGTGCTGATTTACATGAAATAAAAACCACCGTACAAAGAATCAGCAGTGCAGCAAGAATTTTTCTCTGATTCATAACGCTATTTTACTAAAACTCCTGTAAACCAAGGAATATATGTTACAAGCAAAAGCACTGTAAACTGCACAAGCAGGAACGGCAGAATACCTTGAATAACTTTTCCGACCGGTTTCTTAAAAGTGTAAGATGCTATGAACAAATCCATGCCGACAGGAGGAGTCAAAAATCCGATTGAAAGATTCATCAGGAAAATTACACCTGTTTGCACAGCAGAAATTCCGAACGACTCGGCAAGCGGAATGAGCAGAGGAGAAATAATCAAAATTGCCGAATAAATGTCCATAAGGCAGCCGGCCACAAGCAGCATGATATTCATCAATATAAGAAATAAAAACTTGTTCTGAACATACTGAGTAATTATGCCAGCAAGAATATTAGGAATGTCAGCATCAAGCATAAAGTATGAAAGTCCTACAGCCGAACCAAGAATAAACAAAACTCCTCCAGAAACAGGAACACTTTCTGCAAGAACTTCCATGGAATCTGAAAAAGAAAAATCCCTGCGAATAAAGCATACAAGGCAGAATGAATAAAAAACGGCAAACGCTGCAATCTGGAACAAATCCAGAAAACCTGAAAAATAGCCATAACAGATGCAGACTGGAAGAATCAACTCCCAGATACAGTTTTTCATGGCAAGAACGATTTTTTCAGGCGAAAAGACAGGACGTTCAGTTCTTTTGTCAAAGAAAATTCCAAGAACTATCATGGCACAGGACATTAAAAGGCCTGGAATAAAAGCAGCTGCAAAAAGCTGCATTACATCAACCGAAAAATAATTTACAGTTGCATATACAATTATGGCAACGCTCGGTGGAAACAGAAGCCCCAAAGCACCGCATGAAGTTACAAGGGATTCAGCCTTGTCCTGCGTATAACCTGAGCCTGTAAGAATTATTGTAAGCAAAGAACCAAGTGCAAGAATCGTTACGCCTGAAACACCTGTAAAAGTAGAAAAAAAGGTCATTACTAAAACCGATGCAACTACAGTTCCGCCTCTAAACCAGCCGAACAAAGCATTGAACAGTTCAATAAATCGTTTTCCAGCACTTCCCTTTGAAAGCAAATAACCTGCTATCGTAAAAAGAGGAATCGCTGCAACACTGTTGTCCGTAAGGATTCTGTAAGTTTCCAGAGGAATCACGTCAACATAGCCGCCAGCCTGAGAGAAAGCGATATACGCAATTCCTGCAATTACGATAAACAGCGGAACTCCAATAAATGCAAGAACAATGAAAAAAATAATCAGTGGAAAGCATAAAAACTGAGTTGCAGAAATCCAGAAATCACTGAGTGCATACAAAAAAGGCATGGATTCAATGCCCAAAACATAATACAGAATGCCGCCCAGCGTTCCTGCAGAAGCAAACAAGCCTGCAAAAAATCCCAAGAAAGAAAACAATCTGTCATTTTTTTTTGCACAGGACAGAAAAATCAGGCTTGCGTAACACAACGGTAAAAATAAAAAAACAAATTTCAGCGAAATTCCCCAAATTTTGTTTGCAAGCTGTGCTGGATTTACAAGCTGGCACAAAGAATCAAAAAACAAAACAGTCAAAACAAACAGAGTTGCAAAACTGCGGAATTTTGAAAGCACAAGCTTAACTTTTCCGGAAGTTTTTTCCAGCAAAGAAGCCAGGCTCAAATGCTTTTCTGCCCGCCAGGTTATTATTCCTGCAAAACAAAAAAACAGAAACACAAGATTTACAAGAACTGCTTCAGAATCTGGAACAGCAATATGCAGAATATCCTGAAGAATTTTCAGCAAAAGCGGAAGAAGGGCAAGCAAAACAACCAGTCCTTCTGTAATTTTTTTTTCAATAGTCTGAATCAATTTTCACCTCTAAGCTGAGTCAAATATGCAGAAATTTTGTCAAACAAAGCCTTACTTACAACAGGTTCTTTTGATTCATACATTTTTTTAGAATCCTGCATAAAACTTTTGTTAAAAACATCTTTTTCATCAGGGGTAAGGCTTACAAGAACAGCTCCTGCTTCCTGACATCTTTTTAAGTACTCAGTTGTGTCTCTTTCAGCAGACAGGGCAAACTTTTTTTCTGATTTTTTTACAGCTTCAAGCATGGCAGGCTTGTATTGTTCAGGAATTTCATTCCATACATCCTTTGAAATCAAAAAAGCAGCCATTATAGGACAAAGGGGAACATCAAGAATATACGGAACTGCCTTACAATACTGTGCTGCATAAGCATACATTGGCAGAGTGTAAAGTCCTTCAACTCCGCCTGGAGTTTTAAAACTCTGCAGAAGTTTGTCCAGAGGAACATCCATCGTAGTATAGCCGGCTGCTTTAAAGGCATTAGTCAAAGCTGGAGCTGTAAGGCTTCCTACACAAAGCCGTAGTTTTTTCAGGGCTTCTGGAGAGCGAACCTCTGTCTTTGTAAAATAATATGCCCATCCAACAGAAAACCAGCCAAGAACGACATACCCTTTATCAAGAATAGGCTTCTGCATTTCCTGTGAGAATTTTTCGACAGTTCTGCTTACTTCATCCTGTGATCTGAAAAGTCCAGGAACACTCAGGGTGATTATATAAGCATCCGGCACAAGTTCATTTATGCCAAGACTTGAAAAAATAGCCCCACCAATAGGAGGACGCTGACCAGGCCTGACAGAATTCAGCTTTTGGACAACACCGCCTTCTCCACCCATTGCAACAGCATTCATATATTGCAGGGAAACTGCGCCTTTTGTAATTTTTGCCCATTCCTGAGCAAGAGCATTTTCTTCATCATCCCATGAAGAATGAGCAGGCGCAATTGTAGCAATCTTTATTCGCTTTGCCTGTGAAAATGAAGAAAACCCCAGTATCATGACAAAAAAAACAGCAAAAACTTTTTTTAAAAAAATCATAACTTCCTCCCATAAAAAGTCAAGAAGATTGTTTCAACAATCGATTGACTTTTTACGCTGTTCCGTAATGTAATGAGGAACAGCAGTTCAATACGACCGGTCAAGGCACGCTTCGCTCAAGGCCTTGACTCGCTCGTTTTCAGGGGTTGTATTAACCCCTGAATAATAAGTTTGCAACGCAAACTTTTGGTAAGATAAAGCCGCGCTATTTTAGCGGTTTTATCTTACACTCCCATAAAAAGTCAAGAAGATTGTTTCAGCAATCGATTGACTTTTTATGCCGCTTCGCAATGAAATGAGAAGCGGCAGTTGATAAGGAAGTTCGCAACGCGAACTTGTGAATAAAAACTTTGACGCTATTTCAGGCAAAGTTTTTATTACACTCCTGTGTCATAGTAAAACAACTTCTATAAGAAAACACATGTCAATCGTATGCGTTACTGCATCAAAATTACCATTCAAGAAAATAATCACTTTTGCAGGACAACAAACGTCTAGCCCTATTCTGATAAATTACAGTCATCAGCTTAGTTTTTTCATCATCATCAGGATTTATTGCCAATGCTTTTTCCAGTGCTTCCACAAACCCCTTTTCATCATTTTGGGCAATGCAGTAATTTTCGGCATAGGCAACATAATTTCCGGCCTGCTTGCCACCTGAAATTTGCTGTGCAATTTCATAGCATTCAAGTCCACGTGCCATATTTCCGCAGAAATCCGCAGGAGCAGAAACATAAAAAGTAAAAAGCAAAGTCCAGATTGCGCCATCGGAATATTCCCTGTCCAGTTCTGCAGCTCTTTCCAAAACCGCAACACAGCCTTGCAGCGACGTAACCAGTTCTGCATTAAGCGGATCAAGCGAAAAGGCACCCAAACGGCCGGCAATCGCCCAGTAAAGTGCATTTACATCAGACTTCTTCAACTGAGAAACAGACTTTTGAATCAAATTTTCATCAGCTGAAAAAACATTCTCCGAAAAACCAGGATATTTTTTGTCAAGAACTGAAAAAATATAGCGGCTTCCCTTTAAATAATGCATTTTTGCACGATCATATTCAGATTTCTGCTTATCATAATATTCAATAGGAATTTCATCAGCAGGCGACTGAACAAAGGCATTTGCATACATTACATTGAGCTGACCGCACATTACAGACAGTCCCTGATGTTCTGGATTTACAGCCTGAAGAATTTCATACATTTTAAGCGTAACAGGTAGAAAATCACCTATAAGAACCGTGTCAGACTCATTCATCACAGCTTCCATAGGATCTGGAGCACCGGCTTTTTTTTCAATAAAACGCCCTTTTTTATCATAGCCGGAAAGCATGTCAGAAACAGCATTCGTCCCCATTTTCTGAATTGAAGAACAGGATGTCAGAAAAAAACAAGCAGAACATAAAAAAACAGTCAAAGAAAAAACATTTTTTTGCATAAATCAATTATAAGGTATGTAAACAAAAAGCTCAATATTTACAAATTTTCTGTCAGACATTCAGAAATGCAGACAAGAAGTCGCAGATAAAATGAAAAAATCCTATATTTGCAATCCTGAAAAAGATTTAATATAGTATCAGTATGAGTATAAAAATGAAAACACTTACAATAATAACAGGGGCAAGTTCCGGCATGGGCAGGGAATTTGCAAGACAGATTTTTCCATGCTGCATGTCAGACGAACTCTGGCTCATCGCCAGAAGAAAAGAAAAACTGGAAGAACTTGCCGCAGAATTGACAGGTACAAATGCCTCTCAGGAAAAAAATCAAAAAACTGCCATAAAAATCTTTGCAGCCGACATAAGCGGAAAAGAAGGTGCAGCTCATTTTGCCAAGCTACTTGAGCAGGAAAACGCAAAAAATGAAATTTCAATTCAAACCTTGATAAACAATGCTGGCTTTGGAACCTACGGAACTTTTGAAAATACAAAAATTGAACGACAGCTCGAAATGATTGACTTAAACTGTACCGCCTTGACAGGAATCTGCGGATATGCACTGCCGTACATGAAGAAAAATTCCACGCTGATAAATGTTGCAAGCCTTGCTGCCTTTATGCCTCTTGGAAATTTTGCAGTTTACGGAGCTACAAAGGCCTATGTTCTGAGCTTTACAATTGCACTTGCCGCAGAGTTAAAGGAGCGTGGCATAAAAGTATGTGCGCTTTGCCCAGGTTCTGTAAGCACAGAATTTGCAGATGTTGCTTCAAACGGTGCAAGAAAAGAAGTTTTGCATGGAAAATCTGCGGAAAAAGTTGTAGCACACTGCCTGAAAAAATCCGCACAGGGCCGGCATATTGCAATAATGGCAATAAAATGGAAGTTTTCTGCATTTATAAGCCATTTTGTAAGCAGATATTTTGGTGCATCAGTAACTTACAAGTTTCATAAACGCCCTGCAAACCCATTTTAGCATACTTTTTGGGAAGTGCCGATTAAATCCGCACTTCCTGCCTTTTGACATACATTTATTGAACTTCAGCAACTTATGGAAGATATTCTGTCTGAATGTTTCTCAATGCCTGAAAAAATCTTTGTTTTTTTTCATCAATGCCGTCGGTCAAAACATCAAGTTTTTTGCGGGCATCCTTACGTCCGGAATTTGCCTGATAAGTGCAGGTGCATGTAACACTTGCATAACCTGAATTTTCAGCATGTTCTTTTATTCTTGCAACCGGCACGTAGCACAGCGGACGAATTATGGAAACAGGAAATTTTTTATATTTCAGTCTGGGCGGCATCGTTGCAAGATTTCCATGTTCAACAGCATTCATTAACAAAGTTTCAAGAATGTCGTCAAGATGATGCCCCAGCGCAATCTTATTAAAGCCATTTTCAATGGCATAATTCAAAAGTTCTGTCCGCCTTTGAGTAGAACACCACCAGCAGTTCATTTTGTGTCCTTCTTTTATTCGGCCAAGCACATCAACATATTTTTCTTCAGGTTTTACACCCCATGAAGCAAAAAGCCGTTCAAGTTCGCTGTCCAGAGGTTTTGTAATCTCAGTCGAAACATGCAGGGCTTTGAACTCAAAATCACAGTCAGGACGCTTTGCTCGATTAGCAAAATATTCTATTAATGCAGTGGAATCTTTACCGCCCGACGCACCCACAAGGATGCGGTCATTTTTTTCAATCATGTTATAATCATAAACAGCTTTGTCTATCATGCGGAAAATCAACGGCTGAGGCATAAAAAAATCATACAAAAAAAAAGCAAAAATTTCCAGTAATAAGTTTCTTTTTCATTTTTCTCTGGATTCATCTGCATCGGCTACAATTCTTGGGACGGGTTCGTAGGATTCCTAATATTGCCACGACAAAGGTATCATGAATATTTGACATTCATTTGATATAAAACTATATTTTTAATATATGAATATTACAAAGAATTTTTGCCACATGGCACTTGCCCTTATTTTTACATTATTTTTGGTTTCCTGCGCTGAAAAAAAGAACAGCCTGACTTCAATTGCTGTTTTTGCACCAGGAATTTTGGCAGACAGCCCTGTTTATCAAATGCTTGCAGACGGAGTTAAAGAAGCTGTAGAAGAATATAATGCAGGTACAGAAAAAGTAAAACTTACAATTCTTGAAGCAGGCACAAATCAGGCCGAATGGGGAAATAAAATTACTTCGCTCGCAGCAGCAGGCACTTTTGACGTAATCATTTCTTCAAATCCTTCATTGCCAGATTTAGTCATTCCCCTTACAAAGCAGTTTCCATCTCAGAAATTCATCCTGCTTGATGCATTTGCCCAGGGAAATGACAGCATAGCAACTGTCCAATACAATCAGACAGAGCAGTCCTACCTTACAGGAGCAATTGCAGCTCTCATGTCAAAAAAACACAAGATTGGTCTGCTTGCCGCACAGGAATATCCTGTCATGAACAACATAATTTTGCCAGGTTTTCAAAAAGGAGCACAAGATGTAATTTCTGGAACTACGGTTGATTTCAGAATTGTAGGAAACTGGTATGATGCTTCAAAAGGTGCTGAACTTGCATCTGCAATGAATAATGCAGGATGCGATGTAATTCTTCCGATTTGCGGAGGAGCTTCTCAGGGAGTTATTTCAGCAGCAAAAGAAAAAGGATTTTTCATTACCTGGTTTGACAGCAACGGATTCAGCAAGGCTCCCGGCATCATAATTTCAAGCACTGTAATGCATCAGCAGAAAATGGCAAAAGAAGTTACATCAGAATTTCTACTTGGAAAAACAGAATGGGGAGTTGCAAAAACCGTCGGCATAAAGGAGGGATACATTGAATTTGTTCAAGATGATCCACTTTACATTCAAGTCGTTCCTCAGGAAATCCGTGAAAAAATGGCAGATATACTGGCTTCCATAAAGGACGGTTCTCTCAAACTGTAAAAACAGCAGATACAGAGAACTAAGGAAACACTGAATAAAGCCTATAGTAAAAATGAATCTTGAACTTAAAAACATCAGTCAGATTTTTTCCCAAAAAATTGCGCTAGACAACATAAATATAAATTTCTGCGAAGGAAAAATTCACAGCCTGATTGGTGAAAATGGAGCAGGAAAGTCTTCACTTGCAGCAATTTTGTGCGGAGACAGAAGTCCTGCAAAAGGCAGGATTTTAATTGACGGAAAAGAAGTTTTTTTCAAAAATCCGCGTGATGCAGTTGAAAAAGGCATTGTTCTTGTTCATCAATGCCCTCTCCTTGCAAATTCAATCACGGTAAAGGAAAATATATTTCTGGGATCTGAAAATACAAAAACTTCCAGACATTTTTTAGAGCCAAGAGTAAAAATACTTGCAAAGCAATGGGCACCCCTAATGAACATGGATTTATATGTAAAAGACCAGAGCGGTGACATGCGCTTTTATACAGCACTTCTGTGCGCCTTATCAAAAAATCCAAAAGTTCTTATTCTTGATGAACCGTCAGTTTTTCTAGATACAGAGCAGCGCAAACAACTTTACTCAAACCTTCATTTATTTGCAGAACAAGGAAATACCGTCATTGTAATTACACACAGCATGGCAGAAGCCAAAAATTATACAGATACCGTAACTGCCCTTTCAAAAGGTAAAATCATTGCAAGATATGAAGATACATCCAAATTCCATGAAGGAAGTCCCGGATATTTTGATTTTGAAGCAAAATGGAATGAAAATAAAAACAAAATTCTGGCAGAGCTTCATACGTCATCAGAACCGAACCTTCTGAAAAAAAATACTGCATCTGCAGAAAGCTTCATTGCTTTTAAAAATGTTACAGTTTTGCCAGTTAACCGTCCGCCGCTTTTCAACATTTCATTTTCAGCAAAATCTGGAGAAATCACATTAATCCGGGGGCATCTGGAAAGCGGACTTGAAACATTGGAAAATTTGATAACTGGCATGGAAGAAACTCCCTGTCGGGGAACAGTTACTCTTTCTTCTAACTGTGGAATTTTTCAAAAAACAGCTTTTTCATTGAATCTTGCAAAAAAACGCCTGAATCCAGCCATGCTGCGTGGAAAAAACAGCAACATAACGGCAATAATTCCATCAGACAGAACCTTCCGCTCATCAAATCCGACCCTTACAATCGAACAGCTGCTGACCGTCTATTACACTGGAAAAGACACAAAGGCCTATGCCGAAAAAATCATAAAAAAGGCACAGGTTGCCATAAAAACAGAAGAAAAAGCATCCTCTCTTTCAGGGGGAATGTTACAGCGACTGATTCTAGCAAGAGAACTTGAACAGAATCCGCAATTTTTGATTTTATGCGAACCGATGCAAGGACTTGACTCCATTGCCCAAAACAATTTATGCAAGAGACTTGCAGATTTTGCACAATCGGGAAAAACTGTAATCGTTCTTTCCACTGTAGATTTTCCATCAGAAATCTGCAAAAAAATTTATTCGCTTTCGGACGGAGAACTTTCAGAATGACAGACAAGCAATCCTTAAAAACAGCAGTCTTTTCCATAGGAACTGGCATTGTGATTTCTTTATGCATGCTTATTTTTTTTGCACCATCCCCCAGTAATGCTGCCGTTGATTTTATTACAGGAACATTTTCTTCTGCCTTTTATTTTGGAACATTTCTCAATTCAGCAGTGCTTTTAATTATTGCAGGTCTTGGAAACTCAGTTTCATTAAAAAGCGGAAATTTGAATCTTGGAGGAGAAGGTCAGATTTATGCAGGTGGCTTCGTGGCGGCTCTGATATTTTCTTCAAAATTCCCACCTTTTGCTTCAGTTGCTGTTTCACTTATGGCAGCTGCTACAACAGGCGCCTTACAAACAATAATTTGTGCATTTTTACGCCAGATAAAAAAAGCAAATGTACTTCTCACATCTTTTTTAATTTCTGCAGCACTTATTCCGCTTATAGATTCCCTTATCGCCGGAAAATTCAGAACACAGACAGGTAACCTGCTGGCAACAGAATTTGTTCCAGAAAATTTGAGGCTTCTGCAAATTTTAAAGCCGTCACCATTAAACGTCAGCCTGTTTTTTGCACCGATTCTGTGCCTTGGCTTTCATTTTTTTCTTCATTCAACCAGAACAGGCCGCAAACTAGATATTTGGGGAAAAGCACCAGAATTTGCACGGTACTGCGGATATTCTGAAAACAAGGCCTTATATATGTCTCTTGCAATCTCTGGTGCAATGCATGGACTTGCAGGTGCTCTTGCTGTCTGGGGCACATATCATACATGCCATTCAGGATTTTATGCAGGCATGGGCTGGAATGCACTTTCATGTACTCTCATTGCTCAATCCGAACCTTTACTGCTGATTCCTGCAAGTCTGATTCTTTCATGGCTTTACACATCAGCAGACAGAATAGCCCTCATGCAGAGCATCCAGTTTGACATCAGTTCCCTTATTCAGGGAATTATTCTTTTATGCATTTCAGTGAACTATATTGCAAGGAAACGACGCACATGAATTTTTTATACGGTACACTTACATCTGCTGCCCCACTTCTGCTAGCTTCTACAGGCGCCTTAGTCAGCGAATATTCAGGAGCAATGGCAATATTTCTGGATGGACTTATAACTTTGTCTGCATTTTTCTGCTTTGCCTTTACAATATGGACAAAATCTTTTTTGCTAGGTATATTTCTGGCAATTTTTGCGGGTTTAAGTTTTACAGCGCTCATGGCTCTTCTAATCGAAAAATTAAATGCAAACAGATTTTTGGCAGCACTTGCGCTGAATCTAATCTACGCATCCCTTTCAACAACATTTTCTTCGATTTTTTTTGGAACCCGTGGAGTTCTGACAAATCAAGCTTTTGTTTTTATGCCAGAAAAAGCACGACTTATTACAAACTTTTTTGCATACCTTGTTTTTTTATGTATATACCTGCTTTTAAAACATACAAAAACAGGCCTTTACATACGAATTTGTGGCAGCGATCCACAGGTTCTTCATGCAAAAGGTATAAATATATTTAAAATACGGCTTTATGCATGGATTATAGCAGCAGCTTTAGGTTCCTGTGCAGGCTGCATTATGAGCATAAGACTTTCATCGTTTGTTCCGAATATTTCAAGTGGAACCGGATGGACAGCTCTTGCAGCAGTTTTCCTGGCAAAAAAAAATACCGCAGCCATTGCTGGTGCGGTACTTGCTTTTTCGCTTACTCAGTACGGAGCAAATAACCTTCAGAACATTGAAGCCTTTAAATCACTTCCTCCGTCATTTTTACTTTCACTGCCATACATAAGCGCACTGCTGCTTATTCTTTTTTTTCCTCAAATTCAACAAAGGAAGTTGAAGCTGTAGGATTAACACTGTCAGGATTTACAGTTCCTTCAGGTATTTCTGAATTTTTAACAGTTTCAACCGCCTCAGAATCTGATGCAGCATTTTCCTGATTTTCAGGAGCTTCTCCATCAGCAGAGTTTTCTGCATCTTCCTCAGAAGTTTCTACAGTTTTGAATTCAGAAAGCATCGACTCAAGTTTTTCAATCAGTTTGTAACTTCCGTTACTCTGCAGTGAAACAGAATGTGTCATATTAACAATATTTTCAGTTCCTTCCCGAATTTCCTTTATGCCAGCCATTGCTCCATTATAAATTGTATCAATAAGCTTCATTTCTTCGGTCATATTTCTCTGCTGCTCAGAAAGGTCTGAACAGTAACCGTTGATTGTTTCAGAGGCCTCTGAAATATTGCCTGTGTGTGCCTTTATCAGTTGCGTTTTACTGTCAATGTCATTCAATCCCGATGTAATGTCTGTAAATGACTGGAGCATGTCTTTTGTACTTACACTGATTTTTGCAAAAGCCTCTGCGGCAATCTTACTTGAATCGTTGGCATCCTTTACTTTTTCAACAATTCCGCTGATTGAAGAATTTATCTGCTTGGCATTGTCACTTGTTGACTCTGCAAGTTTTCTGATTTCGTCGGCAACAACACCAAATCCCTTTCCTGCATCACCTGCATGAGCGGCTTCAATTGCCGCATTCATGGCAAGCATGTTGGTCTGCTGGGCAATTGAATTGATAATCGTAACAACATCAATTACATCGTCCAGCTGTCCTGTAATTCTTGAAAGACTTTCATTTGTAGAAGAAATTTTAGAATCACCGTCACGAACCAGTTCCTGCATCTGTTCAACGTTTTCCATGCGGTTATGGGCATCGGAATTTATCACATTAATTGTTTTTGCCATATCAACTACCGCAATATTACTTTCTGCAATTGCCCTTGTCTGCTGCTGATTTGAATCAACTAATGTATGGACAACATTATCTACATTTGTAATGGCAAAAACTGCATTCTGAACAGATTTACCAAGCTGTTCAAACTGTGTAGTCATTGCACTTACGCTGCGGTCAATCTGGGTAATTGCAACAGCAGTTTCGTTTATTGAATTGTTAATTTCAAACCCAGAAGATTTTACGCCAGCGGCATTATTTTTTACAACAAGGATAAATTCATTCAAATCTGAAATCGTTTTGTTCAAATTAAACATGAGGTTCGCAATTTCATCATGTCCTAAAATATCCGTATGAACGGTCAAATCCTTTTCTGCAAGGCTTTCGGAAATGCCGTCAATTTTCCTAACCCTTTTTATGATATTGCGGGAAATACCATAAACACAGAAACCCAAAATCAGGGAAGCTGCAACAACAAGAGCTGCCGTAAGAATCAAAGAAATGGCATACTGCTGGCTTACGAGCTGAGAAAATCTTTCTGCATTTGCAACAATTACCTTATCCAGCTCTGATTTAGCAAAAGACAACTGACGGATTTCAGACTGAAGAATCAAAAGTTCAAAACTGAGGCTGGAAATATTTGAAAGCTCTTCATTTTTAAGCCATGCATTCATAATTCCCTGGCTTTTTATCTGATTGTAGGCATTGGAATCAAAAGACATCTGGGAAATAGCCTTTAAATGACTGTCAAAAGACGTAAATCTTGCGCTCAAAATCATCCAGAAAGACTCAAGCTGAGCAAGATTTTCAACAGTTTCTTCAGGAACAAAGCCCTTTATTTTTTTAGTATTAAGAGCCTCAAAATCATCTGTTATTCTCTGAAGTCGCAAAGACCATTCTTTTGAAATAGTATTAAGTTCTGCTTCATGGAATAAAACTTTGTTAATATAATCAGAAATATCTGCAACGTCATACTTTGCTTCTGAAAGACGGATATTGTAGTCCTTTAACTTTATAATTCTGTTAGAAACAAAATAAAGACCACTAGACAGAATTACCAGAGTTGCTATAAGCCCAAACGTTAAGAAAGTAAATTTTATTCGAAGTTTCATGTTTTTCCTCTGTATTTTTAGACAATTAAAAACTTTTTTACATTTGAATTGTACCATGACTTTACGGAATTTGAAACTAAATTTTACATTATTTTCAAAAAAATTGAATAGAGCTTTTAAAAGCTATAAAATGGCAGAAAAATTGACAGATTTTATCATTCCTGTATTTTCCGGCAAAATGTCACTAAATTCAGGTCAAGAAACCTTGTAGCCGGCAACTATTTCATGTACAGAACCTGTCAGTTCATCATTTTGCTTTGCCTGTGTCATGGTTATTTCGGCATTTTCAGTCATTTTTTCAAGATGCCGGGAAGCCGTGTTTCCGCTTATAAGAATAGCCTTTGAAGATTCTTTCAGATGCACAATCTGTTCTACAACCGACAATGTATTGTTTTTCATCGTATCAGAAGATTCTTTTATGCCTGCCGTAGCATTTGACAGCAGCTGCATCATGTCAAGAATATGCTTTGCCCCGGAATTCTGATTTTTCATGTCATCTTTTATTTCCGCAAGCAAAGCGTTCATTCCCTGAATTTTTCCTCCAAGGCTAGAAAAGGAATCCGATGAACTTTTTGAAACAGTTACGATTCCTTCGATTGCCTTTTCAATGTCGTCAATCAGCTTGGTTACAGCTGTAGACTGAGTTGCAGAATTTTCTGCAAGCTTGCGGATTTCATCTGCAACAACGGAAAATCCTTTGCCAGATTCTCCTGCATGAGCTGCTTCAATTGCCGCATTCATGGCAAGGAGGTTTGTCTGTGATGCAATACTTGAAATAACTGCATTTGCCTGGGCAAGATTTTGAGCCTGCTGAACAATTACATCAACCTGATTCAAAACCTGATTCTGCTTCTGCCTGCCGTCTTCCGTTTCTGCAACAATAACTGCGTATTCATTTGAAATGCGTTCAATTGCCTGATTAGCAGAATTAATGCTCGAATGAATGTCTTCTACAGCCTCAGAAGATTTTTCTACGGCTTCCGACTGCTGTACAATTTTTTCATCAAGAATAGTAACGGCTTTTTCAACACCATCAATTCCATCGGAAACTCTGGCTGAAAGCATGTTCTGATTGTCTGCCTTGGAATAAATATCTTCTATTGAAAACTTTGCATTTTCAATCAGTGAAATGGTTTCATTATTCTGCTTCAGCAAAACTGACGAATTATCAGAAAGAGAATCAATTGATTTTGAAATATTTTTTACCATTTCCTGAAGATTTACTATAATATCATTGTAAGCTTTGCAAAGAATGTCCAGTTCTGTATTTCCATGAATTTTCAGGCGCTGTGTCAAATCTCTGGCGCCGCTTGAAATATCTTCCATAGCATCTGAAACCTTTTTCAGCCGCTTGAAAAACAGGCTGATATAAAAAAGCAATGTCAGAAAGCCTGTCAAAGTAGCCGCAAAAGCACATAAAATCATTTTATTGCGACTCTTGTGAATGTTTTCAACAAGTTCCTGCACACGATAATCGCATGCAACAAAGCCTGCTGACTTTCCATTGGAAAGAATCGGGGAAAATACTGTTATAACCCAGCCTTTTTCGGCACTTTTATAGATGCTGGAAACTGTAACTTTTTGATTTTCAAGGCAGGCTGCAGCGAACCTTGAGTTCCGTCCCAAATCTTCTATTGTTCCGCAGGAATTAAAATTTTCATCAAATGGAGAAGAAGAATCTACAACATATTTGTACTTTGTTTTATCAAGATTTACCATTGCATACAGATATGAACATCCCTGTGCCTGTCGTATGCTTGAAAGCTTGTCGTAAAGAATTTTGTAGTAAGGATGTGATTCTGAACCAAAATCTGCCAGCTGTATAAACTGCTCGGCATCCACTGCAGAATTTGCCTTATAAACAGCCGCAATTCCGCGTTCTGAAAAAGCCATTATTGCACTGCCAGAAAGCGTTTTGACGCCTATATAAGTTATAACCGCTGAAGAAAGGCAGAAAAAAAACAACGATATAACCAGCAGCCGGAATTTGTAAGGAACACTCATTTTATTTCTCCGTTTTCAAACTTTTTTATAATTTCACCAGGCAAAGACACAATCAGGTTATGAAAGAAAATCCATATCAGCTTTCTCCCAGTATGCCTTTGTAGTCTAAAACGTATTGAAAAAAAATGATTCTATTTTTTCTAGAGGATTTTGATTTTTTCTAGATTTTTTTGTAGCAGGAGCAGGAAACTATAATATTATAACACAATAAATTTGAAAAAAAACAAATTCAGGTAAAATTTGCATAAAAATATGGCAAAGAAATGCTCAGTAATGCCAAAAGCCTTAGCTCAGAGTTTTTTTCGGTTTTGCAAAAAATTGAAAACAAAAAGGCTGTCCTAAAAGTAAAGTTCATAGTGTCATTTTCAAATTTATTTCGGAATCTCTACGCTATATACAGTTTAAATGCTGAAATAAACTCTGCCTGACAGAACTAATTGGACAGCCCCGATTCAGTTGTTCATCAATAAACTTTCAATATTTCTGCAAGTTTTTCCTTACCGATTATTTTCATGAAGCTTGCAAGGCGAGGTCCCTGATCCTTGTTAATAAGGGCATGGTACAAAGCCGTAAACAGAGCTTTTGCTTCAAGTCCTAAGCCAGTTGCAATGTCGTACATTGCCTGCTGACATTCCTTATCAGTTTCAAAAGAACCGACTCTTGGAACAACTTCATCACGCACACGCTGAACAGCAGTAAGCATATCTCCTGTAATATCTTCAGCCTTGCTGCCATCAGTACGGATTTTAAAACAGAAGTCAGGAGCACAATCAGGTGCAGATTCGTTTATCCAGTACCATGCACAGACACAACGACGGCGCAGACATTCTTCCTGTTCAGGTTTTACATCGCCAAGACTCTTAATCACAGCGTCAATATCGCCGGAATAAGTCTGAAGCAAAGTTGTCAAAAGCCTGAAAGGTACCTGATACGGTTTTACAGCAGGCATTCCATTTTCAATCTGCGAAAGTTCGTAAATACGTTTTTCATGCGCAATAATCGAAGCCTTTTTTGCAGGATCTTTTTCCTTGGGTTCCTCAATGCCCCATGCAATTCGTTCAGTTCTGTCATAAGCTTCGTATACTGTAACTACGTCCAAATCAAAACTGATTGAAAATTCGTGGTCAACTTTATTCTGCGCAAAAATATAACGCAGAACTTCCGGCTGATAAACTTCAAGAGCATCAACCAGAGAAATTACCTTCCCCTTGGAAGATGACATTTTGCCAGGAACTCCCTTAAGCTTTACAAAGTCGTACTTCATTGTTACAGGAGCATCCCAGCCATAAAGCCGTTTTGAAACCAATTTTGCAGTATCATACGAACCGCCTGGAGAAATATGATCCTTACCGCCTGGTTCAAAGCATACTTTTTCTTCACTCCAACGCATCGGCCAGTCTACACGCCAGCCTAACTTGAATTCCTTTGATGTACGCAAATCACCTTTTTCTACATGACCACAGGCATTGCACTTATACGTAATACCATATTCGCCATCATATTCAAGGATTTCAGTTTCATCTTTGTTGCATTTACAGCAGAAAGCAGCGACAGGCCAGTAAACATCTTCTGCCTTCATCTTGTGCTCATCATCGCGGTATGTGTTGAGACATTCCTTAATGACATCACGTTTCTGCATTGCAGTTTTCATGCCCTCTGCATAACGGTTTGCACGATAGCGGCTTGCCTGATACAAAAACTCAGGATGAATACCAACACGAGGCAGCTGCATTTCAATATCCTTTTCATGATGCCGTGCATAATTTTCATCACGCTCAAAAGTATCTGGCACCATCGTAATCGGATAGCGCAGATAATTCTGAAGGACTTCCGGCTTTGGCATGTTGCCTGGAACCTTGCGGAATACATCGTAATCGTCCCATGAATAAATGAAACGTACATTCTTACCACGATCACGAAGGGCTCGGACAATCAAATCTACAGTAATGATTTCACGGAAATTTCCGATATGAACAGTTCCTGAAGGTGTAATACCAGAGGCACAGGTATATAAATCAAGGTCACCTTTCTGCTTAATGATGCGTTCTGCCTGCTGGTCAGCCCAGTGGCAGAGTTCTTCTGGATTTCTTGCCATTTATTTTTCCTAAAATTGAATTTTTGTAAAAATTTTCAGAAATACAGCGAAAAAACTGTTTTTCGCAACTTTCTGAGGTTATCTTAATGAAAATAAATGATTTACACAATGCATGACAGAAAAATCCCTGATTTATGATTTTCAGGCCTTTGTGATTCAGCAGAGGAATATAAAAAGAATGCTGAAATCTGTCAGTTAAAAACAGGATAGCAGTCAAACCCCGAGGAACGTAATTTTTCCGCCATTATTTCAGAGGTATCATCCACAACAACAATATAATAAAGAGTTCCGCTTGGTCTTTTTTCCATCAGAACATGGCTTTCAAAACCTTTTTCTTTCAGGCGGGCAACCAGATTCTGTGCATTTTCTTTTTCACGGAAAAGTCCAAGCTGAAGATGTACAGGTTTTTCCGCATTTTCCGAATTATTTTCTGTATTTTCTGTATTATTTTCTGCAAGTTCGTTTTTTTCAGACAGATTAGATTTTTCATTCAGAACAGATTTTTTTCCAGACTGCTCAGAATCCTTAACATTCTGCAGACCAGGCAAAGTTTCAAAAGTAACATCTTCATTTGCAATTTCAGGCAGCGCAACTCCAGAACGCGGAACAAAAAACCAGAATGGCGCCGGCATAAGCTGAATTTTTCCGCCGACTACAGCAGATTCCGCACTGGCTGGAAAAGATTTTTTTAACTGTTCTGCCCATTTTTCAGAACCCGTAACATACCACAAAGTCAAAAGCATCTGCGGATGCACAGCAGACAAAGAAGGCCTTTGAGTATATGCTTCAAGCATTACTACAGATTCTTGAATTTGCAAAGCGTTTTTTGCCTTGCAAAGCGAACTCCACAAAGAATACAAAACTATATAGGACTGAATTTCAGCAGATTCAGAATTTCTTACAGAAGAATTCAAATAAGAATCTGCAAGGGCATAATCTCCCAAAGAAAGCGCACAACGCACGGCATCAAGGACAAGCTGTTCGTTGCTTTTTTTTATAACTCCGCTGGCATCTCCTGCAGCAATTCCAGCAGCTGCAGCATAGTTTTCACGGGCAAAGTCAAAATTGCCAAGCTGTTCCTGAATCATACCAAGAAATATATGCAGGGCACGTTTTTCAGCAGGAACGCTCACCTGCTTCAGTTTTTTTTCAACATATTCTATGGAATCTTCCGCCTTTGACTTTTTGGCGCACTCAGCAATTATTTCGGAAGCTTCTCCCGCAAAAATCAAAACCCCGACACAAAAATAAAAAACCAGCAGACAGACAATTTTTTTTCCTGTAAATCCATTTGAAAGAAACTTTGTAAGACAATTTGCGATGCAATTTTTTTTCATTTTTCCGATAATCCGTCAGAGTTTATTTTACAAACTTCAGGAGAGGTTGTTTTTCTGTTCATCAGAAGGCAAATGAGGCTCTTCCATTCCGTTTCCAGATTCAGGAAGTTTATTTTTGATTTTATTTTTAAGTTTTTCCTGTTTTTCTGCAATTTTTCTGGCTTTCAGCGCCTCTTTTTCCTGAATTTTTTCATTTTTCAATTCATCAGCAGATTTTTTTGACCTGCGTTTTTTTCCAATTGTAAACGGAATCATGACAGTCATACCTGCAACAAAGGCTATCATCAGGCTAAAAAAAACAGGAACATTCTGAAATTCCCTGAAAATAAGGTTTACATTACATTTGTTGTCAATGTTAAAGCCTGCAAAAAAAGTGACAAGCCCCAAAAGAATAACAGTTCCAATAAGTTTAACTGGCATAATAACTCCTGACTTTATATTTTATCATAACCTCATTTTAAATAAAAGAAAAGAATGGCTAAGAAGTTACATTTATCTTTTATGGAACTTTTTCCGGCTTTCCTTACTTCCACCCTTCGACTCCATTCAAAACCAGCGGTTTTGAACGCTCCGTACAGCTACATTCTCAGGCTATTTTCTGCAAAAATTTGACTGAAATACGTCGAGTCAAGGCACGCTAACGCTTAAAGCCTTGACTTCGCCGTTTTGAGGGGTTGTACTACCCCCTCAATACGACCGGTCAAGGCACGCTTCGCTCAAGGCCTTGACTCGCTCGTTTTCAGGGGTTGTATTAACCCCTGAATAAAAAAAA
>JAEDIW010000085.1 GCA_016296655.1 Treponema sp. | reverse complement strand
CGGTTGGAGAATTTCCAGCAACGTCCTTCCGGGGTTCGGCTCATCGCCTCAGTGCTCCGCACCGTGCCCCTCCAGGAACGCAAACGCTCCCACCAGAATTAAGAATTAAGAATTATGAATTATGAATTATGAATTATGAATTGACCAGCTCTTGCCATCGAAGCATCAATTATCAGTTTTTCTTTGAAAGGATTATCCTCACAAGCTCTGAGACAATCTCCCGCTCCCTGGGAGTCAGCCTGCTCAATGAGTTCTGAATGGGATCCTTCTGTTCGGTCTTTGCAGTATTCTCTCCCAAAACAAGATATTCAACCGTAACCCCAAGTGCCTGGGCAATCTTGACGGCATTTTCCACATTTGGCTGGCTTTTTGCGCCGGAAAGATACTTGTCCAAAGTGTTCTTGCTTATTCCTGTTTTTTGAGAAAGTTCTTTTATCTGAATATCCTGAAATTCAAGCTCTTTGTGAAGATTATCCCCAAAACTCATGGTTACATGATAACCAAATATGACGTTCAAAAACTTGATAAAGCGTTAAATTTGGCATATAATTGTTACTTAAAACGTAATATTTGGCGTTTGAATAACCATAATTGGTGAAATTAGAGGTGGATAGAATGAAAAAAAATGAAATTTTCATACTTTTAGCGTTTATTTCGTCGTTTTGCTTTGCAAAACCTGCTCCAGAGCCGGAATGGTTCAGAAATTATAAAAAGGTCTATCCAAATTCAGAATATATAGCGCAGCGTGGAAGCGGAAAAACTGCGGAAGATGCAAAGACGGATGCGGCGGCTCAGCTTGCAAGATTTTTTCAGTCAACGGTGAATGCGAATCTTTCTACAACCATGACTTCCATCACCAGTGGAACTTCAATAGAAGAAGAGACCCGTGTGGTTGACGAAGTGAATGTTGCAAGCGAGGTTGAATTCATAGGCCTTGAGTTTACAGAAAGCTGGTACTACAAGCCGGAAAAAAAATGGTACGCCGTTGCCTATGTTGTCCGCGAAGACGCATGGATCCAGTACAGACCTAAAATTGAAGCGGAAAAATCAAAGTTCTATGGATTCTATAAGAAGGCGGAAAATGAAACCGATCCATTCACAAAGATATCGCTTTACAGAAGCGCCTGGAAATCTTCTTCCGGTTTCATGGAAAAACTTGAGTATGGAAGGATCATAAGCCCGAAAGAGGAAGAAAAATATTCTGCAGACAGGGAAGCGGTTTCTGATGTTCCTTCAAAAATAGAAGCCGAGCAGAAAAAGCTCACTGTAGAAGTACGCATAACAGGTGACTATGGAAACATCATAGAGACATCCGTGAAAAAATCTTTTGCAAAGTGTGGATTTGTCGTGGGAGCAAAAGGAAATTATGTAGCGGATGTAAATGTAAATTCAAATCAAACAGGCAATGATCCGCTTTCAATAATGCCTGCCGTGATCATCACAATCAGAAACAAAAATGGAAAATCAATCTATTCCTACGAGGCAAACCTTACGGAAAAAACTGTCGCATATACATTGGAGACTGCCCAGAAAAAGGCGTTCCCAAAACTGGCAGAAATAATAAACAGGGAAATTAATTTTTAATGCTGTAAATCAGCGAGGAGAAAAAAATGAAAAAAACATTTGCAGGTGTGATGGTTGTAGGACTTTTGGCTGCATCGATGATTGGGGTAGCATCATGTGCTTCAAACAATGTTGATCCAACTTTGAATGTCAATGTTGACGATGAAGTCAAGGTTTCAGTCATTGACTGGACAGACAGGACTTTGGGAGAGGCTGCGGCACCTCAGTGGCTTAGAAACATGCGCCGTGGAAACAGCGATACATTCAAGCAGTCATGGGGAGTTGATTCCAACCGCGTAATAAAAGTAAGTATGGCGACAGGCAAGACTGAAGCTACAGCACAGGCATTGAGCCGCGCGGGTTTTGCATATACACAGGCCGCAGAACTTAATCAGAAAGTAATCGGCCGCGTAGGACAGGGACTTAATGATATTGGACAGCTTGAAGCGGTTTATGCTGCAGCAAGCGAAACAAAGGCTGATATGACAGGCCTCAGGGAAGAAACAGGATTCTATCAGAGAATAAGAGTGACAGAGAAATCAACAAAGGAGACGACCGAAAAGTACGTATATTACACTGTGTACTCAATGGACAAATCAACATGGGACAATCTCTGCAAGAAATATCTTATGGATTTGATGGGAACAGAAGGTCTTGAAACTGCAACCCAGAAAAAAATCGGTGCATTGTTCAGTGAAATGAAGGACGATGCGGACAAAAAGGATGCAAAGAAGGCTGCGGAAGAAAAGGCTCTTTATGATGCACAGATGGCTCGTCTTGAAGCAGAAAGAGCAAAGGCAAATGCAGAAACTGCAAAGGCAAATCTTGAATCAAAGAAACTTGATGCAAAGGAAGCTCAGGTAAAAGCCGCCGCAGAAGAAGCAATGGAACTTGAAGCATTCTTGATGTAATTAGAAATAATTCTACTCAGCAATATAAGCAGAGTGTCTATGTTGCTGAATATTTTAGGTAAGTGATATGAATTTTAAGAAATTAGTAACTGTTTTATTTATGGCTGCATCAGTGTATATGGTAGCTTTTGCAGAAGAAATTAAAAATATTATTGTTGTCTCATCAGGAGAAAATCTTTCTGCTGCTGAAAGGGCATGGCTTCCTGCTAGTGTAAAAGATGAATTGGAATCAAATTTACAGAGTTATACGAAGTATTCTTTTGTGAGTTCTAGTGAAAGTAAAATCAAAGAACTGCAGAAAAAATCCGAGGCCGCAGGATTTGATGAAAAATCAGCAATTGAACTTGGAAAGCTTACAAGCGCTGGACATGCAATTTTTGTCATTATAAGAAAGACAGGAAATTCATATACAGTTACTGCAGAACTTACAAATCTTACAACAGGTAAAGTTGTTGCAAAGAGTGTAAGTTCTGCAAAGAAGAAAATTGATACAGTTTCTGCAATAGATGGTTCTGCTGTTGATGAAGTTACAATCGATTTATGTCAAAAGCTTGGAGTTTCCCTTACAAACACTCAGAAATATCTGCTTCAGAACGGAAGCTTGAATGTTTCAGGTACAGATCAGATGGCTTTATATAATCAGGAAGTTGAAAATTACAATAAACAGATTTCAAATTTTGATGCAGAAATTGCAAAACTTATGAAGTCAAACAGCATTGATGCTATAACACAAAAACAAAAGCTTGAAAGTGAAAAAGCTCTTGCTGAAGAAAAGAGAAAGGCTGCTGAAGCAAACAAATTACGACTTGCTGAAATTGAAAAAGCCAAAAAAGAAGAAGCTGCTGCTGCAGCTGGTCGTACCGAAGAACAGCAGAAAAAAATTCTTGAAGTTTCAAAATCTGTAAACGAAAAAGCTGCGGAACTTAGAAAGCTGAAGACAGAAAATCTTAGTGCTTTGGGAAAGATTAAACTTGTTGAAGCTAAGAAAGCTGCTTTGATTGAAATAAGAAACAATGTAAAAAATGAACAGAAAGCAATTTCTGTAAATTATAAAAAAGAATATGACGCCAAAATTGCTGAAGTAAAAAATGCCCCTTGGAGAACTGCAGAAAAAGATGAAGATGGAAAACCTGCTAAAGAGGCAATCAGAGAAAGAGAGAATAAAGTTCTTTCTCTTGAACGAGAAAGGGATAAAGTCTGTCTGGCTGCTCAGAAAAAAATTGCGGAAGCAACTTATGATAATCAGGTTGCGGTTATGGCAGATATTCTTATTGATGAAGAAAATATGCCGCAAACTTCTTACTATGCAAACAACTTGAATAATAATCTTCGTGTAAAGATTGGAAATTATTCTAGAAGTAATGATGGCTGGAAAGTTAACTACACAGTTTTGTGCGATGGAGTTGAAATAGGATCTTCAGAGGGCTTTATAGAATACAGTGCACTTGAAAAATTTATTCCATCAGGAATGGGTAAGTTTGATGCAGTTGACATGTATGACAGCCTTTTTAAATGTGGTGAGCCGGTATTGACTTTTGAAGTTTCATATACAGTTAAAGAAGATCCCCTTGAAATTTCAACATACACTTTTTCTTTCAGCAAATTAAAATGCTTTGATACAAATACTGTTGCAGTTGACGCATTTGGAGCATTAAAAGCCAAAAACAATACAACTGCTGGCGAAAAGTTTACAAAAATACGCAAAATTAGACCGGGAAATGACTGGGGAGAAAAAGGATATAAAGAAAGAGTAATAGCAAAAGAAAGAGAAAAGATATTGGCTGATTTAGTAAAAATTCCAGGTGTAAATTATAAAATCGGCAAAACAGAAGTTACTCAGAGGTTATATAAGAAAGTAATGGGAAGTAATCCAAGTGAAAATAAAGGAGATGACAAACCTGTAGAGAATGTGAGCTGGTATGATGCAATATATTTCTGTAACAAACTGAGTGAAGAATTTGGTTATATACCTGTATATTCAGTAGATGGAATTTCAGATGTAAGAAAATGGAATTACACCCCACATAAGGGAGAATATATTGAAGGAAAAATAGTTCAAAATACAAAAACAAAAGGATTCCGGTTACCAACAGTAGATGAATGGCAGTTTGCAGCAAAAGGTGGAAAGAATTATGCATATTCAGGAAGCAACAATCTTGATGAAGTAGGCTGGTATAATAATAACAATGGAAAAAAAACACATCCAGTAGCACAGAAAAAGCCAAATGATTATGGACTCTATGACATGAGCGGTAACGTGTGGGAGTTGTGCTGGGATTCTTACGACGTCTACCACCGCTATGAATGTGGTGGTGGTTTTTCTAGCGACGAGTACTACTCTAGGGTTTACGGCAGTTCCTATGATAATGCCAGCCCCAGGTACTATAGTGTTGGTTTTCGTATCGTCTGTTCTTCAAATTAAGGAAAACATTTATGAGTGAAAAAATGAAAATAAAATATGCTTTTCTTCTTGGTGCAGGTTGTGAAGCCAATGCTCAATTAGGAATTTCTTCCGGAGCAGAATTCAAGAAGGATATAGTTTTTTCAAAAGGGTTTAAGACTTTATATGGATTATTAAATTCTGAGGATAAATTCAATCCAAATAAAGGATCTTGTCTTTCATGGAACAGTCATAAAATATTCTTCCAGACAGTGAGCGAAACGGAAAGCGGGAAATTGCACGAGTTTAAGGAAAATCCAATTTATATTGATTATCTGAAATATCTTACAAATCCTAAAAAAGAAAATGAAGATAAAAAAGAAAAATTTAAGGATTATTATAAGACATATATTTATGATGAATTAAATAACTTGGCTAAAGATAATAGCATCGTAGCTCCAGAAAATTCAATTTTAAAAGAATTTCTTGAAAATGTAAGTCTTTGTTCCTTTCTTGATGGTATGTTCAGTTCTCTTCGTTATCCAACTAAATACGAAATTACCGTAAATAAATTATTAAAAATTTATTTTTCGGCATATAAAAGTATCATAAAAAAATTTGAAATTAATTATGAGAGTTACAAAAATAAAACATTGCACGAAAAACGGAAGTGCTTTGCTAATGAACTAAGATTTGCCCAGCAAACAATAATGGAAAATAAGAAGAAAGATTCTGAGAAAAATCCAAAGAAAAAATGTTACTACGAGATTATTGGAGAATTAAAATCCACAGATACAGCCATAATAACGACTAACTATACGGATTTTTCAATGGGGTTATCTGGTTTGCCGGAAGATAGAGTTTCTTATATCCATGGAAAACTTAATCTATTTGAGGATATACAGTCAAAAAGGGTTTGCAGTTTAGAAGATTTTGAAAATGATGAAGTAGTAATGCCATTCTTATTTCTTCCAAGCGGAGTAAAGCCCATTGTCTGTGACTGGCAGATTCAGCAATATGAAAAGGACTGTAGAGCAATAAGAGAAGCCGAAAATCTTTTTGTTCTTGGTTACGGAGCAAACAGCGATGATGAACACATTGCTAATTTCTTAAGAGAAAGGTTGAATTCTTCAAAGAAAATAATCTGGTATTGTCATTCAAAAGATGGAACAGAAGAAAAAAAGGTCAGAAAAATTTTAGGAGAATCTTCTTATATTGAGTTTAGGAAATCAAAAGAATTTACACTTGAAAATTTAACGAAGCAGGGGTTTTAGAAATGAAAGTAAAAACAATTTTATTAACAACAATACTAACAATGGTTACTGTTTTTTCAGGTTTCACAGCAAGTGATCTATTGGATGATTTTGACATACTTTATGAAATGGCCGTTTTAGATAAGGTACGCATAAAACGTGAAAAAGAAGAGAATAAAAAGAAAGCCGAAGAAGACA
>JAEDIW010000084.1 GCA_016296655.1 Treponema sp. | reverse complement strand
AACCTGCAGAAGTTGCCGACGAAGTTGAAGAAGCTGAAGCGGCAGAACTGGCAGAACCTGCAGAGCTTGCCGATGAAGTTGAAGAAGCCGAATCGGCAGAACTGGCAGAGCCTGCAGAGCTTGCCGACGAAGTTGAAGAAGCTGAAGCGGCAGAACTAGCAGAGCCTGCAGAAGTTGCCGACGAAGTTGAAGAAGCCGAAGCGGCAGAATTGGCAGAGTCTGCAGAGCTTGCCGATGAAGTTGAAGAAGCTGAAGTGGCAGAACTGGCAGAGTCTGCAGAGCTTGCCGGCGAAGTTGAAGAAGCCGAAGTGGCAGAACTGGCAGAGCCTGCAGAGCTTGCCGACGAAGTTGAAGAATCCGAAGATGCAGAACTGGCAGAGCCTGCAGAAGTTACCGACGAAGTTGAAGAAGCTGAAGCGGCAGAACTGGCAGAACCTGCAGAAGTTGCCGACAAAGTTGAAGAAGCCGAAGTGGCAGAACTGGCAGAACCTGCAGAAGTTGCCGACGAAGTTGAAGAAGCCGAATCAGTAGAACTAGCAGAACCTGCAGAAGTTGCTGACGAAGTTGAAGCAGTCGAAGCAGCAGAACTGGCAGAGCCTGCAGAAGTTGCCGATGAAGTTGAAGAAGCTGAAGCGGCAGAACTGGCAGAGTCTGCAGAAGTTGCCGATGAAGTTGAAGATGCCGAATTGGCAGAACCTGCAGAGCTTGCCGACGAAGTTGAAGAAGCCGAAGTGGCAGAACTGGCAGAACCTGCAGAGCTTGCCGACGAAGTTGAAGAAGCCGAAGTGGCAGAGCCAGCAGAAGTTGCCGACGAAGTTGAAGAAGCCGAAGTTGCAGAACTGGCAGAGCCTGCAGAGCTTGCCGACGAAGTTGAAGAAGCTGAATCGGCAGAACTAGCGGAACCTGCAGAACTTGCCGATGAAGTTGAAGAAGCCGAAGTGGCAGAGCCTGCAGAAGTTGCCGACGAAGTTGAAGAAGCCGAAGTGGCAGAACTGGCAGAGCCTGCAGAACTTGCCGACGAAGTTGAAGAAGCTGAAGTGGCAGAACTGGCAGAGTCTGCAGAGCTTGCCGATGAAGTAAAAACTTGCAAAGAAATTCATTCGTTTGAAAATGAGTGTGCAGGCTTTGACTCTGACGGCAAACTTTCAGATACAGTTGAAATCGGCTCAAATGACGGCTTTGAAATTGCAGATTTAGATTTTTCAGATTTGGATAAAGAAGAAAATTCTACACTGCCAGAAAATCCGGTTGCCGCAGAATCTGCAAAACCCGTAGAATCTGCAGAACAAACCCTAGAGGCCGTAACAGAGAGTTCAGATTCTTGCGGCAAAAAAAATGAAAATATCTTGCAGAACTCTAAAGTTATTCTTGAAAAAGCCGAAAAGAAAAAAACAGGCAGGGGATTGCTTGCAGTTGCATCAGCCCTTGCAAATTTAAATGCAAAAAATATTTTAAAAACAGAAAATTCTATGAATCAGCAGAGATTTTTGACACGTAAGGCATCGGATGAGCTTTTAAAATTCAGGAAGGAGTCAGCTGTAAAATCTGGCAGAGACTTTGACGGTACTCTTTTAAATACAGGTTTTGACAGTTTTTCTTTTACACAGTTTGCCGCAAATAATCAGGCAGTATCTGAACTTTGTATGGCTGACGAACCGATTGTTGACGAGGGCAACGGCCTTTTTCATATTTCAGAGCGGCTTGATACTCATGGTGTCAAGCAGAATTCTGATTTTAAGAAACTTGTTGAATCCGTAATCCGCTTATAAAATTTTTCTACGCACAGAAGCTGTTTGCAGATGCACCTACGCCAGATTGTACCACCGGCGTAGCCGTCCCGGAACGTAACGCAGTGTAGTGCAGGGATGAGCTGCGTAGACAGCGAAGTGGGGAAAGCTGGTTTTTCAGAACAGTTCCGTCCAAAAAAGAAATATTTTTCTAAAAAATATCTTAAAAGTATTTTGGAAGGTGTTTGTTAAAAACATTTGTTGCCCAATAGCCTGTGTTTTATTATACTCTAAGCATGAAATATTATGTTGATTTAACTGTCCGCCCTTACGAATGTGACTCATACAGTCATGTAAATAATGCCGTTTACCTGAATTATCTTGAGTTTGCCAGAATGGAATATCTCCACCAGATTGGTTTTGACTACAAGGGTGCGGTTGCAGCCGGATATTATCTTTATGTAACTCATGTTGACATTCATTACAAGGCGTCGGCATTTCTTGACGATAAGTTAAAAATAGAAGTTTTTGCAACAAAGCTGGGGGCAGTTTCGGGAACGATTCATCAGGTTGTGCGCAAAGAAGATGGTACGGTTTGTGCTGTTGCGGATGTAACCTGGTGCAGCGTAAAAAGTGAAAACGGGCAGCCTGCTCGCCTGCCTGAAGAATTTCTGGTTCCGGGGTTAAAACCTGATGCCGGGGATTTGAACTGAATTGCCGGGTGGAGAATCTTATGGAAATAAAATTAAAAAATTTGCAGAAAACCTATCATGGCAAGGACGGTCTGGTCGTAAAGGCTGTTCAAGATGTGAGTCTGTCGATTCCGTCGAATAAAATTTTTGGTATAATTGGAAAAAGCGGCGCAGGAAAATCTACTCTTGTGCGGCTTATCAGTCTGCTTGAAAAACCTGATTCTGGAGAAGTCTGGTATGGTGATGAACGTGTTGACAATCTTTCTGAAAAAGATTTGATTAAGAGGCGACGCAGAATCGGCATGATTTTTCAGAATTTTAATTTGTTCAGTTCCAGGACAGCTGGCGAAAATGTTGCCTATCCTATGGAAATATGCAGGGTTAGCAGGGACAAGATAAAAGCAAGAGTTGTTGAGATGCTTGAACTTGTAGGGCTTGCAGACCGAATTGATGCTCCTGTTTCTACGCTTTCTGGAGGTCAGAAACAGCGTGTCGCAATTGCCCGTGCTCTTGCCAATCAGCCGGACATTCTGTTCTGCGACGAAGCTACCAGTGCATTGGATCCTCAGACAACGCATGCAATTCTTGATTTGATTCGCCAGATTCAGCAGAAAATGAACCTGACGGTTGTAATGATTACTCACCAGATGGAAGTTGTGCGTGATGCCTGCAGTCAGGTTGCCGTTATAAATGACGGTCAGGTTGTAGAGCAGGGAAGTGTTGAAAAAATTTTCATGGAGCCGCAGTCTGACGTTACAAAAGATTTTCTTTCGCATATTCAGCAGCCTTCTGTAAACCGTGACGGAAAACTTGTCCGATGGTCAGAAAACGGCGGACAGTATATTTTAAAATTTAAGAATGAAAAGACCGATGAACCTGTTTTAAGCAGGCTGTCGCGCTTGTTTGCTGTAGAATTCAATATTCGTGCAGGCGGTATTCAGGCTTTGCCTGGCAGCAAGGTTGGTTCGCTTGTTACAGATATTTGCGGCGAACAAGAAGATGTTGCCAAGGCCATTGAATATTTAAAATCTCAGGGAATATCTGTTCATGACGCTGAAAGTGACAGAACCTTGTAGACCTTTCAGACTGTTTTTGCCTTTTGATTTTGAAACAGTCTCAAAGTGATGTTGATTTTTTTTCTAAAGTTTTACAGGAGATAAGCTTTATATGGATTTTCAAAAATTATTTACGCTTGTAACAGATGCCACGGTTCAGACTCTTTTGATGGTTTTTCTTTCTACATTTTTCAGTGTTCTGCTTGGACTTCCGCTTGGGGTTTTGCTTTGCGTTACGGATCCTGAAACAGGAATTGCCCCTAAACCTGTACTAAACCAGATTTTAACAAGAATCGTAAATATTCTGCGTTCTTTTCCATTTATCATTTTAATGATTCTGCTTTTTCCGCTGTCAAGAATAATAATTGGAACAAGCATTGGAACTGTAGCAACGATAGTGCCGCTTTCAATCGCTGCTGCACCTTTTGTTGCAAGGGTAATTGAGTCAGCCCTGAAAGAAGTTGACCCTGGAGTTGTTCAGGCTGCACGTTCAATGGGTTCAACTCTCATGCAGATAATTGTAAAAGTTCTGCTGCCAGAAGCCCTTCCGTCCCTGGTTGACGGCATTACCCTGACAATAATCAATCTGATTGGCTATTCTGCAATGGCCGGTGCAATCGGTGGCGGAGGGCTTGGCGACCTGGCTATCCGCTACGGCTACCAGAGGTTCCGCACTGAAGTAATGATTGCTGCTGTAATTGTAATTCTTGTAATGGTAGAGCTGATTCAGCTGATTGGCACAAAAATTTCAAATAAAATGATGGCCCGCCGCTAAAGAGGTGGCAGCAAAGCCATTAGGCTGGCAGTTTTGCAATAAAAAAGGCTGGGAAAAGCTCTTCAAATGAAGTGCACCCCTAAAGTTGGACAAATAAAGTTCAATTTTAGGAGGTGCATTTTTTTATTTTTTGCCAAGCATTGTCTGCATTAGCTGTGAAAACAGGTAAATCTTTTTATAAATTTCCACACCAGTTTCCTTAATAGGAAATTCTGCGTATTTTTCCAGTTCTTTCCAGTTGATAATCATTTCTGCGCGGGGCAGTTTTGCATAATCTTCCAGAATTGATTTTACCGTTCGGCCTACTATGACCAGATTCTGCGTACTTCCAACTATAAAACCCTTTGCTTCATCGTTGGCATCTTCAATTAAAGTTGAAGCTATGTTTGACGCATCTTTTTCCCTGAGAGTTCTCGGCATGAGGGTTTTTATTTTTATTCCGATTTCCTTATCTTCTGCCATTTTTTCATCAAACTGAGTAATTTTTGTAGAAGCTTCAAGCAGATAATTGAAAGCTTCCGACATCGGTGTTGTCAGCGAAGAAGAAATCCATTGCCCGCGGATAAGAACCAGATCAGAAAAAGTCCGCAGTTCTCCTTTTACAAAATCAAGCAGAAAAGCTTTCAGATAGTTAAGCGGCTGGCAGAATGCAAAAATCGGCAGATTGTGCTTTAAAAAATCAGGATTTGAACGTTCTGTGTAATTCTTAAGCCATGAAACTTCTTCCGTTCCAAAAAGCTGAGTCAAAAGCTTGTCAACCTGATTTTTTTTCTTTTCACTTTGCAGTTTTGTAAGTGTCTGCTGAGCCTCCGTCTTGACTTTATCGATAAAAGGTTCAACAACATTGCCATTCTGCGAAGTAACAGGCATTTCAAAATTAGGATCTTTTTCTGCAAGTTTTATAAGTTTTTCAAAAGACCTGTCCCTCTTAAAATTCTGTAGTTTGGAAAGCAAAGACTGCCATGAACGTACCTGAATTGGTTCAATGCCACGACATTCCTTAAAAAAGTTAAAAAGTGCTGCCCAGTCTGCATCCCGTTCCAAAACCCATGCCACAGCAATAAAATCTTTCAAATCATCTTTAATGTATTTGGAAGGAATTGCGTCAAATTTAGGCATTTCCGAAAAATCCTTTTCCTTGATTGCAGAACAGAATTTTTTCAAGAAAAAATAATAGTCAAAGAGACAGAAAGCCTGAAATTTCTGCAACGTCGTATAAAGGCTGTCAATTCTATTTACCTTTTCTATGTCAAAACTAGAAACAAACTGGTCAACCTGCGCCAGAACTTGTTCTGTAAGCTGTTCAACAGGCACCGTTTTAGCTTTATCACGAACTGCCTGTTCTGAAATTTCATTAACCAGATTAAGCTGTGCTTCAGAAAGTGATGAAGTAACAAGCTGATTCTTTAGCGTTGCAGGATTTGCGAGTGTCTGCAAAAAAGTTTGTGCTGGAGAAATGATTTTATAAATCTGCCAGAAAAGTTTTGGTAATGCCGGCTGAACTTCATCTGAAGAAAATTTGTAAAAATTTGAATGTTGCTTTGCCAAATCTTTTGCAATGGACTTTAAATGTTTTTTCTTTATGACTTCCGGGTCGCTGGAACCCAAAAAAGAGTCTATAATGCGCTGTAAAAAGCTTTTGCCTGAAAATTTATCTGCCATACTTAAAATATCGGCAAAAAGTCTGTCAATGTCAACTACACTTTTTTCTTTTTTTTTATTCAGGGGTTAATACAACCCCTGAAAACGAGCGAGTCAAGGCCTTGAGCGAAGCGTGCCTTGACCGGTCGTATTCAAGATTTAACAAAAAATTAAAAACTGCAGCGACAAGGCTTTAAGTGGAACATGCCTTGATTCTTTGTATTTTGGGGCGGACTTGTCCGGCAACCGTCCTTCCCAGCTTCGCCGTCTTGGCGGCTCATCCCTGCACTTCGCTTTGCTTCGTTCCGGGACTGCTGCGCAGGCTGTCCAGCACGGGCCTGGTTTATCGGCTTTTTTTCAGGTCAGTCTGCCTCCCATAAAAAAGGAAGGGCTGTCCCAAAAGTGAAGTGCACCCCAATTATTGGACACTTTAGCTAGGCTGATTTTAAGGACTGATT
>JAEDIW010000083.1 GCA_016296655.1 Treponema sp. | reverse complement strand
TCTCAATTTCCGATTTGACTTTTTAGGCACATTCGCAATGTAATGAGAATGTGCAATAAATAGGGAAGTTTGCAACGCAAACTTGTGAAAAAAACTTTGACGCTCTCTCAGGCAAAGTTTTTGTTACACCCTGAAAAAAGTCAAATAAGTTTAATGACTTTTACTGTTTTTCAAGTATAATTTACAAATACAGGAATCATAGTGTTTGTAAATTTTTTAAAGTTTTGTAAGTTTTGTAAGTTAAAAATCCTCAGGTTTTTCTCAAGAATAAAAGCAGGCCCGTTGTTTTTCCAGATTTTTATTGTAAATGCAGCAATTTCCATCGTTACAATCAGTCTTGTTTCTATAATAATTCTTTCAACAAATCTTGAGCGTACAAAAAATATTCTGATTTCTAATTGTGAAAATATGGCAAACAGCCTCGCAGAAAATTACATAATTTATGACGCTCTTGTTTCAAAAATGGCAACTACAAAATTGATTTCTTATCTGGATAACATTGTAAAAAATTCTTCAACCATAGACAGCATTACAATAATCGATACAAGGCGGATTTGCCTTTACCATTATGCCGGAATCCCAGAGGAAACAGAAATTCCGATTCTTCCGCTGAACAATAAAAAAATTCAGACGCAGATTATTGAAATTGGAAAAGACCGAAAGGGAAGACCTGTAAAGCAGCTGTGCTCGTTTGTTTCCATAAAAACTGAAAGTGGTGTAATCTACGGATATGCGATTGTCGGAATTTCGTTGAAAACTCTGCACCTACTGAACCAGTCATATATTCTTCGCTATTTTTTGATTGTTCTGGCAACGATTTTTACGACAATTTCAACTTCATATTTTATATTTTCAAAAATCCGCAAAAGTCTTATGGGGTATGAACCAGAATCTTTTGCAAAGCTTTTCAGCCGCAAGACAAAAATTCTGGATAATCTGGAAGAAGGCCTTATTTCAATTGATTTAGCCGGAAATATCACAGTTTGTACGGAAAGTGCAAAAAAACTTTTTAACTTGAAAAAAAATGAAAATTACGAAGGAAGAAGCCTGAAAGAATTGAATATCTGCATGAATTTGATTTCAGTTCTTGAATCAGGAATTGCAGAGCATAACATTCCTCAGTCAGCTGGAAAAAACAGCCTGATTATAAATTTTGTACCATTAAAAGAATATGACAATGTTATAGGTGCTGTAGCCATAATCCGAAATCATACTACATTGAAAAACATGGCAGAAGAACTGACAGGATTCAGGTTTGTTGTTGAAGCACTTCGCTCCAATATGCACAATTTTAAAAATGAAATGCATATACTTCTTGGTATGCTTCAGCTTGAGGAATATCAGCTTGCAATGGATTACATAACGCATTTTAATTCTTTACAAACTTCTCAAAATGCGGTAATTAAGAATATTCAGAACAAGACTATAGCTGCTTTGATTCTTGGAAAGACAAATGAAGCCAAAGAGCAGGGAGTAGATTTACTTCTTGAAAAATCCAGTTTTCTGGAGAGACATAATTCTTATTTGAGTACGTCACAGCTTACAGTCATTCTTGGAAATCTGCTTGAAAATTCCATTGAAGCAACAAAATCTGCTAAGATGGCTGGGGAAATAAAGCTGTTTATTAATTCCGATGATTCATGTCTTCGGATAAATGTTGATGATAACGGTTGTGGAGTTCCTGCTGAAATTCAGGATAGAATTTTTGAGCGGGGATTTAGCACAAAGACTGAGAAAAAAGAAAATCATGGAATAGGCCTTGATTCTGTAAACACAATTATAAAAAACTGTAAGGGAATTATTGAAATTGACAGCGCCGTTGGCGAAGGAACATCAATTTCAATCAGAATAAATCAAAAACGCTGGGTTTCATCGCCAGAAAATATAGCCGGAGAAAAGGAACAATGATTACAGCTATTATTATTGAAGACGATCCAATGGTTTGTGAAATAAACAAACGTTATTTGGAAAAAGACGGCAGAATAAATTCGATAAAATCTTTTCATAACGGTTCAGAAGCCTTGACCTACCTGACATCAAATCAAGTTTCTCTTATTTTACTGGATGTTTATATGCCACGTTTGAACGGGTTTGAATTTTTAAAAACAATCCGCAGTAAAAATATTTCATCTGATGTAATTCTTGTAACGGCAGCAAATGATTTTGCAAGCATGGAAAAAGCCTTGCAGCTGGGGGCTTTGGATTATCTTGTAAAACCGTTTGAATACAGGCGATTTACACAGGCTTTGGACAAATTCTTTTTTAAGCAGAAAATGCATGAAAAAATGCTTTTACCCCTTTCTCAAAAGGAAGCCGATGAATTATTCAGTATGCAGGAAAACATGAATTCTGAGCAGTATATAAAAGGCATACAAGGCAGAACTCTGGAAGTCATCAAAAATTATTTGACAGAGCATAGGGGAAAGAAATTTTCTGGTTCAGAACTTGCAAAAGAGGTTGGACTTTCAAGAGTCACAGTTCATAAGTATCTGAATTATCTGGAAACGCAGAATTTTCTAAAGACAGAAGTTGATTATGAAACGGACGGTCGTCCGAGGCTTTTATATTTTATTGGCGAAGTTTCAGCTGAATAAGGTGTTAAAAAAACACATTTTACAGATATGGAGAGTTTCGTAGATGAAAATTAAAAATACTCTGAGAAGTTTTTTATTAAGATTTCCTGCAATTTTTATAATGGCGGTAAGCTGGTATCTTTCTAGCCAGGAAAGGCTTATGATGCCAGATTTTGAAAATTCCGACAAATTCGTGCATTTTATATGCTTCGGTGGCCTTGCATTTGCATGGACTTTCTGGTTCAGCCCTAAAAAATGGAGCAGAAAACCTGTTGAATTTTTGCTTGCGGTAGTTGCAATTGTAAGTGCTTATGGCATAATCGATGAACTGCATCAGTCTTTTGTTCCAGGCCGCAGCTGTTCAATTTTTGACTGGATGGCAGATACTTCAGGAGCTTTCCTTGCCGGCATTTTCAGGCTGCTGGTAAATCCGTTGCTTTGCAGACTGCATTTTCTTGATTTTTCGGATTTTGCAGCTGGCAAACCTTCTGAAAAATAGAAACAGCCATATTTTTGCAGATTATTTTTCCCAAGACCACTAACTTAAATGTATTGCCAGGGCATTGTTATTTTTTTTCGCTCTTTGAATTTTCTTTTTTTGAGTCCTTATCTTTTGAATTTTTTGCCTTTTTTTTGTCAGCTTTTTCATTTTCCTCTGTTTCTTCCCAGAAAACTTCGATTGTTCGGTTTTCAACATTAAAAATTCTCTGGAACATGAGACAGTCTGCCCTGTGGACAATTACACCGCGTCCGTTGGAAACATAGCCCACAATCGGATCTGGATAAACAGGATTGCAGCATTTCGCAATATTTATGAGGAAATTTGTTGTTTTGCCAATTCTGATTCTGCCTGTGCCATGTCTGCTTGCAAAATCTCCGCCAGAAAGTGCTGATTTTTTATGAACCCTCAGTTTTTTGGGCGAAGGAGCAGCAGCTTCTACAAGTTTTGCATGAACGGAGGCATCTTCAAATTCCGGGTTGTTCTGAACAAGCCATGAGCGGATTTTGCTCCTTGCTTTCTGGGTTTTTACAAATGCAAGCTGATTTTCTGTCGGATGAGCCTGCGGATTTGTCAAAATTTCAATAATCTGGGTGTTTTTCAGCGGTGTAGACAGCGGAATGATTTTTCCATCAGCCTTTGCACCGACAATTTTTTCTCCAATGGCGGAATGAACTTTGTAGGCAAAGTCAATAGCTGTTGAATCCATAGGCAGTTCAACAACTTCGCCTTTTGGAGTAAAAACAAAAATGGAGTCGCCTAAAAGTTCGTCTTTCAAGGCATGGAAAAATGCTTCATCCGTAACATGATTGTCTTTCAGTTCTTTCAGCTGGTTTACAATTGTAAGGTTGCTGGCATTTACCATGTCATGATTCAGGCCTTTTTTGTAGAGCCAATGGCTTGCAACACCATGTTCGGCAATGGAATGCATTTTTTCTGTTCTAATCTGAATTTCAAGCGGTTTGCCTTCGCACATTACTGTCGTATGCAAAGACTGATAGCCGTTGGACTTAGGCATTGCAATATAGTCCTTAAAACGCCCATCCAGCGGTTTCCACAAACCATGAACAATACCCACAAGAGTATAACATTCAGATTCCGTATGGCAGATTATCCGCAATGCAAGCAGGTCAAAAAGTTCACTAGCTTCTTTGTTGCGTTTGCGCATTTTCTGATAAATCGAATAAAAATGTTTTGCACGGCTTGTTATCGTAACATCAATTCCTGCTTTTACTGCCGATTTTTGAATGGCTTGAACGGCTTTTTCAAGGTATTGGGAACGTTCATTCTTTTTTTGCGAAACAATTGCCTTTATCTGCTGAAAAACATCAGGATTTGAATACTTGAGGCTGAGGTCTTCCATTTCATTTTTTACATTTGACATACCAAATCGGTCTGCCAAAGGTGCCCAGATGTCCAGAACTTCCTGCGCAATAGCACGTTGGGCTTCAGGTTTCACAGATTTCAAATTGCGCATTCTGTCCAGGCGGTCAGAAAGTTTAATCAGAATAATCCTCACGTCATCAACCATTGCAAAAAGCATTTTTCTGATTGAATCAGCCTGTTGCAGAGTTTTGTTTGCAATATTTAAATTAGTAATTTTTGTAGTCCCTGCTACAAGCGAAGCAACTGTTTTTCCAAATTCATTTTGAATATATTCCAGCGTGATGCCTGATTCTTCTGGCAAAGAATGAAAAAGTCCTGCAATTATGCAGTCTGCATCCATTTTACTTTCTGCAAGAATTGAAGCAACTCTCAGCGGATGCAAATAAAACGGTTTTCCGCAGTCACGCTTAAAACTGCTGGTTTTTTCCACAAGAAAATTCCATGCATTGGTGATGCGGCTCTGTTCATCTTCCTTGTATTCGTCAAATTCCTTAAAAAAAGACTGAATGAGAATTTCAGGACTGTCAGTTTCGTCAAAATATTTAAAAGTCTCTGCCATATAATAAAGAATAGCAAAAAAAAACTCTGTAGACAATGAAAAAAAATACGAAAAAAAATATGCCAAAGGCGGAAAATCTTTCCATACTGTGGTATATTACGGTTTAAATTTCCGCTTTTATGGTTTTTCAGCCCTGCCGTGCAGAAGAAATCAATATTCTTTATCCAGTCAGGTTTTAAATCATGCTTTTGCAGAATTCTTCAATTTTTGCCTCTTTTTTGGGAGATGCCCATTGCAAAGGGTCGGTCAAGAACAAATGCTTTTCGAATTTCTCAATACCCAGAAATTTTGCAAAATTTTCTGCAGCTTTTACAGCCCCATTGCCTCTGTATCCTGTGTAAAGGGCAAATTTTTTACCCTTAAGGTTTTCCTTGTTCTGTTCGACGAAAGATTTTACTGGAGGTGCAACCTGAAAAGCCCAGACTGGAGATGCAAAAATGACCGTATCATACAGTGAACTGTCAAAGTCATAAGGCTTGAGTTCAGGATTTATGCCCCTTGTTGCATGCATTCCGCCAAAAAAATACTTTAACGGCCCCTTTTTCGGATAATTTTTTACTGGTTCAACACTGAGCAAGTCTGCTCCTGTCAATTGTGCAATTTTTTTTGCAACATACGCTGTGTTTTCCGTCATGGAAAAATAAATCACGACTTTTTTCATAAAACCTCTGTTAATAAAATAATTTTTTCCTTTTTTATATGGGCGGCTTTTTGCCCTGCTCCACTGTGTTTCGCATGGCAAAAATCAGGCTTTGCGCGGCTACGGCTTTCGCCTTCGACCAAACGCTTTCGCGTTTGTTTGCCTCCGGCACCGCTCCAATCCTTGCCGCACGGATTCGGCACTTTTCAGATAATTGGTGAGCAGTTGTTCACTAATTATCTGTAGTTTAGTGAGCAAGCGTTCACTTGTCAAGAACTTTTTTTATAACTCCAAAATTTTTAATTATGTTTTCACTCAAAAATTCTGTTTACTGGCTATTGACAGGCTGCCTATGCCAATGTATTATATATATACCTACTAGATAAGTAGGATAAGAACTAACAGGAAAATTCATACAAATAATGCACAAATTTATAAAAAAAAGCATAATTCATGATGATTTTTTGACTGTTTATCAATAAACTTATTATTGTAAGTTTTAAGACAACTGCTGAAAGCTTATAAAATAAGTAAGAATAAGGGAGATGTGATAAAAATTACTTCCATGTAATTTTTATCACTCAAGTTTATTTCGTGCGCTGCACTTCATAAACTTGGATTCAGCGCATCCTTGCGCTGCCGCTAACACGGTGTTTTTAAGGGAGTGTAAGATAAAACCGCTAAAATAGCGCGGCTTTATCTTACCTAAAG
>JAEDIW010000082.1 GCA_016296655.1 Treponema sp. | reverse complement strand
CCCATGTCCTCGGCCAGTTCACCCATAGCGTCGGCTGGGTCGGCCATGTCCTCGGCTGGTTCTTCCACTGCGTCGGTCGGTTCTTCCATGCCCTCGGCCAGCTCTTCCACAGCGTCGGCTGGGTCGGCTATATCCTCAGCCAGTTCTTCCACTGCGTTGGCTGGGTCGGCCTTGTCCTCGGCCAGTTCGCCCACAGCGTCGGTTGATTCGCCCATGTCCCCGGCCAGTTCTCCAACTGCGTCGGTCGGTTCGGCCATGTCCTCGGCCAGTTCGCCAACAGCGTCGGTCGATTCGGCCATGTCCTCGGCCAGTTCGCCCACAGCGTCGGTCGATTCGCCCATGTCCTCGGCCAGTTCTTCCATAGCGTCGCTCGGTTCGGCCATGTCCTCGGCCAGTTCTTCCACAGCGTCGGTTGATTCGCCCATGTCCTCGGCTGGTTCTTCCACAGCGTCGGTCGGTTCGGCCTTGTCCTCGGCTGGTTCTTCCACAGCGTTGGCTGGTTCGGCCTTGTCCTCGGCTGGTTCTTCCATAGCGTCGCTCGGTTCGCCCATGTCCTCGGCTGGTTCTTCCACAGCGTCGCTCGGTTCGCCCATGTCCTCGGCTGACTGGGCTTTATTTTCATGTTCGTCAAGTATTCTAGAAAGTTCGTCTGCGGTTCTTGCAGCATCTTTTGCAGATTTTTCGGCCTTTTTTGCGGCCCGCTCAGCCTGTTTCAGAACATCTTCAGATTCCTGCTGAACTTTATCAAGTAAATTCTTTAAATCCTGCGGAACATCAGAGATTTTCCGGCTGTCATTTGCTTCTTCAGAAAAATCAGGAACATTTCGCCCCATAGAGTTGTCAACCTGCGGTAACTTTCTCCCCTGAGGCATCTGATTCTGCGGAGGATTGAACAAATCATCGTCATCAAATTCTTCCATCTGAGGAAGCCCATATCCAGAAGGTTCTTTATTAAACCCTCCTGTTTTGCCTGCAGACCGTAAATCTGGTTCAAGTGGTTTGTCAGCATTTACAAGATCATCCAAAGAAACCGGCTGCTTTTCAGGCATATCAAGGTTTTCATCAGCAAAATCAAGCATGGAATCGTCATTTTCTTCTTCAACTTCCATGTTCTGCTCACTTTCCCAGACATCAAGATCAAAATCATCGCCTGCTTTTTCTGAATTTTCATCTTTTTCAGATTCTTCAAACTGCTCATCATCAATATCCAGTGCAACTTCAGAAAGGTCTTCAGAAAAATCATTTTGCCGGGATTTTTCAAGTTCTTCCATGAGAGCAGCTTTTTCAGCAATTTCCTTTTTCAGCCGTTTTACAGCTTCAAGAGCAACTGCATTATAACGGTCATATTTTAAAACCTTATTGTAAGCTGCCAATGTAGAATTCTTTGCACCTGAAAGCTCAGTGAGCATAGCATATACTAAAAGACCTGCCGGATCTTCTGGTTTTGCTTCAAGATATTTTGAAACATAACGCTGTGCTTTTGCAACATTGCCAATCTGACGGCATCTCATAGCTGCATCACGGTAATGCTCAACGTATGCAGGATTTATCGACTCAATGTCGCGATATACAGAATCAGCTTTGGAATCGTTTTCCGTACACAGATAATACTGACCTAAAAGATTCAATGCTGGAAGACTCTTGGGTTCACGATGCAAAACGTTATTTATCCGTTTTAAAGCTGCATCAAAGTGATTGGAAGATAAAAGAATGTCAGCATACTGCTTCAGATAATCAAGATTTTCCGGCTCCAGCTGCTCAAGTTTCTGTGCAAATTCCAGAGAATCCGCATTTCTTCCAAGTTTTTCGCTCATCACAGCCATGCCGGAAATGGCATTTTTTGAATCCGGCGAAACACTAAGCGCTTTCTGGTAAGAATCCAAAGCACCCTTAAAATCACTTTGAGCCGCAAGGCAGTTTCCCAACAAAATGTAAAGCTCTGCATTACGAGGATTCAGCCCCAAAGTCTGGCTTACAAGCCGTTCAGCGGTCTTGCGATGCCGGGTACTCAGCAAAAGCTTTGTATAACATTCAATTGCTTCTGTCCAGCCAGGCTTTGAACGCAAGGCGGCCTTGTACGAAGCAGCTGCATTTTCATTCTGGTTCAAGGCTTCGAAGCTTTTCGCCATGTTTAAATGCAGGACAGGATGATTCGGGTCTATATTCAGGCCTTTTTTGTAGGCATTTATTGCTTCTTCATGATTTTTGCTCATTGCCAGAATAGTTCCAATGTGGTTGTAAGCAAGAACGTCATTCGGATTTTCGTCAACTACAGAACGGAAATATTCAATAGCCTTGTCATACTGCCCCATGAATTTATAAGTAAAGCCGATATTATAGTTAATTTGAGGATCATGAGCTCCTGCAGCAATGGCCTTTTCCAGAACTTCAATCGATTTTTCATACTCTTTTGTCCTGCGGAAAATTCCGCCCATTGCAACCAGCGCATCTATATTTTCTGGATTTGAGTCAATTATTTTCTGAAAATAAGGCATGGCATCATCATCTTTTCCGCTTTTTACATAAAGATTTCCAAGACGGGCCAGAAGAACTTCATCTCCAGGCTGCTTTGTAAGCAGTGATTTATACAGACGGGCAGCAAGATAGTAATCTCGTGCAATTACAGCAGAATCAGCTCTGTTAAGGACAATTTCATTTTCTGTCATAAAAACTCCAAATTTTACTTCCGTTTTGGACGTGCAAAAACCTCTTTGGAAAGAGGACCTGTTACTCTTTCATCATAACCCGAATATGCTGCTATGGCAAAATAATACAAAGAACCGTTTTCCAGACCGGTCAATGTAACTGAATTTGCCTTGCCCACATTCAAAGGCGAAGGTCCTTCAGCAGCAAACCGTCCAAGATATTCTCCGGGACGCCGGCCATAATAAATATAATATCCGCCGGCAGTTTCGTCTGTAGAATAAGCCCATGAAATCTTTACAGAAGAATCTCCAGGTTCAGCCTTAACAAAAAAAGGTGGCAGAGGTGGAGAAACTTCGTTGTAGTTCAATGTAATCTGCGTAATTGAAGGACTTACAGTTCCGCCCCCGTCAGGCAAAAGTTCTGCGGCAAACTGAAAAAAACTGCCGGAAATTTTTGTCTTGATTGTGCCGATTTCAACAGGAATCCAGGCTGGCTCCGAATCAGTCCAGCCAAAATAATTGTCGCCTCCACGGATATAAAGCTGAACGGCTGTCTGTTCAGGCACATTCATTATTGCATCAATCGAATTAAGCACAGAACCTTGCATTACATAAATGGGTTTAGTAATAAACTTTCCGCCAGTCAGCCTGTATTTTTCAAAATCTTTCTTTACAGAATTGGGAGCGGAAACTAAAGCAGCTTCACCGCTCATTTTTTTTTCAATTCTAAAATCATCAACACGGCCGGTAAACTGCGGACACAGGGAAACCGCAGCCGGAACTCCCAAAACCATCTGAAAAATATCGCCTCCTTCATGCCCTGTAGAAGTCAGATATTCCAAAGCTTCTGTAACGCCGTTTACAGTATATTCCAGAAGACCGTTTTCTTCGTTATAGCTTATACAATGCCGTGTCCATGTGTCAGGAATTATAGTAGTTGTTCCTGCAAGCAGAACTTCTCCATTGTTTTTTGCATAGCCTTCAAAAACATTGGCAAACCGCCATTCAATATGATTGTTAAAAAATGTTGCCGTAATCGTCTGATATACAGGATAGTCCCCGCTGGCTTTTGATGAACGCCATGAAAAAAATCGTTCACCGTTTTCAGCAATTGACGGAGCAAGCCAGAACTCTATTGAAAAAGAACCGATTCTTCCGCCACTGCCAAACATTGTTCCTTTCCGGCCTTCAAGAAGCATGCCTCTTCCTGTTCCCCTGCTCAATGCTGCTCCATTGCCAAATGCACAGTCATCTGTAAAAATAAAGTCATTAGCTGAAACCCTGTAATTCCCAGTAGAATCAATCATCGAACTGTCTTCAAAATGCAGAAGCATGTCCGTAAAATCGGAAACTTCAGGGGAATTCTTCTTGAGCTGAATGCTTGGATAGCCGAAGCGCCCCTTGCCAGTTGCAACGCCTTCCATCTTTTCAATATTATTCCAGCCGTCCTTTCCGCCTAAATTAAGAGATTTTGACGATGCAAAGACAAAATCGACCAGGAACAGTAGACAAACAGCTAAAAAAATCTGTATTTTTTTCATATAATCTATTCTATGAGCACAAACACGGTACGCGAAACATTACATCAAACCGCATTAAAAGCCCCATCCTCCAGCGGAGTATATCTGTGGCGGAATCCAGAGGGAACCGTCATTTACGTCGGTAAAGCAAAAAATTTGAAAAACCGGCTGTCTTCGTATTTTTCAGGGAACAAAGACATAAAAACCCGACTGCTCATTTCCCATGCGCAGAGCATAGAATACATCAAGACGGCAAACGAATACGAAGCCTTTCTGCTTGAAAACAACCTCATTAAAAATTATACACCAAAGTACAACATAAATCTGAAAGACGGCAAATCATACCCCGTTTTACGAATTACGAAGGAACAATTTCCACGTCTTTTCAAAACCCGCAGCGTAGTTCACGACGGCTCAACCTATTTCGGCCCGTTTCCAGACGTAGGAGCATTGGACACATTCATAGAAACCCTTTACAGGCTCTACCCTCTCAGGCATTGCAAAAAATTCAAGAAGCGCGAAGCTCCATGCATGTACTATCACATAGGCCGATGCAAAGCCCCATGCTGTTCAAAAATTTCAGAACAGTCCTATAAGGAATTTTTCGGAGAAATTTTCCAGCTCCTTGAGGGAAAAGGCGAAGAAACAGTTCGGCATCTGCAGGAAGAAATGAAGAAAGCCGCAAAGGAACTGAATTTTGAAAAAGCTGCAAGACTTCGCGACGGAATTGCGGCTCTGAACGTCATGCAGAATCAGAACATAGTCGAAGACTTCGACATGAATGACAGGGATTACATTGCACATTACCGCGAAGGCGAACTTGTAAGCTTTACAGTGCTGAAAATGCGCAGTGGCAAACTGCTTGGACGAGATAATTACAGAACCGTAAGCCTGAACGAAGATACAGACTTGATTCCAGAATTCCTGCAGGCTTATTACACTTCAAAAGAGGAAATCCCTCCACAGATTTTTGTACCGACAAAAGACGGACTTGACCTTATAACACGGTGGATGACTGAAGAACTTCAGGCAAATACAAAAATAAGTTTAGTCTGCAGCACCATGGAAAATGCAGCCCGTCATACAGCAGCCATGAACATGGCATTTGAAAATGCGCACGAAGACATTATCCGCAGACTCAGGGATCGAGGAGATATTCCTGCACTACAGGAGCTTCAGCAGGTTTTGGGGCTTGAAAAACTGCCTCTAAGGATTGAAGGCTTTGACATCGCCCATATCGGCGGAAAATTCCCAGTTGCAAGCCTCATAAGCTTTTACAACGGAAACCCAGACAAAAAAAACTACAAATATTTCAGGCTAAGAACTACAAATGGAATTATAGACGACTTCCAGTCCATGCGCGAAGCTACAGCCAGACGGTACACACGGCTTGTAAATGAAAATGCAGAACTTCCAGATTTGATTCTGATTGACGGAGGCATCGGTCAAGTAAATGCCGTAAAAGGCGTACTCCAATCTCTGAATCTTAGCATACCGATTGCAGGACTTGCCAAACGCGATGAAGAAATTTACAGGCCAAATGACAGTGTGCCGGTTTCTCTGCCAAAACGCAGCGATGCCTTGAGGCTTTTGCAACGCATCCGCGATGAAACCCACCGATTTGCAACAAGCAGAAACCAGAATCTGCGCACAAAAGAAAACACGGTAAGCATTTTCTGCGAACTTCCTCATGTAGGCGAAAAACGCGCAAAGCAGCTCATGCAGACTTTCACTACGCTTGAAAATTTCTGCAATGCAACGCAGGAAAGCATATCTGCCGTACTCAAGACAACAGAGCAGCAGACAAATGAAATAATGGAAAAAGCAAAGGCTCTGCTGAACCTCCGCAATGAAAAAAAAGAAAAAACAAACGAAATTCTAAAATTTGCTGCAACCACGCGGCAAAAAGCAGAAAAAACCAGCTATGTTTCAGATTTGGCAAAAGCAGCTCTTATAGCAGCAGAATCTGAACCAGAATACAATGAACCTGCCCAATAAGCTTTGGTCTGTCATGCAGAAATGTAGCCTGGCATCTGCATTAGACAGATTTCAAGTTTTAAGTTTTTTTATATTTTGGGTGGCTTTTTTGTTGCTTCGCATTCGCTCAGCAACAAAAAAACAGGCTTTTCAGGGTTCCGGCGTCAAAGCGCCTACATTCCTTCGCTACGCTCCGGAACTGGCTTCGCCAGCCCTTCCAATCCTTGCCACGACGCAGGAGTGGCAAGG
>JAEDIW010000081.1 GCA_016296655.1 Treponema sp. | reverse complement strand
AAGAAAATTTCAGGGCTTCTCTTGGCTTAAAACTTGATTCCTACGAAAAAATCTACGGCGTAAGAAATCCAAATGCCTTAAGTCCAGCTGACCGTTTCAGTAACCTTTTACAGCAGGCTCACGAAAAAACAGGTTTGCAGGCGGTTGTCCTTGTGGACGAATACGACAAGCCGCTTTTAAACGCCATTGACGACCAGAACCTTGTAGACGCTTTCAGAAAAATCTTAAAAACTTTTTACGGCGTACTCAAAGGCGAGGATGCCCACCTCCAGTTTGTCTTCATTACAGGCGTAACCCGTTTTGACAAAGTGAGCATTTTTTCTGATTTGAATAACCTGAACGACATTTCCCTTTCCGAAAAATACTCTGCAATCTGCGGAATTTCGCAAGAAGAATTGGAAGTTAATTTTGCACCTGAAATTGAAGCAATGGCAGAAAAAAACGGATATTCAAAAGAAGAATGTATTGCGGAACTTAAAAAGAATTACGACGGCTACCATTTTTCGCAGGATGTTCAGACAGACATTTACAATCCATTCAGCCTTTTGAAAGCATTTTCTGACTTGAATTTTGGAAGCTATTGGTTTGCAACAGGAACGCCGACTTTCCTTACAAAAATGATGCTTGATTCTGATTTTGACTACAAATCTTTGGAAGAAGGCGTTGAAGTAAGTATTCGTACCCTTGAAAATTACCGCCTGACTTCCAGCGAGCCGCTTCCAATGCTTTATCAGACAGGCTATGTAACCATAAAAGATTACGACAAAGAATTCCGAAGTTTTTTCCTTGGAGTTCCAAACGAAGAAGTAAAATTCGGACTTTATGAGCGGCTTCTTCCGCTTTACGCAGGCTACACGCATAATTCTGACAATATCCAGGTGCTGAATTTTATTCGTGAACTTCGCGCTGGCAAAGTAAACGAATTTATGGAGCGCATCAACAACATCTTCGCCGCCGCTCCAAAACAGACGAATCAAAAGCAATACGAGTTGAACTGTCAGGCCTTTATCTGGCTCATTTTTAAACTGATGGGCGAGTTTGTTCTGTGCGAAGTGCAAAACGGCAAAGGCAGAAGCGATGCAGTTGTGTGGCAAAAAGACGCAATCTACATTTTTGAGTTCAAAATGGACGGCTCTGCAAAAGAAGCCCTTGAACAGATAAACAGCAAGGATTACCCAATCGCCTACAAAAACGACGGACGAAAAATTGTAAAAGTTGGCGTAAACTATTCCAGTGAACAAAAGCAGCTTACTGAGTGGGTGATTGAATAGAAGGAAGGAAATTTTACTCGGTAAAAAGCACAGAATACCGACGGTAGAATTGTTATAATGTTATTATAATCAAAGATAGAGACATAATATGAAACAAGTAACTGTAAAAATTGGAAACATTGATACTGTCGTTACAGTTGTAGATTCAAAATCAAAGAAACAGATTCTTACTGCTAATGATATTGAAATGGATACAAGAGCGGAAAAAGCTGTTCAGGCTGCCCTTCAAAAAGCTAAAATTTGCAACAAACCTGTTGCCAGATATGATACCACTTCAAAAACTGTAACTTTGAGATAAACTATGACTCCATCCGAACGCAAGCCTATAATTCTTGTTATTGCTGGACCAAATGGCTCTGGAAAAAGTACAATAACTCAATTTTTCGATATTGTCGGTACTTATACAAATGCGGATTTGTTCTAACCGCAGATCCTAAAATCAATGTTGAACGTGTAAATGCCAGAGTCGCATCCGGTGGGCATGAAGTCCCAAAAGATAAAATTATAAGTCGATATTATAGTTCAATCTCTAACATTAAAAAATTAATTGAATTATGCGATATTTTACATGTTTACGATAATTCACTGGATAAACCTGTTCGAATTATAAGGAAACATAAAACTGAATTTTCTATCTATCCAAATAAGTTATGGCCACAAACAAAGATAATTAATCTGATTAAAAGTTAATTTGAGTTAGAAAGACGAAGTAAAATTCGGACTTTACGAGAGCTGTCTTCCAATCGCCTACAAAAACGACGGACGCAAAATCGTAAAAGTGGGCGTGAACTATTCCAGCACAGAAAAACAGCTTACTGAGTGGGTGATTGAATAGAAGAGTTTCGATTTTTACACAAAAAGCAGAATCTCAAAAAATGGACAGGGAGGAAAGCCTGGTGGCATAGGTTTTGTTTGCAAGCTTTTCAGACAGAAGAAAATTGAGCAGGCGACGAATGCCCATAAATAAGAAAATACAGATTTTTAAGATAACCCGTGATAAAATAAAAGTATGCCGCTTTCAAAAAAAACACTCGTAAAAATTGCAATCTGCTATGGATTTTTGGTTTTTGTTGCAAATTCTATTACAATTTTCTGTTCCCATGTCTGTGTCTTTCATGAAGGAAATACCTTTCATGACTATCTGATGGCTTTCAGACATAAAAATTTCTTCATCGAACCTGTAAAATTTTTTATGACCTTTTTTATTCCTACCGCTCTGAGTATTTTCTATGTACTCTCAGCCAAAAAAGATGACCGAGAAGAAATAAAGCGCCGCCTCATAAACCTTCCTGTTGCTTATTCCCTTATTTCTGCAAGCGGCTGGATTTTTGCATGCCTCTACAACATGGCAGAATTTCTTTACATAAAGCAGACTTACAACGTAATATCTATAGAAATGATTTTTTCAGAACTCATCTTTACAGTTCTGGAAATAATTCTTGTATTTGCAATCTGCTATTTTTCGCTTGAAAACATAAACAGAAATTTCGTTCTTCCTCGCTATTTCAGAAAAGGTAATATTTCAAGGCAAAAAGGTATCATCTGTCCATCAATTACTGTAACATTTACAGTTCTTTACTTTACAATCAGCGTTTTTCCAATAACATATTTTGCATATCTGCTTGAAACTCTCGAAATTAAACACAACATAAAAATTGATATCCATGTCTTTTTCATAACGCTCATTTTTTTGATTACATTTTTTCTACTTACACTGCGAGTGGCAATGCTTTTCAAAAAACCTCTGTCAGAACTGATAAAAAAAGCAAAAAAAATTGAAGCCGGAGATTACAAGATTTATGACAACACAATTGTAAGCAGCGACGAATTCGGCATGCTCAGCGACTCTTTTAACGATATGTCCCAAGCCCTTCAGGAAAAGGAATTCATGAGGGACACATTTGGCAAACTTGTAGATCCACATGTCCGTGACTATCTTTTGCGGCAAAGTATAAAACTTGGCGGACACAAAAGGTGCGCAACCATAATGTTCTGCGACATAAGAAATTTTACAAAGATGAGTGAAAACATGCCCCCTGAAAAAGTTGTTTTCCTGCTAAACCGCTATTTTACAGCTCTAGGCACATGCATCACAAAAAACAACGGAATCATCAACAAATACATTGGAGACGCAATCATGGCAATTTTTGGCGCACCAGTTGACTCAAAAACCCATTCTGCAGATGCCATAAAAGCAGCTCTCCAGATGCGTCAGGAACTTGCAAAACTAAACAGTGAGGCAGCCAGCAAAAATCTGCCAATCCTTAACTTTGGCATCGGCATACATTCTGGAACCCTTCTTGCAGGAAATATTGGTGCTAAAGACCGAATGGAATATACGGTTATAGGAGACACCGTAAATACTGCAAGCCGCATAGAATCTCTTTGCAAACAATACGGCAAAAATCTTCTGATAAGTGCTGCTTCACTGGATTTACTCAACACAGAAAATGATGGCAAAAAAACTGCAAATTTTGACTTCTCTTTTGTTGATGAAGCTGAAATCCGTGGCAAAGAGGAAAAAGTAAAACTTTACACAATTGAAGATTTCCAATGAAGATTTTTCACAGCCGCCACACCATGCACATCACAAACGGTCAGAAGAATCTATTTAAACTTTCTGAAGAACATCAACAATGTGTGAACTTGCCCCAAGAAGTTCTGCCCTTTCACAAGTTGCAAGCTGATATTCTATAAAATAATTGAAAGTCTGTTCATCCATTGCATTAAGTTCACGGCGCATATAATCAGCAGGCCCGTCAGGTGCAAAAATTTTTATCCGTTTTAACTCAGCAAGTTCTTTTAATTTGTCTGCATCTTCCAGCCGTGTAAAACTATAAAGGTCATCTTCTGTCGTAACAGCCTTAAAATCTTCCGTTAAGGTTTTATTTTCAATACACTGTTTTATCATACCTTTTTTGAAACAGTAGCTGATTATGCTGTATTCATTCATATAATAGGCAACAAAAATAAAACCACCCTTTCTGGTAATCCTTTTTGCTTCCTTCAATGCCTTAAGCCTGTCTTCCACGGAATGAAGATGATACATAGGCCCAAACACAAGAGTTATATCAAAACTTTCATCTCCAAGAAAATGCAAATCCCTGGCATCACCAGGCCAGCATTTTACCTTTTCATGCTTTGCAAGAAGAATGTCCAGATTGTGCTTTACAAGTTCAACCGCCGTTACATCAAATCCCCTGCGGGCCAGCTCAACCGAATACCTGCCAGTTCCAGCCCCAATATCAGCAAGCCTGCACCCAGCCAAATTATTTTCCCCAGCAACCTGAAGAATTTTATTCAAAGAAACCGTAAATTCAACCATGCCATGACGAGTCGTAAGCCTGTGGTCTTCCTTAAACTTGTTGTAATACTGCTCAAGTTTTGTCATAAAAATCAGCTTTCTCCAGCAAAAAAAGGCTAATCCAAAGATCTGTCTGAAAAGCACCCGAAAAAGCCCTTACAAATTCATTTTTCTAAAGTGCCCTAAACCTATCCCAGATTAGCCTGTAAATTCAAGAGATTTTTACCAGAACATACAAAATTTCAGTATAGCAGAAATTATTTCTTGAATTTTATCTTTACATCGTAATCTTCATCCGCCCACTCAGGATCTATGTGCATGTTAAGGTCAGCATTCAAAGCAATCGGTTTGGTAAACTTATAAGAACGCTCTGTTTCACTGCATTTAAAACTTACAGACAAACCAGTTTTTCCTGCATCGATTTTAAAATCCTGAACATTTTCATCTGTAAACGTAAAAACTTCTTCGCCGGTAGTTGAATCAGCAAGTATGATTTTTCCATCCCCAGTAAAAGTCCAGTCAGCATTCCAGTTTGAATCCTGCCATGTTCCCTTCAAATCGCCCAAATCAAAGGCAAAAAGTGAAGCCGAAGCAAAAGCTACAGCCGCAAAAAAAATAATTTTTTTCATAACGCCTCCCGCATACGCAAATAAGCTTGCCTAAAAATTTCATTATTCCCTGAGCAAAAATTTTCAAGGTTCACCATATATTATAACCTGTCCCTGCAAAAAACTAAGAAAATTTCATAAATTATTGCCAGTGTTAATTTTTTTCTGTATAATTGCCACACATCTTATTTTCAAGGAGGATTTTTCCATGAGACTTGCAAATCGCTTCAGACCACAAAAAGTTTATAACAGAACTACAAAAGCTAACAGCAAAAAGAATGCAAAAAGAGTTGCAGCAAACATCGCTCTTTTGGCAGCACTCGCAGCAGCTGATAAAGCATCAAAGTAAATTAAACCTGCTTTTACAGAACCGTTTCCTTGTGGAACGGTTTTTTTTTGAGCATAAGGCTGTTCCCCTCATTTCATTCGGGTCGCTATGTCCGCCCTTCGCTACCGCTCACCGTCCTCACTTCACTTGCGTTCCGTTGCGGTCGGCAAGGGGCTCCCAGCGCTAACAGATTCTAAAAATCCATAAAAATTCAGACTACTTAAAAATTTTCCTCAGAAAAACCATCTTCTTCATCATAAAAAAGCATCAGCAGATTCTGAATTTCTTCATATTCAGCTTCATCTTTTTTGCGCTGCTCTTTGTCTGCTGAAATAATAAAACTGTCGGCATATTCTTCTAGATATTCAAATGCATTGCTGATAACTTCTTCAGACTGTTCTGCAAGAGATTCAACAGAATCCACACTTTTTAAAATTTCCTGCACATCGTTGATAATAAAATCGTTTTCTTCTTTTACTTCTGCAAATATCTGCAAAAAAACTTTGTCATTTCTGCTGTTCAAATACTGCGCAAAGTCTTTTTTTTCCTGCAGATAGTTTTCAAGGCATTTTACTAAAATTTCATCCATTTCTTTTTCAGCCATTTTGTACCCCCTGTTAAATAATGACTGCCATCATAAAAAAAGGCTGCCCTCAAACCTGTGTACAAAAAACACAAATTTCGGGCAGCCATTTCAAGCGGTTAACCCCACAATGCTATGCTTCTACATCGTAACAGTTAATGTGCAAATCTTTAAGCTGGCTGTCATCAACAACTGAAGGACATTCATCCATTGGCGACATTGCAAGATTGTTTTTAGGGAATGCAATAACTTCGTGGATTGATTCTTCGTGACGCATCAGCATTACAAGGCGGTCAAGACCTGGTGCGATTCCTCCGTGGG
>JAEDIW010000080.1 GCA_016296655.1 Treponema sp. | reverse complement strand
CGCATTGCCGAGTTTGTAAAAGAACTTAAAGAAAAGAAATAATTTTCTGGAATAAAACCTGCATAAAAAATTGAGTATAATCTCAGGCAGGTTTATAGAAAATAGGGGTTGTCCAATAAGTTTGCATTGCGGTGGTTGAGCTTGTCGAAACCACCATATTTGGTGTAGCGGTCATTACTTTTGGGACAGCCCCTTTTTATCTTTCCGGTGTTTTACTCAGAAAGCAGAATTACAGATCTACTTTTTTAAGCAGTTTAATTAAACCTTCTTTAAGAATCAGATCGATAGGACGGCCTTCAGCATATTTTTTTGCTTCTTCACTGAAAGTACCTGCAGTAAAACAAATACCGCGGTCAGCCTTGCTTTCGTTAACTTTTGCCTGGAAATCCCGGACATAAAGTTCACCGATTGAACCTGTTGTTCTGTAGAAACGGAAAATTTCTGTATCTTCCCATTTGTTTGAATCTACATTCATAAGAATTTCTACATGGTCAGGCTGAACTGAAATATCCTGAATTTTAACGATAGATTTTGGATAGTAAGCCAGAATAATTTTACGGCACAAAGCAACAAAGTCGCTGGAACCGCTCATCAGGTAAACCTGAAGATTTTTGTTCTGATTAAGTTCAGAGTAACGGGATAAAAGTTGTCCTACATCTTTATACTGTGGATTAATAACCTGAATTTCCCTTAACTGAACGATTCCCTGAGCAATGTTTTTTGTGGCAAAACAAGCCTGTGCATAGCGGTAACGAAGTTCAAGGAGAATGTCGGAGGGAGTTTCCTGATGTTTTAAACCAATTTCAAAGTCCTGCATGGCTTTTTCGAACTGATTTGTACGGCTGTGAATGATACCTGCAGAAAGACAGGAGCGGGCACCGTATTCCGGGTCTGGACGAAGGTGAGTAAATACTTTTAAGGCCTTATCGCCATAACCGCATTCTGCCATAGCATCTGCCATAGAAAAAAGACATTCTTTATTGTCAGGGTTTTCCTCCAAAGCACGGCGAAGGAAGGCTAGACTTTCCTTAAAGTGGTGAGCCTTATACATTGCCAGAGCCAGAGTTGAAGTTACATTGTGAGCCTCAGCGTTTATAACAAGTGCTTTTTTAAGACATGGAATTGCCTTTTCATATTCTTTGTTCAAATAGCAGGCAAGACCAAGGTGGTAGTTAGCCTCAAAACTCTGAGGGTTGATATTGTATGCAGCAGGAAGACCGCGGAAGGCATCCTGAATTTTGTTTAATTTAAGAGCACAGATTCCCTGACGAAGTGCAGCAGTGTATGGATCAATTTCCTGATGGGCTGGTGCAATACTAAGCATAGTATCGTAAATCTGATAGGCTTTATCCCAGGTGTGTTCCTGAAAGTAAATGTCACCAAGGGCAGAAAGGCCTTCAGGGTTGTGAGGATCCTGGCCGAGTTTGCGGCTGGCTTCCCTGATAATCTGGGTGCGGTTTTTAGTCTTCTTTTTCTTACCGGTACCTTTTCGAGTTGAGAATGTAATAAGAATTGTGGCGAAAGCAATTACAACTACAATTGCTACAATTAATGATAGAGAATCCATAGTTAAATTATCGGTAAAAAATATTCAAAACTCAAGAAATTTAATATTACTTTTCTATTATAACTAAATTTCTCTGACGTTCTTCTTCTTCAGAATTTTCAGTAAGGAAAGGAACTGTAAGACTTTCTACGGTGTATGAAGGCATGTTAGATCCAAGAGCTTCCATTTCTTCCTTAATTTTTTCAGCTTTTGCCTTATATGCTGCAAGTTTTCCACCGTCTTTCAGGATTCGGCGGAGTACATGAGTCATCTTTTTTTCAAGAGGACGGAAAGCTCTGAATACGCAGAGATCAAAGCGTTTCTGCTCCAGACGCTCCGCCTGGTTTTCTTCAACGGAAACCCTGTTCAATTCCAGAAGAGAAGCACAGTGATTAAGAAAACTGCACCGTTTTGTCATTCTTTCTACCAGAGTAAAATTTAAGTCAGGGAAAGCTGCCGCAAGAGGAATTCCCGGGAGTCCTGCTCCAGAGCCAATATCGGCCAGATTAAGAGCTTCAGGTTCAACACCAGAAGCGGCTGCAATTTCGGAAGCAAGACGGGCAACTTTTTCGGCTCCGCTTAAGCTGTCCAGAATGTGCTTTATTACAATCTGGTCATATTGGTCAGTATTAATCAGGTCAAATTTGGCATTGTATTCCTGAAGTGCTTTAATATATGAATCAAGTTTTTTTTCCAGCAGGGAAAGTTCTGTAGTTTTAATTCCGTAAAATTCACCTTTTTCAAATCCAAGCTGAACAAGACCGTCATGTAAATAATTCACTTTAATTCTCCAGAATGTTATTCAAGGCCAATAAGGACATCGGCTCTGACACCGTTGTTGTATTTTAGTGTAACAAGATTTCCCGTTCTCGAAGCAGTCAAATCTGAAATCTGGCAAAGTTTGTAAAAAAGGGAAGAAGTATTTTCATAATCCTGTGAAAGAGAAGGAGTAACGGAGTAAACAGTAGAGCTGTTTTTAATTCCAGTTGCATGAAACAGAAAATAAAAAGTTTCTTCTCTGAGTTTTCCATCAGCCATGTATTTTCTGTCCCCAGTCAGCAGAAAGGAACCGTCATTTTCAGGTTTTGAAAAGTATATGGTTTTGCAGCTTCCCAGAACGTTGTAGCCGTTAATAAGAAATCGTAAAACTGAAGGTTCTGCTTTTTCAGGTGCTTTTTCCTTTACAGAAACAGGAGTTGCAGAAGCAGAAGCACCATTTTCAGGCATTCTTTTTTTAAGTTCTTCCAGCTGTGTAAGAATCTGCTTCAGAACAAGCTGATCGGAGCCGTTTGATATTGAAAGAAGCGGGTTATTTTTTCCAAGAAGGCCTGAAAGGTTTCCCATAAGTCCCATCTGGTCCATAGACGAAATCTGACTTGCAGTAAGCATGTTAGAAAGAGCGGTCTGAACAGAATATGAAGCAGTATCTTTATAAACAGGAGCAGCAGGAGAAGAAGGTGCTGAAACAACTTCAGTTTTTTTAGCTGCTGATGCAGAAAAAGAAGCTTCATCAGTTTTTTCTTCCTGGCTTGCTTTAGGAGTTGCAGCAGGCACATTTTTCTGACCGGTGTAAAAACCAGCACTTCCAGGAATATAAAACCCGTTTCCTACGGTAGGCGCAGAAACAGAAGGCATGGCAGGTGCAGAGGGCATGGCAACAGTTCCGGACTGTGCAAATCCGCCGGACAAAGTTAAAAGAGAAATAAAAGATGCGGCAAAAATTTTATTAAAGGTTTTCAATGCTTTCCTCTATAAACTGAAGCCGTTGCTGAAGAGCCGCAATAGTTTTTTCCAGACGGTTTCTTTCTTTTTCCAATTTTGCTTTAGGATCATCGTTTTTGTGCTTTTTCATAAGCTGAGCAACGGTGTCAGCAGGTTTTCCGGCAAGAATCTGTTCTTCAGCAGCAGCTCTGTCTTCCGGCTTTTTGATTGCGGCAACTTTTTTCATGTTGTCAAAACCGATTGCAGGATTTACTTCTACATGGCCAACCTTAGTGATTTCAGCAGCTGCGGTGCGTGGCAGACACAGAACGCGGTCAAGATAATCTTCGTAGCGGATATTTGCTTTTTCGCAGAGGGCATGAGCTTTGCTTAAAAGTTTGCCGAATTCCTGCATAAGTTTTCCGTTTACTTCGATATATTCTTTGCGGATTTTTTCAGTTACTTCTTTGAGTTCTGGAGATTCTTCCAGGTCAATTTTGTAAATGCCCAGTTCTTCAGCTTTTTCAAGCAGCATGTGGAATTTAGACCAGAAAGCAGCATTGTGTACCCGTCCCTGAACCATAAGTTTACCACCGCTTTCAGCAAGTTTTTCTTCGTTAATAAGGTGATGAGTGTATTCGTGAATTGCAGTATAAATCAGGTTTTTGTCAGAACTGAAGTTTTTATTGTGAAGAAGGATTTCCCTTGTTTCAGGATTATAAAGCCCGTTTACGCGAACAGATTCCTTTCCTGTCATAATTACAGAAAAGTCCAGTTCAGAAGGCTGAATTTGTAAAAGTGTCTGTTTAATTGTTTCGTTATCCATAAATTAATTATAGTAAAAAAAAATTAAAAGGTCAGTAAAAAAGGGCGTTCTCCCTCCGCTTCCCTCTGGCCTGGCTCTGCAGAGTTCCGGCTTTTGCCTGCATTACTGTGCATCGTTCCGTAACGGCTTTGGCGCCTTTCCGCTCCCTGACGCAGTTTCAAAGAAATTCTTTCATTTTATGTCAAAAATGCAATTTCGCTGGCAATATAAATAGTGAGGAAAAAGATTCCGCCGGCAGAAACAACTCTGCGCGGGACAGAAAAAACGAATAATTGTGAGTTTTACGGTCTGAATCCTTAAATAAAAGCCCAATGACCGTAAAAATGCGTTTTTCATCATTATTGAAAACGAATATTTTTAGTTTTTACGGTCATTGTCAGAAAAATAGACCCGTAAATCCGTAAATCCCCAGTTATTTGTCCTTTTCAATCCTTAAAAGTTAACTGCATTCTGAAAATTTACGGAACAAACTTCAAAAAAAACTTTTTGAACCGTAATTTTCAAAATTTTAGGTTGTGCAGTCACCCTGAGTATAAAAAATTACGGCCATTAAGCCTTTCAAAAAGTTTTTGGCTGTAAAAATCCCAAAAGGAGTAAAAAAATGAAGCCGTTTGAAAAAATTCCTCCAGACAATTTAGAAGAAAATGTTTTATGTCGCATCAAAAATCTGGAATCCGCTCTTTCTTCCATTAAAAAAAGCCTGGCTCAGTCGCCGGAAGGAACTTTATGCATTTCAAAAAGCAATAATTCCGTACAATTCTACAACCGAAAAAAAACCCCTTTCGGAAGTTCAAAAAAACACTATATTTCGGTAAAAAATACAAAGCTGCTGGTTCAACTGGCACAAAAAAGTTACAACCTTCAGATAAAACCCTCACTGGAAAAAGAACTTCTTCTTCTGCGGCAGCTTCTTGATATTTCAGTTCCACATAACTCTTGTTCAATTTTCGAAAAACTTCCAGAATCCGCAAAAACACTGGTTTTTCCATTAACATTCCCGGATGACCAGTACGCATCGTTCTGGCAGGCAGAAGAGTATACAAAAAAAGGGATTATTCCCGGCTCCAGAGAGTTTTTTACGGCAAAAGGCGAAAGGGTCAGATCCAAGTCAGAAGTCATAATAGCCGATACACTTCAGCGGTATCATGTACCTTACAGATACGAGTATCCCCTTGAAATTCACGAAAACGGATTTGACAGAGTTTTTTACCCGGATTTTTGCTGTCTGAACCGGAGCACCCACAGAGAGTTTTTCTGGGAGCATTTTGGTCTTCTTGATGAACAGGAATACAGTTTTTCGGTTACAAAAAAACTTAATTTGTATATTCAAAATAAAATTTTCCCCGGAGAAAAACTGCTTTTCACAACAGAAACATCAGAATCGGCGCTGAATGTAAAAATCGTGGAACTTCTGATAAAAAAATATCTTCTTTAAGGACAGGCGTTCTCCCTCCGCTTCGCTCCGGGCCGCTGCGTCCACCCTTCGCTAACGCTCATCGTCCTCGTCCACTTCGTTCCCTGCGGTCGACGCCTCCGGCGGGGTTCCCATCGCTGACCGTTTTTTCTGTTTTTTAAATTAATTTAAGAAGCCCATGGAGTCCAGAATAATAGAAGCTGCAACAGTTGCTGCGGTTTCGGTTCTAAGGACTCTGGAACCCATGGAACAAAGGGTAAATCCGGACTGTTCAAGCAGGTCCCGTTCTTTGTCTGTCCAGCCTCTTTCGCTTCCAATTGCTGCAACCATAGAAGCAGCACCTTCTTTCTGTAAAAATTCGTGAAGGGAAGTTGTCATCCGGCGGTTATCAAGCGCAATAAAGGAAGCCATGGCATTTTCTGGAGCAGAAACAGCTTCTTCAACTGCATCTTTAAGGGATTTGCATACAACAAGTTCCGGAACATGAGTGCTGGCAGCCTGAACAGTTCCATCAAGAAGCATTCTGCAGGCAGAACCGTCTTTTATTACATTTGAATCCAGATAAGATTTTTCGGTAAGTTCAGTTCCTGCAAGAATTACTTTTTTAACACCAAGTCCGGCAATATCCCTGAAAAGTCTTTTTAACTGAATAGGACGTGGAAATCCAATAATCATTGTAAGGGGATAAAGAGGTTTTCCTCTTCCTGTGGGCTTAAATTCAAAAGAAATGCTTTCTTCAGAAGAAATGGAAGTAATGGTTGCAATTCCTGAAGCACCGCCAATAATTCCTGCATCAAAAGTGTCCCCTTCTTTTTTGTGGAGAACTTTTACAATGTGCTGAGCCCGTTCATCTTTAAGGGAGAGAGGCTGGTTAATTTCTTCGCTTGAAAAAAGGCAGATATTCATAAGTAATCCTGTGAATCCTTTGTTATATTATAGATAAAATCACGTAATATTAGGTCTTTTTGAGGGATTTTTCAACGAATTG
>JAEDIW010000034.1 GCA_016296655.1 Treponema sp. | reverse complement strand
CAAGAACTCCATTTTCTTTTTGGAGTACAACGCTTCCCTCAAAAGTTTTTTCAAGTTTGTAATATTCAAGTTTGATTTTATTTGTAATATCTATCATTGTTTCTTTGTCAGCAGGAACAAGTCGTTCAAGATATTTACAGAAAAGGAATTCTCTATGCATGTCTTTTGAGAACATACGGATTATCTGAGTAATAAAGTTGTACCATTTTACAAATGACCGCAAAAGTTTTCTAAATTGATACCTTTGCTCCTGATTCAAAGCATTATAGCCCTGAACCACTGGAAGCAGAGCATTTGTAATAAGAGCCTGCTTTGACGGATTCTTCTTTTGAGTCAGATAAATATCCGTTACATTTTTAATGTCATCATCATTATAAATCTTAAATGCACGGAGCATTTTCTGAGTCTGGTAAATAAGATTTTTATTAAGTTCTTCTTTTAATTCTGTGGTCTGGAAATATGGCTGAAAGGCTTCCAGAATCTGTTCTTTTGTGTTCACAAAATCAAGAATATAAGTGTCTTCTTTTCCATCACAAACACGATTCAAACGGCTTAAAGTCTGAACAGCTTTTACATCACGGAGTTTTTTATCTACAATCATTGTATGCAGGTAGGATTCGCTAAAGCCTGTCTGGTACTTTTCCGCAACAATCAGAATGTTTCCTTCGTCATGGAACACTTTCTTTGTTTGAGCTTCACTTACAGGTCTTCCGTTATGATCTCGGTTCATTCCGCTTTCTGTGTATTCTGTTTCTGTTGGGTCGTCAGGATCTTTCAGGCTTCCAGAAAAAGCGATGAAAATTTCAAGGTTCTTATAGGCTTCGTCTTTTAAGGCCTGAGTTTCAATATAGCGTTTGATTTCATGATAGTAACGAACAGCGGCTAATCGGCTAGCAGTTACGACCATCATTTTACCACGGCCATTTATTGCATGGCGGGTTCTGTCCATGTATGTTTCAACGATAATCTGAGATTTTTGCTGCAAGTTATGTGGATGAAGCTCCTCATATCTTTTTATAAGCTTTACACTTTTTGAAGCAAATACCTGCGGGTCGTCACTGGATTCCTGCAAAATCTTGTAGCAGTTTTTATATGTCGTGTAATTTTCCAACACGTTCATAATAAAACCTTCTTCCACAGCCTGCCGCATAGAATACACGTGGAATGGTTTAAAACTTCCGTCGTTTTGACGAGTTCCAAACATTTCCAATGTCTTGTTTTTTGGGGTTGCGGTAAAGGCAAAGAAACTTAAATTTTTATGATTGCCATGAGCCGTCATTTCCTTAATCAGCTCATCTTCACTGTCTGGAGTCTTTTCTTCGTTTTCTGCTTCTATCTCTTCCCATTCTTTGAGGGCATGAGTTTTATCAGCAAGGGCAATCTTAAGTTTTTTGGCACTGTCCCCAGTCTGGCTTGAATGAGCTTCATCTACAATAACAGCAAACTTTTTGCCTTCAACACCTTCAACCTGCTCATAAATAACAGGGAATTTCTGCAGTGTTGTAATGATGATTCTCTTTCCATCATTGATGGCATTTCGCAGAGCCCTGGAATTCTTTTCGCCGTCAACTTCTGTCTTGTCATCAATTGTAATAACACTTCCGATTGTATGGTCAAAGCCGCTTACAGTTTCCTGAAGCTGCTGATCCAAAACTTTGCGGTCAGTAATGATGATAACAGAATTGAACATTGGCTTATCATTATCATCAAAAAGTGAAGCCAAACGATAAGCAACCCAAGCAATACTATTACTCTTTCCACTTCCGGCACTATGTTCAACCAAATAATTTGTGCCGCTTCCTTTTTCGCGAACATCCGCAATCAATTTTCGAACAACATCAAGCTGATGATAGCGAGGAAAAATTACCTTCTTTACGGTTTTTGTTTTTTCTTCACCATTTTCGTCGATATATGTTTCCTGATAGTTTTCATAGTGAATGAACTTGTTCAGAATATCCAGAAGTTTGTCCTTTTGCAAAACCTCTTTCCAGATATATGATGTGACATAATCATTATAAATGCTTTGTGGATTACCGGCACCACCATCGACACCAGGACCATTAGAGCCTTGATTAAATGGCAGAAAGTCATCTTCTTTCATTGGCTTTTTTGTAGCCATAAAAGCGTTATATAAATCAACGCAAAAGTAAACCAGAATACGATGATTGAGCTTAAAACAGTTTTCTTTGGCATCACGGTTATTTATCCACTGTAATTTTGCATTGTCACAGCTCTGGCCTTTAAGCTGATTCTTTAATTCAATGGCTACAAGGGGAATACCATTTACTGCAAGCATCATATCAACGGAATTATTATTCTCGGTCGTATAATGCCACTGGCGGATGCAATGACAAACATTCTGCTTGTAATGCTCAGTTGCCGTCTGATTCAATGAGTTTTCTGGCATAAAATAGCAGACTTTGAATTCAATTCCCAGATGCTTAAAGCCGTGGCGTAAAACAGAAATAAGGCCGTCATTATTTACGGCATCTTCAAAAGACTGATAGAAGGCGTGTTCCGTGTTTGTCGGGTTCATTTTTTCAAAACGAGCCCAGGCTTTTGGCTGAGTATCGCGGATAAAGCCAATTAAGGTTGCAATATCAAGGGCATATCCGTCGGCATTTCCTGCACGGTAGCCTGCATCAATGCATTTTATCCAGCCACCTTCAGGAGAGATTAAATATTTTTCAATGTCGCTTTCAAATTGTTTTTCTGTGTCGGACATAATTAAACTCCTAGAATTAAAAACTCTTAAAATCCTTAAATAAACTATCAATATCTTTCTGAATCAATTCATATACATACTTTGAAAATGGAAAGTTTTCTAAACCTCCAGGAATAAAATTTTCAATTATTGATGAGCATAAAGATGCTGAATGCATTCCTTTTGTATTTTGAATCATTTCGTTATAAAAATCTGTATAAGTAATATTACCATTTCTCAAATAAGGATGTTCAATAACACTGCTTGAAATGTGATAGTAGGTGACTCCAGTATAAAAACTGTCTTTTTTTCCTGTCTCCAAGTTATATACAATTTGATATGGTATATCCAAATAAAGCGAAAAATAATCTTTCAAATTATTAAAGTTCTTCTCAACCATATTTTTATATGCTATTTCAGAGTAATAAAAAAAATTATTTATGTATTTTTTCATTTCTATTTTTGAATAACATTCTTTAATATACCCTATTTCTGGAAATTGATCTTTTTTTGGTAAAGGGAAAATACCTAAATCAAAATCTAGAGTCTTTAGTATAGATAATTTTGTTAGAAACTCATTTGTTTTGATTCCATTATAAGCAGCTATAAAACATTTTTGTCCATTTGGCAAAAGGCTGTCTTTGTTTAATTTTTCTTCAAAATGCTTATAAATGTCAGAAACTAAATTATCGTTACAAGTTTCTCTAAAGCAGTTTTTTATAATATTTACATACTCGCAAATTATATATTCAGATTCTATTAGTATATGTTCTTCTAGGATTCTCTTTAAATTGGTGTAAACTTCTCGCATAGCCAAATATCGTGCAGAATCACCTTCTAATCTTGATAAACTCAAATTTATAGTATTAGTCCTATATGTGCGTTGGTCGTTTTTACAGTTTTCTGTATGTTGGAAATCAGCTTTTTGAAACTCATTTGGGGATATTATAAAAACTCTTTTAGAAGGATTAGATATTCTATCGAACCAATAATAAAACATTCTTCGGTCTTCAGAAAAACATCCATAACAGCATATTGTTTTATCAATATCAATACCACGTGTAGGATCAAAAAGGTCTATTATATTTGGAAAATACAAATTTAAAGTCCTTATATATGTTTTAAAAAAGATATTGATATATAATTCAGAAAAGTCTTCAAAAGGTAATTTCTGCAACTGATCAGATAAATCATTTTTTACAATAATACAATAAAGAAACAGCTTAAAATTTTTCTCAAGCAAAAAATCAAAGAACATATTCTGTGTTTTTATATCTGTTATCATTCCAGAAACAAAGCTAAGTATTTCGAAATAACTTTCGTCATTTATAATTTTCTTATAAAAATCAAAAGTATCATCACTGAATGGGTAAGTCTTATACATATAAAATGCTATAAGATATTCCTTAAATAAACGATGTTTGAATTCATAATTTTGTCCAACAACAAATATTTCATTTCTAAATTTGCCAAAAGCTTGGCTAGCAGAAAATAAAGAAGAAAAATATTCATCAAACTCTACGTGTGTATAAGAATTTTTATCAAAATTTTCAAATGCAATCTTTCCAATTTCGCAGAATAATTTGAAAGAATTAATATTTGGCATATCTAATTCTTTTTCTTCATCTCTTTTTCCTGCTAGAAAAAGGCAGCACTGTTCCAAGAATTTAGATTTATTATAAAACTTCGAAAATGCTTCTTGTTGTGAATAAACATTTGTTGCAAGACTCAATAAAAATGGATTTTTAAACAGTTCAAAATAACTTGTTGAAAATTTGTTTTCATTTATCTTATGCTTTTGTAGATAGCCTCTAATTTCCCAATCTGTTAAAGGGTTTAATGTAAAGTCTTTATAATTAGATAAATCATTATGAAACTGATTTGTACGACATGTAATAAAAGAAAACATTTTAGGATACAATGCTGCAAATCTATTTATTTCATTTATCAAAGATCTGTATTTAGATTTATCTGTAACTTCGTCCAGACCGTCTATGATTAACATTATATTATCATTAATGTTATCTTCATAATATTTATCAGTGTCTGTTTTTGTAAAAGGCCTTAATTGTTCCTTTATGCCTTCTTCTAAATTATCAAAAGACGTTTTGTATAAATTGGCCCTTAGAAATATTGGTATATAATTATCAAAATTTTTATCAGTTAGAATCATTTGCGATAATTTTATTGCTTCGAAAGTTTTTCCCATTCCAGCGTTTGCAAGTAAAACTACCTTTCTATATTTATTTAGTTCTTCAAATAAAGAGAGTTTATTATCTGGATTTTGAGTATCTGATACAGTGCGATTAATATAATCATCAAATTGAATATTAATAAACTGAAATAAATAATCCGAATACTCCTTTCTTATTGTTTCTGAGAAGATTTCTTCTGTATGGATAATTCGTTTTGAAAGAGAAAATTGAGCAGATTCATCTTTACCTAAAGATTGTGTATCTAAAACAAAACAATTCTTTTCTGGGCCTGAATATGTATAAGGCTGAACAGTAACAGAAATCTCATCTGTAGTTAAATCAATATCAATTATAGAAAAACCATTTTCATAATTCTGATTTTCTTCAGTCCAATTACTAGGTATAAGACCTTTTGAAACTGAAATAACAGTTTTTCTATTTCTTGAATCAATTATAGTTGCAGAACCAGATGAATGTGTATGACCATAACAACATAAATTAAAATTTGTTATTATATTTTCAGTCATAGTATCAATATCTGAACATTTATCTATTTTGTAATGTGATAGTAATATATTAAAATCATTGTCTTGAATTTTTGGATAATTATTTTGAATCTGATTTATTCCAAGTATTATTTTTGAATCATTATCAAAACAACGCCAAGCTGAGTTAACAGTTAAAATACCCAATTTTACATTATTAATTATCCTTGAATGATATGAATCAAAAAATGAAATCGTACTATCCGTATTGTCTTTGTAAAAATTTGCTTCATACTTCTTAAAAGGAAGAACTCTATTTATTCCCTCATGTTCTTCAATACTTCTTTGTTCACTTATAGTTTTATTGATTTCTATATTTGAGGATAATTGATTTTTAATTTTGATTTCAGTGTCTTTGTCTAATTCTCTGTTTACATCGTGATTACCTGGGCAGATAAAAATAGATTGTTTATCAATATTAAGGGAATCCAGTAAAGGAGAGAGAAAATTATTATCAAAATTAGATAATGCTTCTTCTGTAGAAGTAAATCCTCCAGTCCCCTGATTGATTAAATCACCTGAAAGGCAAATAATATCTATTTGCTTCTCACTGTTTTTTTTCTTTTATGAATTTCAAGAAAGGTGTTTTCACCATGCTGTCAAAGACATCTTTATTCTTACTTGAATAATGAATATCAGAGATATGTAAAATGCGTATTTTTTTGTCATTAATTTCAGGCATTTACACACTCCTTTTTCCAGTGACAACTTCAAAAATGAGTGACTTCTTGTATTCCGTCAAATCTGCGATAAGCGATTCTTTTTCGGTGATAAGGCTGTCGATTTGAGCGCATTTTGAATCAAGCATTTTTGCGATGGATTCTTGTTCTGGGAGTGGAGGAACCGGCACGATTAGATTTACATATTTTTCTGCACTTATATTTTGAATCGTCGCTTGAATGCAAACTTGGTTTTTCCATTCTTCATAGGCTTTTGTCATTGTATAAAGAACAAGGAAATTTGGAAGAAGCTTTGTTTCATCGATTTTTGCACGAATTAAATACCCCGCGAAAGTTGCTTTACCAATCTCCTTTTTATATATAAAACATTTTCCAGAAGTTGCTCCACTTCGTGCAAATAAAATATCATTGTCATCTAAAATATAGTCTTTTGCATCTTCTTCTGACAGAGAAAGTTTGTTTTCATCATACAAAGTTTTAGAATCCTTTATATCAGTTATTCTAATATATCTTGGTAAATCTAAAGAAAACTCAATTCCACTAGAGTTTGCTCCATATTGTAATTTTTCTTTCAAAAGAAATTTTAGGCGAATAAGTTTATAGTTTTCCGGTATTTCACCAATCCATTCAATTCCGCTGTCTTTCTTTTTGCAGTTCAAGTTTTTTCCTGTTACGGCTTCAAAGATTACGGACTGTTTCCAACCCTTGTATTCTTCTATGGATTTTTTTGATTCTTCGATTATGGAATCAATCTCAGAAACTTTTTTGTCGAGATATTCGGCTATGCGTTGTTGAGTTGCTTTTGGTGGAAGAGGAACTTTTAGTGTTTTTACTTCATCATAATTCAAGCCTTGTCTAACGCCTGAACCCATTCCGTAAAAACCTTTTTTCAAGTCAAAAGAATGTAAAATGTAGTACAGATATTTTGAGTTATCATAATCAACAGGATGCAAAGTTGTATAAGCAGATGTAATTATTCCTTGCTCGGTCGCTCTTCCAACACGCAAACTTGTATGATCATTTTGCAAATCTGTAAGTCTGAGAACTATGTCACCATCAGTAATAATATTATAGCCGTCAAATGAAGCCGGGAGTAAACCATCGTTGGTATTGATATTTTTTCTTTTTATCTTTCCATAACTCAAAGATAAAAGATTATTTTCTTTAAGTCCGGTATTTTTATTTTTTACCTGAGAAACAATTTGTGAAAGTTGATTAATTTTCCAATCATCAGGGATTTCCCCAATCCAATCTATACCGCTTTGTTTCATCTTTTCTCTCCGTCAATATGGGCGTGTCTTTCTGCGAAGATTTCTTTTTGTCGCTCAATCTCGTCCGCAAGTTCTTTTTCTGTCGGGAGCAGTGTCAGATACTTACTTGCAAAAATCTGCTTGGAGTCGTTCAGCACAGAATACTTCGCCACCGTTTTGTCGGTTTCTGAACAAAGCAATATGCCAATGGTCGGGTTGTCATCTTCTTTTTTGTAGATGTCGTCAAACATACGAACATAAAAATCCATCTGCCCCACATCGCGGTGAGTAAGCGTGTTCATCTTCAAGTCCACAAGTACAAAGCATTTGAGCAAAAAATTGTAAAACACAAGGTCGATGTAAAAATCTTCTGTTTCCGTCCGCACAAGTTTCTGTCGCTCCACAAAGGCAAAGCCTTTTCCCATTTCAAGCAAAAAATTTTGCAGGCTGTCGATTATTGCCTGTTCAAAGTCGCTTTCTTCATAGCTTTTATTTACCGGAAGCCCCAAGAATTCAAGCACATATGGATTTTTTACGAATTCAAGTTTTTTGTCCTGAAATTCTTTTGTATTCTGCTCCATTTCTTTTATTACAGGCTCTTTTATCTGCGAACTCAAAAGCCTCTCATAGTATTTTGAGCCGATGTTCCGCTCCAAAGTCCGAGTGTCCCAATTTTGTGCCGCACTTTCGTTGCAGTACCAGTCGCGAGCTTCTTTTTGCGTAACGCGCATAATCAGCTTGTAATGGCTCCAAGTTAAAATTCTCCACACTGCGGAGAATTTCTCTGGCTCTGTGAATCGCTCATAGAACATACGGAAATTGTACAAACTTTGCGTTGAAAAGCCTTTGCCGAATTCCTTTGTAAGTTCTTCCGAAAGATTCTTTATAATTTCTTTTCCGTACTCCGCCCTGTTTTCGCCGTTCTGCTCCTGCAAGACAATTCTTTTTCCCGTAAGCCAATAGGCATAAACCATCGCATAATTCACATGATTTTTTGCATATTGCCTTGATTGGGTAAATATGGATTTTATGTCGGAAACATAATCTTCCGTAAAAGCTATTTCTGATTCATAGTAATTCGCAATTTCAGGTTCCATTTCTTCTCACCTCACTTTTCGACTTTTCACTTCGAATGTATTTCCCCAATCCAATCTATTCCGCTTTGTTTCATTTGTCCGCTCCGTAAGTCAGTTCAATTCCGTCCGCAGTGCAGACGGAATTTGATACAGGCGATAAAACTGTCTTGCGCGTTCTAATTGTCTTTCTCCAAATCCACTTCCGTATTCTTTTTCAAGATTCTTTACAAGATATGTGCCGTAATCAGCCCGTTCTTTTCCTTGCTGTTCTTCTTCAAAAATACGTTTTCCAAGATTCCAGTACATCTGAACGCGGCAAAAGTCCACACTGCGGACAGCAGAACTTCTTGCACTGTTTATAATCGTTCTGGCATCTTCAATTATGTTTGAGGTCTTTTTGTATGTTATAACTGTGTTTTCTGTTTTTCCGTGCATTTTAATCTCCCTTACTTATCCCCAAACAAATTGCGCAGTTTTTCCATAAGGTTCTTTTCGTGCTCTTCAATACGGGCGGCAATGTCGTCGGCTTTTTCAAGCTGTTTGTATTCGTAGAAAGTTCGGGTAAAAGGAATCTCATAGCCAATCTTTGTCTTAGATTTGTCTATCCATGCGTCTTTATTGTATGGAAGGACTTCACGCTCAAAGTATTTGTCTATGTCCTGGTCAAGGGGAACATTTTCAAAATCACGCTTGTCGCTGTCTGCCTGAGTTTTCCCCTTTTTGTCTTTTACAGGATTTCCATTTTCATCAAGCAGAGGACTTTCAACAGTGATTTTGTTATAGCCCAAATCAACACTGTCCAGAACTTTTGACTTGCAGACCAGTTTTGCACCGCTTTCAGTTGTTTCCTCATACACTTTGTCTTTTGAATATTCATCATAGGCTTTGAGAATAAGATTTCTTGCATTGTCCGTAATATCAACACGCTTGTTACCGATATTCTTGCGGCGGCTTTCATAACAGTTTGAGGCATCTATCAGCTGAACTTTACCAACTCGCTTTTCTTCTTTATCTTTAGTGATAATCCAGATGTATGTCGCAATTCCTGTGTTGTAAAAGGAATCATTAGGAAGCTGAACGATTGCATCAAGCCAGTCATTTTCGATTAAGTAACGGCGGATTTCACTCTGACCGCTTCCCGCATCTCCAGAAAAGAGACTTGAACCGTTCTGGATGATTGCCATCCTTCCGCCCGCAACGCTTGCTCGCGTTTGCGTATTTTCATTTGGATCTTTTAGTTTAGCAACACCATTAAGCATGAACAAAAGCTGTCCGTCACTTTTTGGTGGAAGCCCTACCCCAAAGCGGCCTGCAGAACCTTTTTTGTTTTCTTTTTCAATGTCATCAGCTTCTTTTTTCCAGTCAATTCCAAACGGTGGATTACTGATAATGTAATCAAATTTGTAGCCGTTGAATTTATCATCATTCAAAGTGTCGCCAAATTGCATATTGTTGGGGTCGCCGCCACGAATAAGCATATCAGCCTTTGCAATTCCAAAAGTAAAGGGATTGAATTCCTGACCGAAACTTGTAACAACAGCTTCTTTATCAAATTGCTTCAAGCGTTCTTCCATACAGGTAAGCATCTGGCTTGTACCCATGGTCATGTCATAAACAGTTTTATTGATTCCGTCTGAAGCAAAGGCATTTTTGTCGCTGTTCACAAGAAGGTCACACATGAGATAGATAATATCACGGCTGGTAAAGTGCGCTCCGGCTTCTTCGTCATAACTTTCTGAAAAACGCTGAACAAGATTTTCAAAGATGTAGCCCATATCAACGGCGCTAATTTTTTCTGGTCTCATATCGGCTTTTGTGGAATTGAAATCGCTTATAACCTGATAAAGGACCTTTCCTTCTTTCATAGTCTTTATCTGGTCCTCAAACTTCATACGGTGAAGAATGTCCTTTACATTGTCTGAAAATCCGTTCAAATAATCTTCAAAGTTATCTGCAATGTTCGCGCTGTCTGCAAGAAGAGTCTCAAATGTAAACTTGCTTGTGTTGTAAAACTGATAGCCAGATGCCTTTGTAAGAAAACCATCTTTAACCTGCAAATCCTTTACCTTCTCAGCCATCTCCAAAACTTTTTTTTGAGTGGGCAAAAGGCAATCATGAAACCGCTTAATAAGGCACATTGGCAGAATAACAAGTCCATACTCATGAGGTTTGTAAAGACCAACAAGCGTGTTTGCCACATTCCAGATTAAAGCGGCTTTTTCCTGAATATTGCTTCCTACTTTTTTAATAAGTGCATCATTTGTAGACATTCGATTAACCCTTCTTATCAATTTTCACATTATAAAAAATCCGTAGAATAATTTTACCATATTTCTCAGTTTTTTTGAGAAACATATCATGTTTTTAAGATAATTATTTTGAAGATGTAATTAACCGTAGTCCAAAAACCTGCGGCCCACGAACTTAAGTATGAAGTTTTAGTAAAAGCTGAATTTCAGTGAATTCAGGTGGATTTAATCGAATTGCCAATTTCAAAATCTAGTGTTATATTGTAGGTATCCAGAGGCAGAATACCACTATTTTTGATCTTATTTGTCTATCGAGGTTCAGTAAGATTCAGTTTAAAACAAAAAAACACTCGTTTCTGAGTGGTCTGTTATAGCGGGGGCAGGACTCGAACCTGAGGCCTCTGGGTTATGAGGGAGCCAGCGGGAGCTCTTTCCCGCTTCAAATTACTCTAGTTTGTCTTATTTATATCATATTTTACACAGTTTCTAACTATTTGCAATCAATAAACCCCGTTTACTTCAGTAAAAATCGTATCTTACTTAGAGTTTTTACTTAAACAGAGAGGCCAAATTATAATAACTTTCCGTTCAAACCCCTGTAGATTTTAGGTTTATAAAAAGTTTGTATTACAATTCTATTAAATTATTAGATATAGTTCTGTTTAAACAAATCTTCTTCACGTAAAGATTTTTTTGCAGATTCAAAATCATCAGAATCATTCATAACAAAATCATTTAGAAATTTTCCAAGTAAACTTTCCATATTATTTATAGTAGGTTTATATGCAGTTGCATATTCGTCGCAATCCTCAGATGAATTAAGATAAAAATTCATACCAGAACCACGAATGTTTATAAGTTCAGGTGATTGTTTGCCACAGCAGAAACATTTGTAATGTTTCAGCTGGTCATTTATAAATTTACGGCGTTTTTCAGAATCTATTTTTGTATTCTGCCATCCCACCATTTTTCTAATGCAAAACATGCTTCTATTGCTTTCTTTTCAACTTCTTCTTTTAGTCTCGTTTTTTCTCCATTTTACAGCCAGATTTTTTAAATAACGCAGACTGTGGCAGATTTCGTTTGAAAAATTTTCTATAAAATTTTGCTCATAGCGCAATTTTGGATTATATTTAATATGTATTCTTTAAATTAAAAGATAAAACTGGAGGTTATATGAATATTTCAGATTGTGTTAAATATGTCGGTGTTGATGACCATAAAATTGATTTGTTTGAGGGACAGTTCGAAGTTCCGCTTGGAATGGCATACAATTCATACGTCATTCTAGATGAAAAAATTGCTGTCATGGACAGCGTAGACCAGAATTTTGGAGACCAGTGGCTTAAAAACATTGAAAATGTACTTGGAACAAAGTCGCCTGACTTCCTGATTGTTCAGCACATGGAAATGGATCATTCTGCAAACATTAAACTTTTTATGGACAAATATCCGCAGGCAAAGGTTGTTGCTTCAAAAATGGCTTTTGCCATGATGAAATGCTATTTTGGCACGGATTTTGCCGACCGTCAGATTATAGCAGCAGAAGGCTTTAAGCTTGAACTTGGAAGCAATTCAGACTGCCATGTCCTGAATTTTATTTCAGCTCCTAACGTTCACTGGCCAGAAGTTCTTATGACTTACGAAAGCAAGGAAAAAATCCTGTTCAGCGCAGATGGATTTGGCAAATTTGGCGCAAACGATGTTGAAGATTCTGAAGGCTGGGCTTGCGAGGCAAGACGTTACTATTTTGGTATTGTCGGAAAATTCGGAACAAATGTTCAGGTAGTCCTGAAAAAAGCCGCAGGCCTTCAAATTGAAAAAATCTGTCCGCTGCACGGGCCTGTTTTGGACAGCGAAATTGAAAAGTACCTGAATTTTTACAATACGTGGTCTGCATACGAAGTTGAAACAAAGGGCATTTTTATTGCCTACACTTCTGTTTACGGCAATACAAAAAAAGCAGCTGAAAAACTTGCCGCACTTTTGCAGGCAAAAGGCTGTCCAAAAGTTGCAATTGCCGATCTTGCACGTGAAGACACTTATGAATGCATTGAAGATGCTTTCCGATACGGTAAGCTTGTTCTGGCTAGTACAACTTACAACGGGGAACTGTTCCCAAAGATGAGGGAATTTATTGAACACCTGAAAGAACGCAACTACCAGAAGCGAACCGTTGCTCTCATTGAAAACGGAAGCTGGGCTCCACGTGCGGCAAAAGTCATGGCCGACATGTTTGCAGACAGTAAGGAAATTGAGTTGTGCAGCAGCAAGGTAACTGTAAAAATTGCAGTGAACGAAGAAACTGAAGCCCAGCTTGAAAACCTTGCCGATGAACTTATGGCTGGCTTAAAATAAGCTTAAAAGCTTTAAAAAAAAACAGAAGCTGAATTCAGAACCGGCCTAGCCCAAGCTGGAAGTGCGCGAAGCGTTGCCGAAGGCAATGGAGGCGAAAGCCGGAACACTGGAAGGTTGGTAGCCCCACTCTATCGCTCCAAAAAAAACATTCTATTAAAATTTAAACTTTTTTGAAAATCTTAAACGATTTTTTTTATGATTTCTGATAGAATCGCTTTTTGGAGTGAAAAATGACAATCGATTCGACACAACTGACTTTTATTCTTGACAATACGCCTGCGCAGCAGAACATCATGCTGGTGGGAAAACACGGAATTGGAAAAAGCCGCATTCTGGAAGATTATTATTCGAAAAAAGGCTGCAAAGTTGTGACTCTTTTTCTGGGACAGATGGCTGACCCTGGTGATTTAATCGGACTGCCGGAAAAAAACGAAAAAACAGGGAAAACAGATTTCATGCTGCCATACTGGTTCCCTGTGGACGGCAAACCTGTTGTGCTTTTTCTGGATGAATTGAACCGCGCCCGGCCTGAAGTTCTGCAGACTATAATGGATTTGACGCTGAACCGCAAACTTGCTGGTAAAGTTTTGCCTGAGGGAAGCCGAATTATCAGCGCAGTAAACAATGGAAGTGAATATCAGCTTACGGATTTGGATCCGGCACTTGTAAGCCGGTTTAATATTTACGAATTTGCGCCGTCGGTGGCAGACTGGCTCTGCTGGGCTGAAAAGGCTGGAACAGATTCACGGATAATTGAATTTATCAGGGCAAATCCTGAATTTCTTGACGGAGAAGATTTTTCTTCGGAAATGGACGGTCTTGAGCGGACTCCTGACAGGCGCAGCTGGGAACGTGCTTCTCAAATAATCAGTAGTTTTGAAAATATCGGCAAAAATGAACTTTGCCTGCTTTCCGGGATTCTTGGAAACAAAGCGTCTTCACTTTTCTGCAAATTTGTAAACGAAAAAAAGTTGCCGTCTGCTAATGAAATTCTTACAGCCGGTTATGAAAAATTTAAGCAGATTGAAGGTACTCTTAGCCAAGCCAGCCTGCCTGAACTTGCCGAACTGAATGCAGGCATTTTGAGGTGCCTTAACTCGCTTGCAAAAAATAATGCTGATTTTGAAATGCCTGATGTCAGGGAAAATCTTGAAAAATATTTCGACTTTCTGAAAATCAGCAGAGGAAAGGAAGCTGTTTCCCATTTTATTTCTCTGCTCGACGCACAAAAATATCCAGATGCCCTTAATTTTATCAGCCAGCAGTGCAGCTCTCTTTACAGAAAAATTCTGCAGGAAACAGAAGATTAAAAATACAGTTTAAAAAAAATTAAGACTGTTTGGATGAAAAACTGAACAGATTTTCCATGCAAATTGGACGGGTGTTGAATTTTATGACGGTTGAAAAACGTATCAGACAGATTGTTTCCTCATGGTTTTACACAGAACCCTTGCTTTTTGCAATAAGTTGCAACCATTTGATTGCAGAAAATAAAAACATGGGCATTCCTTTCAGAAGTGGCAGGCTGCGCATTGAGTTTTCTCCAAATTTGCTGGCAGAAAAAACTGATGGACAGCTGGAAAATCTTTTAAAAGTTGAACTTTGCCGCATTTTATTGGCTCATCCCTACAGCCGACAGCCTTTAAATTGTCAGAAAAAAATCCTGCTTCTGGCAAGTGACGTTACGCTGTACCAGAATGGTGCAGTTGCAGATGACGTTCAGCTGTCTGGTGTTGAATATTTAAAATCCCTTGCAGGCAGATTTCACACAATCGAAAATCCTCTCGGCCAGAAATGGGCAGGTTCAGATGAAGAAAAATTTTTTATGCGGAATCTGAATGTTGACAGAAAGAGTGGTCGCCTGGAACTTTTGGACAGGCTTTCCTTTGAGCAATGGTATAAACGGCTGTTTTTTCTGGTATCACAGATTGCAGCAGCAGGTGAAAATGCGGGAAAAAATGCAGGGCAGCTGAATTTTTCTGCTGCAGCTGAAGAAAGTGCTGAACTTTGGGAAGAAAATGAAGAAGCTCAGGCAGAAATTCAGCAGAACATTCAGAAAGCTGATGCCGATGAAGGCTGGGGAGGAATTGGTGGAAACCTTGAACGACTTCTCAGCGAATCCTGCGATTTTTCCTTTGACTACAGGCGGACTCTTTCGCAGTTCAGGCAGAACATTGCAAGTGCAAGGAGGCGGTTGACAAGGATGCGCCCCAGCAGACGTTACGGACTCAAGGCGATGGGCAGCCTGTATGAACGCAAGGCAAATCTTTTAATTGCCGTTGACACAAGCGGTTCCATTTCGGATGAAAGCTTTGGACATTTTACCCATGCCATAAAAAATTTCTTTTTTCTGGGCATTGTCGAAAAAATTGACTTGATTTTTTTTGATGTAAATTTAAAAAATACAACGCCTGTAAGTTTTGGAAGCAAGGCTGTTCCTGAAAAAATGCAGGGGCGCGGCGGCACAAATTTTCAGCCGGCAATAAATTTTTTTGAAAATCACCGGCATGAGTACAGCGGAATGATTATTTTTACCGACGGAGAAGGAGAAATCCCAAAAGTAAAAAACTCCTGCGAAATTCTGTGGATTCTGGACAGCCGGCGCGCCTGGGAAAAAAGCAGGCAATGGATTCGGGCTATCGGAAGCAAATGTACGTTTTTGCCCTTTTAGCTGTTTTATAAAACCATGACAGAAGTTGCTCCTGCCAGGAATTTTCAGGCAGCTTTTTCAGTAATTACAGTGGAGGATTTTAATGTTTGACGACAGTACTGCAGATTTTTGGAAAGACATAATTATGAAAATTCAGCAGCAGAATATGAATCGGAAAAATGCGCAGAGGCTGAACCTTTGCGATGCAGAAAAATATTTTGCAGATTTTGCTCTCATGCATCCTGATTTCAATTTGAACAGTTCTGTAAGTTCAAGCTATGCAACATGGGAAATCAGTCTTACAGATGAATTAAAGCTGCGTCTTTTCATTCAAAATCAGATAAAGGCAACTTTTCTGCAGAAGAATGGCGGAGATTTTGTAAAGCTTGCAGATGCGAGGTTTTTGAACAATCCGTTTCCGGAAATTGACAACTTTATCCGGCACTTACCAGAATATCTTGAAAAAATGAAAAGCTTGCAGATGAAAAAACTGCATCATAGTCGGCGCATGAAAGTTGCACGGCAATTTATAATTGCTTTTTTGAATAAAAAATTTGAAAAAATTGAACATTTACAGACTGTGTGGTCACTGGAAGAAAAAGGCAGCCAATTCTGCCTGAAAACAGCAAACTCTGGACATGAAAAAAACATCGAAATATCTGCAGAAAACTTTGCAGAAGAATTAAAAAAAGAGCTGCCTGACATTTTTTCGTAAGGCAGCTCCTTTTTCATTTTTACAACATTAAAAAGCCCGCCAGACAGCCAGAAACTTATTTTCCCAGTGCCTGCGCAACTTACTACAGCTTCAGCTGATCTTCCGGGGTTAGAAGCTTGTCCAAGTCAGCAGAAATTGCAGCCTGATCAAGATGCGTTCCAATAATTACAAGCTTTACCATGCGGTCGCCATATTTTTCATCCCAGTTCTTTTTCATCATAGGATCACGGTCAAGAACTTTTTTCTGGGTTGCCACAGGTTCAGCAGCCAGCCATGAGCCTGAATAGCCTGCAGAAATCTGGCGGCCAGAGGTTTCAAAAACCCATGCCATATCCGGCTCATCAGCAAACCACATTACGCCTTTACAGCGGATAATATTTTTCGGCCATTTATTTGCATATTCGTCCAATTTCTGACGGTCAAAAGGCAGGCGTCTGGTATAAACAAAAGAACCAATTCCGTATTCATCTTCGCTTTCGCCTTCATGATGATGGTGATGGTGGTGATGGCAATGCTCATCGCAATGATGGCCTTCTTCCCCATGTGCAGGATTATGTTCATGAACGTCATGTTCTTCATGCCCGTGATGATGCTCATGCTCTTCGCCCTCATGTTCATGGTCATGTTCATGATGTTCGTGTTCATGGTCATGCTCTGCATCATCTTTATTCAAAATTGCAACCCATCCTGCACTTTCATAAACTTTTTCAAAGTCAAAATTACCAGTTGCAAGAACATTCTTTATTTCAACCTGAGCTTTTGTTGTTTCATAAACCGTTGCATTCGGCTGAAGAACCTTTACAATTGAACGGATTTTTTTCAGCTGGTCTTCGTTTACCAGATCAACTTTATTGATAATCAGCGTATTGCAGAATTCAATCTGCTGAACCAGCAGAGATTCAATGTCATCTTCCTGCATGTCTTTTTTCAAAAGCATGTTGCCGTCATCAAATTCTGTTGCAAGACGGTTTGCATCGACAACAGAAACAACACCGTCAATATAGCCACCGTCAACAGACATAAGAGCCTGTGCAATAGGCATAGGTTCACAAACCCCGCTTGCTTCAATCAAAATATAGTCAAATTTTCTGGTTTTTATAAGCTTTTCAATCTGATTAACCATGTCAGACTTCAGGGAACAGCAGATACAACCGTTTGTAAGCGGCACAATGCTGCTTGTATCAGTAATCTGAGCATCCTTTGCAATCAAGTCAGCGTCAACATTTACTTCGCCAATATCATTTACAATGACGGCAACTTTATACCCCTGCTGATTATTCAAAATGTGATTAAGCAGTGTAGTTTTGCCGGCACCAAGATAACCAGCAAGCAAAGTAATAGGAATCTTCTTTTTAGAAATCATCATAAACCTCTTTGAATAAAAATAATAAAAAAAACGAAAAAAGAAAAGTGAATTTTGCCGTCAAAAAGAATTGTCAAAAAGGCCTTCAAAAAATCCTGCAAAAAAAATCACAAAAAACTAAAACGGAAAAGAGTTCATCATGCCGCTATAAAAATCAATTACCCTGTCACACCACAAATCAAACTCTTCATCAGGCTTCTGCAATTCCTTATGAGCTGCCACGTTCCTGACAGTTTCTGCAATGCCGCTTGCCATAGAAATTTCTGCCTTAAAACCAGGCACAAGCGAACGAAGCTTTGACGTATCGAACTGAACAGACCATGCCTTGTCACCCCAAAGTGTTCCAGCAAGATTCAGATTCAAATAATCCACACGGCACAAAAAATCAGAAGAAATATGAACCGCATTTAATTTTACACCCAGAGCATCAGCAATAACCTCATAAATTTGGTTCCAGCACATAGACTCTTCGCTCATAATCTGAACAGCCTGTCCGATAGCCTTAGGATTTCCAACCAAACCGCAGAAACCCCTTGCAAAATCCCTGGCATGAGTCATTGTCCACAAACTCGTTCCATCGCCATGAATGATTACAGGTTTGCCTTCAAGCATCCTTTTCAGCACCTGAAACGAACCATTTTTGCCATGAATTGCAAGCGGAACTTTGAGAGCGTCATAAGTATGACTTGGACGGACAATCGTAACAGGGAATCCCTCATCCCTGAATTTCTGCATAAGAAAGCGTTCACTTTCCGCCTTATTTCTCGAATATTCCCAAAAAGGATTAACCATAGGAGTACTTTCAGTAATTATATGATTTACAGGAGGTTTTTGATAAGCAGAAGCAGAACTTATAAAAATAAACTGTTTTACCCTGCCGTTAAAAAGGGAAAAATCCCGTGCTAAATCTTCCTGAGTGTAAGCTATAAAATCTGCAGCACAGTCAAAGCTAAGCCCCTCAAGTTTTTGCGCAACTTCCTTTTCATCATGAATGTTTGCCGCAATGCATTTCACATTTTTCAGCCCACAATCTCTGTTTCCACGGTTTAAAAGAAAAAGTTCATGCCCTTCAGCAGACAGCCGTCTGGAAATTTCCATGCTGATTGTTCCGGTTCCACCAATAAGTAAAATTTTCATAAAAAGACCTCAGAAAATCCTGCTATTTGCAGGGCGTAACGCAAAGAATGCTGATATGTCCGTTTTTGTCTCCCAAAATTCCACGGGCAATGCAATGACCATCAGCAAGAATTTCAACCGTATCATTGCTCATATTTTCCAAAATCATCGGTTCACCAGAATAAAAACTTTCTATCTGACTTTCAGTCCATTTTGCCCTGCCGGCAACAATCGAGATGGACTTTGGACGTTCAAATTTCTTTGGAGCAGGACGCAAAGCATTTACAGGACAGGCAAAAAGTTCATCCAGTTCATTCTGGGACAAGCCAATTTCAGGCTCTTCACGCCCCTGCAGTTCCGATTCAGAACGAACATCACTAAGAATTCTGTCCATTTCATCCTGAGAAAGTAAAATGCCATTTTCTAAAATAGAATCATCAGCCATATCTTTACATTATATCCCATCTTTTTTTATTTACAAATTTTTACGCTCAGTGATTTTATAAAATTTTACAGGAGCAAGGCATCTGCCTGACCGGCCAACCGGGGTTCGCTATCCGCTCATCGTCCTCGCTTCACTTACGTTCCGCTGCGGTCGACGGCACAGCCGCCCCTAATGTCCGGGCTAGTCATCCCAATGAAAAACGCACCTGCATTTTCCCAAAATATGACTTTTTCTCATTTTCTTCTATTGTAAACATGATTTTTCCGCTATAATTTATGTACGGAGTATTTATGAAAAAAAGAATTATTTTTGGAGCATTTATTATTTTTGCTGCAGGAACACTTTTCTGCGAGCCTTTTAAACAAAACACAAAAGTTTACGTATCAGTTAAATCCACATATTTAAAGTCCAGTCAGGAGCTTTTTTCTTCAAAAATTTGCAACATGACCTACGGAGACTGCCTTATTGTCCTTGAAAGCAATGAAAAATTTTCAAAAGTCTGTCTGCAGCAAAACCCTTCCCTTACAGGCTGGATTTCAAACGGAAGCATAACCAAAAAAAAGATTTCCAAAAAATCCACTGCCAGCGGAGCAAGCCAGGAAGAACTTGCTTTAGCCGGAAAAGGATTTTCAAAAAGTGCAGAAGAAACATTTAAGAAAGGCAAGGCAAACCTGAATTTTGACCAGATAGATGAAATAGAAAAAATTTACATTCAAGATTCTGAACTTGCACAGTTCATTATAGAAGGCCATCTTGCAGGCTGGCAGGAAATAGAAAATTCAAACCAAGGAACATCAAATGAAAACTAAATTTTTTTGCAAAATATTCTTAATTCTTTTTTCAGCTTTTGTACCGTTTGCCATGACTTCCTGCGCTACCATGCAGGTTCTCTCCGATACATTTATATCTAAAGACCCAATCTTAGGCTCAGACAAAGGCAGCGTGGCAAAATCCATAATAGGAGCAGGCTCCAGCATTGTAAAAGCAGCCGAACAGATTACCCCGGAAAATGAATACTACATCGGCCGCAGCGTTGCAGCAACCATTCTGACAAACTACAAAACCTATGAAAACCCGCAGCAAGAGATTTATTTGAACAAAATATGCCGTACCATAACCGAAAAATCTTCCAGAACTGAAATTTACAACGGCTACCACGTAAAAATACTCGACACAAACGAAGTAAATGCCTTTGCCACAAGCGGAGGGCACATTTTTGTTACCTGCGGCCTTATCAACTGTGCAAAATCCGAAGATGCTCTTGCCAGCGTAATTGCACATGAAGTTTCCCACATTCAGCTGAAACACAGCATCAAAGCTATAAAGACAAGCCGATGGACAAAGGCTGGAATAAATTCACTAGATGCACTCGTAGCTATGAGTTCAGAAGAAGCAGCCGGCGAACTTGACAATACAGTAAACGACATCATTTCAAACATGGTAAATTCAGGCTATTCAAAAAGTCAGGAGTATGATGCCGATAAAACTGCACTCACTCTGATGCAGCAAGCCGGCTACAACCCACACGCAATGCTGGACTTCCTTCAGGTTCTGCAAATACAGGAAAAAAAATCTTCTACAGGCTTTTCAAAAACTCATCCTTCAGCTTCATCAAGGCTTTCCAAGGTAAAAGAAGAACTTAAAAAACTTCCAGCTGCAGAAGATACATCAGAATTCAGGGCAGAACGTTTTCAAGGCATATAAAACCTTTTTGCAAACAGGCGCAGAAAATTCATGACAGGGATTGGAAAAAATGAAAAAAAACAAAAAAATCAAACGAATTTCTTTTTCAACAGCAATTCTCTGCTTTGTTTTCTCTGCATTTTTTGCTTTTAACCTGTTCACCCCAGTAGAAAACAGGCTTTACGACAGCCGAATGTCCTTCACCTCAAGATTCTTTGCGCCGTCAGAAAAAATTTTCCTCGTAGTAATAGATCAGGAAAGCATCAGCTGGGCGCAAAAAGAACTCGGCTGGTCATGGCCCTGGCCCAGAAGTGCATACGCAAAAATAACCAGCTATTTTTCACAGTCAGGAGCAGCATCTCTGGCATTTGATATGATTTATTCAGAACCTTCAATTTATGGAGCTGATGACGACATGAAGTTTGCTGACAGTGCCAGAAAATACGGACACGTTGTTCAGACAGTTTTTTACGAAGATTCAGAATACAAAAAAGCAACCCGCCCCATAAAACCTCTTCAGGAAACTGCAGCACTTATCGGGGATGTTACATCCAATCTGGATGCAGACAGAATTGCCAGAAGAGGCAATCTTTTTTCAAAATCAGCAGAAAAAGAGCCTTCACTTTCTGTAGCAAGTCTGCTTGCAGCAGGCATGTCCATGGATTTTTCAAAAATTCCGCAAGCCAAAGACGGCGGAATGTATATCCGCTACCATAAGGATTTGGACAGATTTGTGCCTTACAGCGCCAGACAAATTCTTCAGACGCAATTATTTCTTGAACAGCATCCAGATATTTCAAAAGATTTGCAGAATTCTCCTGACAGCGATTTGTTTGCCACAGGAGATTTTTCCAGCGATGATTTCCTGCCTCCAGAACAGTTTAAAGACGGTTTTGTATTTCTGGGACTCTATGCACCAGGTCTTTTTGATATTTGTGCAGCACCAGTTTCTTCAACCTATCCAGGAGTAGGCGTCCATCTTTGCATGCTGGACACAATTCTTCAAAAAAACTACCTTCACGAACTGCCTTTTGCATGCAACATTGCAGCCATAATTTTATGGACTGTACTGGGCTTTCTTACAGGCAGTTCAATCAAAAAATCAGGGGTAAAAGCCCTTGTAAAAACATCGCTTTGGGTTTTTCTTCTGTGTGCCATGCACATTCTGCTTAACTTTCTGTTCTTTTACAAAGGAATAATAATCCCGCTGTTTGCGCCTCTGGCAGCCTTGATTTTTTCATACGTAACAGCCATTTTCGAAGGCTATATAATTGAAAGCGCCCAGAAACACTATTTGAAAACAGCTTTCAGGCAGTATCTGAGCCCAAAAGTAATAGAAAATCTCATTGAAAACCCGGAACTTCTTCATCTTGGCGGTGAAGAAAAAGAAATTACGGCATATTTTTCTGATGTGCAAGGTTTTACATCAATTTCTGAAAAACTATCACCTGTACAGCTGACAGAACTTTTAAACAGATACCTGAGCGAAATGACAGACATCATTCTTTCTTTTGGAGGAACAATCGACAAATATGAAGGAGATGCCATAATTGCTTTCTGGGGCGCACCAACAAAACAGGAAAATCATGCAGCTCTTGCGCTGGAAGCGGCACTTGCCTGCCAGAAAAAGTTGAAAGAAATCCAGGGAGACCTCCAGAAAATTACAGGCCAGCCATTTGTGCAGCGAATCGGAATCAACACAGGAAAGGCAGTCGTAGGAAATATGGGCAGCAGAAGCCGTTTTGACTATACGATGATGGGCGACACCGTAAACCTTGCTTCACGCCTTGAAGGAATAAACAAGCAGTTCGGCACATACACCATCTGTTCAAAAGCAACCAGAGATTCCGCCATGCAAAACGCAGGCAATCTAAGTTTCCGCAAAATTGCAGACATTTCAGTTGCCGGAAAAAAAGAAAGTGTGTCAATTTATGTACCAATGCAGAAAAATGATTTTTCAGAAATCAAAAAGCTGCAGCAGATTTACCTTGAAGGCCTGGAAAATCTTAAAAACGCAGATTTTGCACAAGCCGCCAAAATTTTTGCCTCTATTGAAAACCAGGATATAAGTGCTAAAAAAATGAAGGAAAAATGCCTTTCCCTGCAAAAAAATCCCCCTGAAAACTGGGACGGAATCTTAAGATTTTATTCAAAATAATTTCATAAAGGATTCAACTGGCTTACAAAAAACGCTTTGCAGGTGGCTTTTCAGGTGGCATTTCCTGACAAACAATGTATAATGAAATTACACGGAATGCAGTTTTCTGATATATACGCACAAATCTATGCTTCAGACTCATTCGAAAAAAATTGCCAGAAGCAACTTTTTCAAAGTGCCATTAACAGATTCTTTCAGAATTTGCAAAATTTTCCAGAGGTCATTTATGAATGCAAAATTTTCAGAAGATTTTCTGCTCACAACAGAAACAGGAAAAAATATTTACAATAAATACACAGCTGGCATGCCCGTCATAAACTATTACAGCAAGATGAAGGCAAAAATCATTTGCGAAAACTTACAGTTTGCAGATGTTGCAGAACTTTTTATCTGTCAGGATGAGGAACGCCAGAACATCATGCGCTCATTCCGCATAGATGAAAAATTCATTACAGGGGATGCCTCAAATTATGAAAAATTTCAGGCTTTTGCAGAAATAATGCCAGATCTGGCAGGAACAACAATTTTTTTACGGACAGCACTTGAACTCAAAAGACTTTTCAACATTGATGAAATGCTTTGCAAAGAAAATGCCCGCCAGATTTTTGAGTACACAGGCAAAATCATAGCAGAAAAAAACATTACCCCTGCATATCTGCTTGAAACTTTTAATACCGAGCTGGCAGCAACTTCAGAAGATCCTGCCGACACCTTGAAATTTCATCAGGAAATACGAGCAAAAGAAATCACAAACGCAAAAATCGTGCCAGTTTTTGATCTTCAGAATCCTCTTTCAATAGAAGCAAAAGATTTTGCACAATACATGGAAAGGCTTTCCAAGGCAAGCAGCATAAGCGTTTCCTCATTTTCCACACTTCTGATAGCCTTGGAAAAACGGCTCATGGACTTTCAGGAAGAAGGAGCATCTCTCAGCAGCGCAGAAGTCGAAGATTTGCAATGGGTTGACTACACTCCAAAAGAAATTGAAGACATAATGCGAAAGGGACTCAATGGACAAACACTAACCACAACTGACATCGTAAAATATCGCTGCGCATTCATCTATGAACTGGCAAAACTCAATCATAAATACAAATTTACAATGCAGCTGCAGCTTGGCAGCTACCATGGTTCTCCACTGCCACGAGAAAAGAAAACAGGATTCACCAGTATTTTTGACACGGCAAATGACAGCCTGATTTTAAAATGCCTTGGCAAAATCTTCAACTATCTTAAAAAAGACAACTGTATGCCAGACATGATTTTATGCCCAATGACTTCATACCAGCAGGAAATTCTTGCAGTTACAGCAAAAGAATTCGGCAGAAATTCAGACGGAACACCTGTAAAAATTCAAATCGGCATGCCCTGGAAACTCAGCAGCAGCCTCTATGGAATGAAAAAACATTTTGAAGAGCTTGCACAGCTTCAGCCATTTGCAACTGCAGCAGGCTACACAAGTAACAGCAGCAGTCTTTCAAGCCTATGCCAGCACGAAATTTACCGCAGGCTTTTCTGCGACCTGCTTGGCAACCTGATTAATCAGGGACAGTTTTTCGCGCCGGAAGACAAAGTCGAAATTCTTGTAAAAAAAGCCTGCACATTCAATGCCAGACAACTCTGCTGGAACGACAAAATCCAGTAGGGCTGCCACCTCCCCTGCCCTTTGCCAACACTGCAAATATCAGGCCAGGTCTGCTGACATTTTCCGGCTCACGCACAGGCATTTTACAGAAGTTTTACCCATTCTGCAAAAAGTTCAGGCCAGACAGAACATTCCCTGCTGACCTGTTCAGGACAAGAAGCAGTTTCTTCTGTTGCAAGACTCAAACCATGCCGCCCCTGCCTGAAAACATGATATTCCAAAGGAACAGCGTTTTTTCTAAGGGCAAGGGCAAATTCCAAAGAATTTTCCAGCGGAACAGACTGATCTTCATCAGTATGCCACATAAAAACAGGCGGAACTTCAGAAGAAACATGCTTTTCAAGAGAAACAAAATCACGCATTTCCCTGTCCAAAGCCTGCCCTCCTAAAACATTTTCAATCGAACCCCCATGGCAATTTTTTCCGGCTGTAATTACAGGGTAGCACAGGCAAAGCCCATCCGGCCTAATCTGAGAACTCTCCAAAGGCAGATACTTTCGGCACAAAGATGATTTCCAGAAAACTCCAAGGCTCGCTGCAAGATGACCGCCGGCAGAAAATCCCAGAACAATTATTCTATCAGAATCAACATTCCACTCGTCAGCATGGCAGCGCACAAAATTCATAGCTTCGCACAAATCAAGAAAAGCAGCAGGAAATTCCATAGGAGCAACACTGTAATCCAAAACAGCCGCATGAAAGCCCAGCGCATTCATTTTTATGGCAACACTTTCAGCCTCACGAGGACTTTTGTAGGCATAACCGCCACCCGGACAAATCAGAATCAGCGGACGTCTGCGTTTTTCATCAATTGCACAGGAATTTTCAATAATATAAGTTGTAACAGACGGAATAAATCCGCCGTTTTCCAAACCGTAACGGACTTTCAGTTCAAATCTTTCATGTTTCATACAAAAATTATACTGCCAAAGCAAAAAAATAAAAATCTTTTTTATCTGGGGGCGACATTTCGGACAGACAGCTGTTCCAGGGTTCCGCTTACGCTCAGCCTGTGCATCTGGAGCAAGCCCCATCTGCACAGGCCGCTTCGCGCCCTTCCATAGCTGAGCCCAGCTGCTTTGCCATGAACTCTGGATAAAGATGGCAAGAATCTATGAGTGCTGCGCTTGCCCTGCAAAGCAGAAAGAACCACATCAAAAAAAAGCGCAATCAAGGCACCAAAACTAAAAAATCCTTTAATCTTCAGCTTTTACACAAAACAATTTTATGCCTTCATCAGAAAACTTTTCTTTTACGGCTTTTACAATAGCCTTTACAGTTTCGAGTTTTTCCTCCGCAATGTATGTAAAAAGCACAAAATTCGTTTCAGGCCATGTAGAAGAACCCAGCTTGTAGTTTTTTTTGCCACGCCCTGTTACAACAGGAATCATTGTGTAAAGCACATCAGGGATGTATTCTTCCAGCAGGTCAACAATTTCGTCCTGCACCGACTGATTTGCAATTATTTCGCATCGAACCATATTTTTTCCTTAATTTTTCCTTTTCGAAAATTTTCCTGAAAAATCAATAGCGATTATTTTTCTTAATTTTGTTTATCCGCCTGAGTTTTTCAGCTTCTTCATCCGGCAAAAGAGGAACATTACCTGCAAGCATCACCTGAATTCTGCTTTTTTCATGTTTTTTTTCAGTCATAATCAGAGAATACAAAACAGGTATAAAAAACAGCGTTATAAACGTAGAACTTGTAAGCCCACCAACAACAGCAACTCCAATAGGCTGAACCATTGCCGAACTTCCGCTCGTAGCAAAACACATAGGCAACATACCAAGAATTGTCGTAAGAGTTGTCATCAGCACAGGGCGCAGACGACTTGTTCCTGCTTCAAGGCAGGCATCGTACATTTTGCAGCCACGGTCAATCAAAAGATTTGTGTAGTCAACCAGAATAATTCCATTGTTTACAACAATTCCTACAAGCATTATAAGTCCAACAGCACTGGTCATGCTAAAAGCCTGCCCCGAAATCTTGTAAATAAAAACAACGCCTATTACCAGGAATGGAATTGTCATCAAATTGATAAACGGAGCCTTGAACGACTCATAAGTTCCTGCCATTACACCAAAAACCAGCAGAACCGCCATCAGAGCAATAAGTCCGTAAGTTCTGCCCTGCTCCTGCGTATCTTTCCATGCACCTTCATAGGAAACGGTTACACCGTCAGGGATAATAAAGGCAGATGCAATTCCATCTCTTATATCCTGCTCAACTTCATTTGCATTGCGCAAACCGTTGTTGTCGGCTGTAAGCTTTACAACCCTAGTCTGATTTTCACGGCGGATTGAAACAGGTCCCAGACCTTTTACAACAGAAGCAAAATTGGCAACACTCACCATTCCGTCCGTGCCTTTTACATAAATCTGCTCCAAATCTGCAACAGATTTTCTGTCACTTATCTGGTAAAGCAGAATCGTGTCGTATTCCTTGCCGTCCTGCCGGTAAGTCGTAGAATTTACACCATTTATGGCATAATTTATTTCTTTGGCAACAGTCTGAACATCAACTCCAAAAGCATAAGCCCTTTGCCTGTCAATGACAATCTGAACTTCAGGCAAACCTTCTTCCGTGTCAATGCTGACTTCGCCAACGTCGTCGATGCTTTCCATTACAGAACGAACTTGCATGGCAACATCAAGCGCAGCATCCAGATCATCGGAGCGTATCTTTATCTGAAAATCAGCTCCTGTCATCTGCCCACGGAATCCCTGGCTAAAACTGAACCTTGCCCCCGGATAATCTGCAAAATGTTTCCTGAGTTTTGCCTGAATTGCAGCAGAATCGTCAATCTGCAGCGCACTTTCAGGCAGCTGAATCTGAATCGAACCTTTGTTGGTAGTTCCTGCACCCCGGCCAGTTCCAATCGAAGTAATTATGTTTTTGAAGCCCTTAATTTCAGATTGAATGATTCTTTCATAATCTTTTAAAATGGCCTGGGTTTCGCTCAATGAAGTTCCATTTGGCAAAGTCAGATTCATCGTAACACTGGAGTCCGTTCCATTATTCATCATGTTAATGCGCATTGTAGGAATAAGCGCAAAAGCACACACTAGCATGGAAATACATATTACGCAGGTCAAAAATCTGTGGCGGAGCGCAGAAGCAAGAACGCGACTGTAAAGTCTGGTCAAAGCCGTCAAAGGCACATCCAGAAATGCATAGAAATTCTTCAGGAATTTTGATTTAATCGGCTTTTCAGCGCGGTTCGTAAGCGGCAGAAATTTTCCTGCAAGAACAGGAACCAGAAAAACCGCCACGAAAAGCGAAGAAACCAGCGCAATTACAACTGTAAAAATAATACCTTTGAACATCTGCCCCATCATTCCCAAATCTTTTAGGAAAAACAAAAACGGCAGAAAAACGCAGATTGTCGTAAGGTTACCCGAAACAACAGACATAATCATTTCCGAAGAACCAAGCACCGCAGCAATTTTAGGCTTAGCTCCACGAGTACGGTAAACGTAAATGTTTTCTATCATTACAATCGAAGCATCTACAATCATACCAACGCCCAAAATCAGACCTGTCAAAGTCATCATGTTCAGCGTAAGACCTGCAAAATTCATGCAGAGCAAAGTAATTATAATCGAAAGAGGAATTGAAATTGCAATAATCACCGTTGATTTCACATTTTTCAGGAAAAGGAACAGAATCACAATTGCAAGCACAAGCCCTTCGTAACAGCTTTCAAGCAAAGTATTTATAGTATCGTTTATAGATTCCGAACTGTCAGCAATAATGTCCAGAGATATGTCGCCTGGCAAAAGCGGCAGAATCTGTTCGATTTTTTTCCTGACCCCATTTGCAACCGTTACAGTATTTTTTCCAGACTGCTTTGTAATGGAAACATAAACACCAGGTTCGCCATTTATAAAAACTTCACTGGTTTTGTCCTTATAGCCAAGATAAACATCGCCCAAATCGCTCAGACGCACAACGTAACCGTTTACAGTCGTTACAATCGTATCTCTAACCTGTTCAACACTTGAAAATTCTCCTGTAGTCCTGATTGTGTAATCGGTTACACCTTCCGTAATTTTTCCACCGCCAAGCTCAAGATTCTGCTTAGACAAAGCAGAAGAAACATTGGCAAGAGTAAGGCCGTAAGCCAGCAGCCTGTTCTGTGAAATATCAACCCGCAGAATTTTTGTGCGCCCGCCAGAAACGCTGGCCTCGGCAACACCGTCAGCCTGTTCAAGCAAATCCACAACCGTATCTTCTGCAATCAGCTTAAGTTCATCATTGGAACGATTTCCACGAACTGCAATCCTCATAATCGGCATGGAATCAGCATCCATTTTCATAATTGAAGGAGAACCGGCATCATCCGGCAAATTTCTTGTAACCTTGCTGATTTTGTCGCGCACATCATTTGTAGCACTTTCAATATCAGTTCCATAATTAAATTCCAGAGAAATCGAAGAAGAACCTTCACTTGACGTTGAAGTAATTTTTTTCAAACCACTGACAGAAATCAGCTGACCTTCGAGAATTTTCGTAACAGTTTTTTCAACAGATTCAGGACCTGCATTCGTATAGCTCGTCCGCACCGTAATATAAGGCGAATCCACATCCGGCATCAGCGAAACAGCCACATTTTTGAGAGTAAAAATCCCCATAATTCCCAAAAGCACAAAAACTATAAGCGTAAGAACAGGATGTTCCAGCGTCGACTTAGAAATATTCATAAATCCCCAAAAATAAATTGCCTCAGCAATTTCCAATTAAAAAGTTTACAAAGGGGGAAGTCTCCCCCCCTCGCTCCCAAGCCAAGCCGCTCCGCAAGGGGCTATCCCAAAATTAAGGTTCATATTGTCATTCAGAATTTATTTCAGGATGACAGAACTAATAAGACAGCTCCTTTCTCCGCCTTGTTGGCTTGTCCGCTACCCCTTCTCCTGATATGTTGTGCCATTTGTCAATGACAAAAAAATAAAATATAA
>JAEDIW010000004.1 GCA_016296655.1 Treponema sp. | reverse complement strand
ACGTTGCCAATCTCTGCGAGTTTTCTTTGAAAACTCGTTTATTAAAAAGTGCGCTCTCGCGCACTACCTTGCCACTCCCTTTGGTCGTGGCAAGGATTAGGAGATTGGACGTTGCCCAATCTCTGCGAGTTTTCTTTTGAAAACTCGTTTATTAACGTATGCGCTTTTGCGCAGTCCTTGCCACTCCTTTTGTCGTGGCAAGGATTGGAAGGGATGGCGAAGCCAGTTCCGTAGCGTAGCGGAGGAATGTAGGCGCTTTGACGCCGGAACCCTGGAAAGCCTGGTTTTTGGTTGCTGAGCGAAGTCGAAGCAACCAAAAAGCCACCCGAAATATAAAATTGTGCTTCAAGTTAAATTGGGTGAAAAATATCTGGAAAAATAGAAAAACCAGAAAATTTTCTGTAAAGGAGAATTTTTACAAACCGATAATTTATATGGAGAACTTTGATATGGAAGAAATGGAAAACATTTTGAAAATAGAGCAGATATTGAATAATCAGAATACACTGCTGGATATTATTCTGGCTGAGCAGGTTAAAATTCGTCAGGCGGTTATGGAAAAAAACTGGATGAAACTGCAGGAATGCATAGAAACTATAAGAGAAAAAACTGATGTTTTTGTAGAACTTGAAAAGGATAGGGAAGTGCTTGCATCTGCTGTGGATGCTGAAAAAATTGCAGGTTTTGAATCAGTGGCGAAAGCAGAGTCTGCTGTTCGTGGAAAACTTTTGAAATCAAAGGTTGAAAATAACGCTTTGGGTAATTACGTAAAAATAGTAAAGGATTTTGTTCAGGGTGTAATTGATAATGTTGTTCCTCAGCGCAGAAATACTTTGTACTCTCGGAAAGGCAACATCATAAAGCCTCAGCCGGAAAGTATGGTTTTGAACCGTTTGTTTTAACTGAATCAGTTTTTTGGGGGTATGTAAAAATGGCTTCAGCTTTTGCAGGTATTGAAATTGGAAAACGCAGTCTTGATGCTCATAATCAGTCGATTACTACGGCAGGTCATAATATTACTAATGCCGGAACGGAAGGTTATTCTCGTCAGCGTGTTCAGGTAAAGACTTTTGAACCGATTTATCGCCCAGATTTGTCAAGAGCAGGTGTGCCAGGGCAGATTGGTCAGGGAGCTGTTGCAGAAAGTGTAAACCGTGTACGTGATGAAATGCTGGATCAGAGGATTACGGCTCAGACAAATCAGGAATCATTTTGGGCTACTCGTGAAAAATACATGCAGATGCTTGAACAGATTTACAATGAACCAGCTGATGTTTCCATTAGAAGCAACATGGATAAGTTCTGGGAAGGTTGGCAGGAACTTTCTGTGCATCCTGAAAGTCAGGCAGCAAGGCAGGCTGTTGTAACTCGTGCGAATACATTGACTGAATCCATTCAGCAGAGGTTTGAATCTTTGTCTGGTGTCGGAAATCTGATTAACGGAGATATTGAAGCAACTGTAAGGCAGGTAAATAGTTTTGCAGCGCAGATTGCAGAATTGAATAATGAAATTGTACGTTCCAGGGCGATGGGGGACAATCCTAATGATTTGCTTGACAGGCGTGATTTGCTTGTAGATAAACTTGCATCTCTTGTAAATGTTTCAAGTGATCAGCGTGACAGTGATGAATTTATGGTGCATGTTGACGGGCATATTCTTGTTCAGGGTAATGTTGCAAGAAGTCTTGATACTGTTACTCCTGGAGATAATAACGGCTATTCTAAAGTTATCTGGAAAGATACAGGATTGAATGCTGAAATTTCTGGCGGTTCGCTAGGGGCTCTTATTGGTCTGCGGGATGTTGATGTTCGTGAAGAAATTCAGTCGTTGAACACAATGACGTTGAATTTTGCTGATTTGGTAAATGATGTTCATCGTAATGCTGTCGGAGCAAACGGAGTTACCGGTCAGGATTTTTTTGTACAGCAGCCATTTGTTACTAACGTAAATGGAAATTATGATGCTGACGGAGACGGGAATTTTGATCATTCATATATTTTCAGAATGACAGGTACGAATTCCCTTAATGCACAGGATCAGATTGGTCTTGAAGGTGTAATGACTCTTTCAGGACAGGCTGGAAATGTTGAAATTGCCTACCATGCAACTGATACTGTTGAAGATGTCATAAACCGTATAAATGACAGTACTGGCGAAGTAAAAGCTTATCTGGATAAAAACCATAATCTTGTTCTGAAAGCCTCAGCATCTCAGGCTCCTGAAAATCCTGACTTTGTAATCAGATATATAGAAGATTCTGGTTTTTTCCTTTCAGGATATTCTGGAATCCTTTCCGGTGCCGGACCTGAAAATGCATATAATTTTACAAGACCTGATGCAGTAAATGTGCTTGCAGGAGCACAGACTGCAGTTTCCCCTGTATTGAACCCAGCTGCCTATATTTCTGTAAATAAGGTTTTGCAGAATGATGTTATGGGTGTTGCTGCAGCTTATCCGTCTGCAGATGGTCTGGTAAATATGGGGGACGGCAAAGCTGCTGTAGATATTGCTGCAATTAGAAATCGGCCTATGATGATTGGCCGAGAGAGAACTTTGGACGATTATTTTGCAGATTCTGTAACAAATATCGGGCTGAAAGGTGAACAGGCTCAGACAAATCTTGCAAGCCAGAATGCTCTTATGGCAGATTTGCGTAATCTTAGAGATTCTGTCAGCGGTGTTAATATTGATGAAGAGCTTGCCGATATTATGAAATTTCAGCATGGATATAATGCAGCTGCAAAATATGTAACTGTTGTTGATGAAATGCTTGATACAATCATCAACCGGCTTGGTGTCTGAATTTTTTGATAATTGAAAAATTTATGGGAGCAGAACATGAGTAGAATAAGTTCAAATATGGCTAATAATTCGGTGCAGTTCAATTTGCGCCGTCAGGAAGAAAAAGTCAGCAATTCAAGAAATCAAATTGGAAGTCAGCAGCGTTTGCAGCAGCTTAGGGATGATCCGATTGCAGCAGGTCATCTTGTCCGCTATGAGTCCTACCTTACCCGCGTAAACAATTTTGAAAAAAATGCACAGACCTTGAGCGATGCCTACTCTCTGCGTGAAGGTTACATGACAAGCTCCCTTGATATGATGCAGAGAATTCGTGAACTTGCCGTTACTGGCGCAAATGGAATTCTTCAGAAAGATGATTTGAAAAATATGGCTGTTGAAGTTGATGAACTTTTACAGCAGCTTGTCCAGAATGCAAATGCCATAAGTTCCGATGGAAATGCGCTTTTTGGCGGAACAAATGTAAAAACGACCCCTTTTGACATTGAGATGGGGAATATGCCAGGAAGTGACACTTCTGTAATTGTTGGTGTCCGCTACAATGGAAATATTGACACAAATAAAATTGAAATTGATGAAAATAAATATATGGTTTCTGACAGTGCCGGAAACAAAACTTTTTGGGCGGAAGTTCAGCAGCTTTATGGTGGCAGGGATTTATCTGCATGGCAGGCTGCTCAAGACAGCGTTATTTCAATTGACGGTACCCAGGTAAAAATTACTTCTGGAGATAATGTCTATGCTTTGATTGCAAAAATAAATGACAGCGGAGCGCCTGTAAAAGCTTCTATCGATCCTGTTACAAACGGTTTAAATATTGTAACGACAGATCCACATCAGCTTTGGCTTGATGATGAACAGGGGACAGTTCTTGCAGATATTGGAATTATAAAAGGTAATGGACAGCGGCCTCCATATAATCTGGGGGATAATGTGCACCTTGCCGGTGGTTCTATGTTTGATGCCGTGATTGCCCTTCGGGATGCCATGCTTGCAGGAGATACCGAGTCTATTGGTGGGCGCATGCTTGGAGGCATTGATGCAGGAATTTCAAATCTTGTAACGCGCCTTGCAAAATCTGGAGCGGAATTTGAAAGAGTTCAGCAGAATATTGCACGAAATTCAATGACTGCCTTAAATGTAAATCAGCAGATTTCTCGCGAAGGTGATCTTGATTTTACAAAAGCGATTACCGACATGAAAATGCTTGAGTATGTTTATCAGGCAACACTCCATACAGCAGGCTCTCTGTATGACAATTCGCTTTTAAAATATATGAGATAGTAAAAACTGACTGATTTAATCAGTAAGCAGGTACTGTTTCCTGATGCTGCAGAATATTCCGCAAAATGCGGATTTATAAAATGAGGTTAAAACATGGAAGTAAAAACAAAGACTATGGGAACTGTAGAAGTTCCAGACGAAAGAATCATTACTCTGCCTGATGGACTTTTTGGCTTCGAAGAATTTAAAAAGTATGCTTTAATTGAATCTGAATATCAGCCGCTGCTTTTAATGCAGTCGATAGAAGAACAGGGATTGTCATTTTATATTATTGATCCGTTTTTGTTCTGCAGTAACTATGAAGTTGATGTTGAAGACAGAATTCTTGAACGTATTGGGCTTACAGATCCTGCAGATGTTTGTGTCATGACAATTGTAACTTTGCCTGCAAAAGGTAATCAGGTTACGGCAAATCTTGAAGGACCTCTTATTATAAATAGAAAAAATAACAAATGCCTTCAAGTTATTCTTTCAAATGACAGATATACTACAAAGTATGATATTATAGCCGCTTTAAAAGCAAAAGCAGGAGAAAGCCAATGCTGATTCTTGCAAGAAAAATTGACGAAAAAATAAAAATTGGACAGGACATAACTGTTACTTTGATTGAAATTCACGGTGATCAGGTAAAAATAGGGGTTGAAGCTCCAAAAGATGTTAGGGTTTTCCGTCAGGAAGTTTTTGATGCAATCCAAAAGGAAAACAAGGCCGCCGTTGCAAGTTCAGAAAAAGAGTCTCTTGATAAAATTTCAAAATTATTTCAAAAGTAACTGATTTTAGAGATGCTGTTTTATAAACATCTGTCTTACTAAGAAAACACTGTATAAACACTATTGAGGATTTTTCAGTGTTAACCCCTGATGCAGCTAATTGTCCGTAATGCAATGATTTACGGCAATTTGCAGGAAAATGCTGAGTAAACGCTTCAAGTGTTAATCAGCACTTTCCTAAGCTTCTGTCAACGGTTCAGATTTTCTTCTGCTTCGCTTGCACGCATATATTCAGGACCGTCGTAATCTGCCAGAGGTGCTGCATTTTTCAGGCGCATTTCTTCTGCAATGGCAAACAGGCTGTCTGTAGAAGGAATGTCAAACTCTGTGCAGAAAACAGGACATTCGGGCATCTCTTTCTTCAGAATTTCTTTAAAAGAAAATCTGTCAGGCCCGCAGATCAAAAGTTCGCCACAGTCTTTTAATTTTTCAAGAAGGTCTTTTATTTCATAATCATCAGCTGGAATAAAAATTTTGCCGTTTCTGTAGGCTGCTGCATAAAATTTTTCTTTTTTTGCATCAATTACTGAAAGTACGGTTTGAGGAAAATCCTTAAATGGAAAGGCATAAGAGTGTAAAGTCATGACTGCATATATCGGTGTACCGTTTGCAAGTTCCAGTGCCTTTAATGCTGCAAAACCTAAGCGCAGACCTGTAAAAGAACCAGGTCCTTTGCACAAAACTGTATAATCAAGTTCGGCTGCTGTCAATTTTACCTGTTCAAGAGTGTAGGCTATAGCCGGAAGAATAGTTTCTGACTGTTTCATGCCTATGTCAAAAACTGTTGTTACCGTTTTGTCTTCGTTTTTTGCTGCTATGTAGATTTTTGTATTTGCCGAATCGAGCGCCAGTGCTTTCATTTTTTTAATTTAAATCTCCATAAGGCCAGTTTTCAATTTCAATTATTCTTGAATTGTCCTGCTGTGAGTTCAATCGGACTATTATTGTTTTTTTGGGCAGTTCACTCATTATTTTTTCGCTCCATTCAATGAGGCAAACCCCATCGCCGTAGAGCATATCATCAATTCCGAGATTGATAAAATCTTCTGCGCCTTCCAGTCTGTAAACATCCATGTGGTAAAGAGGCATTTTTCCCTCATATTCTGAAATAATGCAGAACGTAGGGCTTGTAATTGTGTCTTTTACCCCAAGAGCCTGAGCAATTCCTTTTGTAAGTGTTGTTTTTCCTGCTGCAAGCGAACCCTGCAAGGCAATGACATCTCCTTTTTTAAGGTATGAAGCTATTTTTTTGCCAAGCTCAATGGTTTGTTCAGCAGATTCTGTTTTTAATGTAATCAGGGGAGTCGTCCTTCCATATCCATTTCTGTAATCGTTTTTGTCAGGGCATTTTTTATAGGAATGAGCGGATAATCAGGTTGCTTTGAAAATTCAATGTCTATATCCCTGTTTCCTAACGGTCCTGTTTCAATTGTAAAATGAATAGGTAATTCTAGAACTGCTATAGGAATTTCAACTGCAGCTTCTGCACTAAACTTACGTCTGTAATAGAGTCCATCTTCAGTACGTTTTATCTGACGCAATTCAAGAATTTTCATTTGCTTTAAATTTTATCTCAATTCATTGCTTGCGTCAACTATGAAAGCCATAAACGTAAGCAAAAATTCGATTTTTAACCTCTGTTGAAATTTTTATGAATTTTATATGTAACATATAAGTTTCATTTAACGATTTTTTTTCTGCACTGCAGATAATCCCATAAGCATTTGCTTTCTGCTGACTGTCAAGGCTGAATTCCAGGTAAATTTTCTGCTTTTCTTTTATGGGAAGTTTTGTTATGACTGCACATCCTTCTCCAGAGATGTCGCTTAAAATACCTTCATGTTTTTTTTCTGAAGGAGTGAATTCTGTTTCGTCTGAATCTACATTGTTTTGTACTTTTACTGCAGAAAACACGCATTTTACATTTGTTTTTATTCGTTTTGAATTTCTGCGGTTGAGTCGTTCCAAATCATTGGAGTGAGAAATCAACATCTGGAAAACACCGTTTGTTGCAGTCTGGTAACGTACAACCCTTACAGGCATCTTGTAAAATACGTTTTCAAAAATAAAAAAGAGCAGGGTGATTTTATCAAGAGCTTTCGGCTTGTTTGCCATACTCATAAAGGAATCTGACGGCTGCACATATTGAACGTTTTTGTCGTGATATAAAAGTTTCAGCGGAAATTTTCTGCCGTATTTGTCTGTAAAAAACAGTTCTGTTTTTTCAGGAATGTTTCTTGAAGAATTTATTTCTTTAGAAAGGTAGCTTTCCTGTTCCATTTTGTACAGAAGTGTAAAAAAATTGAGAATTGTTTCCTGAGAGGCTTTTTTTTCTATAAGATATTTGTAATGTCTTCTGAAAAGTTCAATGATTTTGTCAGGGTAGTGAATGTAATATTCAATGTTCGGGACAAGGTGAATCTTGCACATTTCCCAAAGATTTTTGCGTTCTTCGCTTGACAGATTTAATTTTTGAGCAATGCGATTGACATTTTTCAGCTTTGTGATTTTTTTCTGCTTTTTTTCAGCCCATTCTGCTGCCTTGCTGCTTTTTAAAACAGTGAGAAAAGCTGCGGCTAAAAACAGAATAAAGAGAATAAGTCCTGTAATAAGTAAAAATCCTGCAATTCTTGTGATGTTTTGTCGTGCAAGAAGTGGAGAACCTTTTACAGCTGCCCAGTTATTCATTTTAATTTTTTCAAAGCCTCCGTAATTCCTGTAATTCTTGGGCAAATTTCGTATTCTGCCAAATCTCCTATTGTAATTGTATCTTTATTTTCAAGTGCATTTTTAAAATCTTCAAGTACTGATGAAAAATCCTCGAAAAATTCGCCAAGTGTTTTTTCATCAACTTTCAGGCTTTGAAAAGTTTCAGGGAAGAGCGCTGTATAAGTTGCTGCATGGCAGAACTGGTCTATGATGTCTGCCAGAGCTGTTATTGTTTTGTGTGCCTGAGCGTCTTCTCCTTTTTGCAGATGCAAAGGAATTTCTTTTATTTCTTCCAGAATTGACTCAAAAGGCTGAACAAGTGAATTCAGGGAAACAGTTACATCATTTTCTGATATTACGGTCATTTCAAATTTTGTCTCAGGCTTTAAAGGTTTTGCTGCTGTTATGTCAAAATCCTGTGCTGAAACAATGTTTCCGTCAATTTTTATTGCAATTGTTGCCAGCTTGTTCTGTTCGCATGTAATCTCAAAAGATTTTAATACATCGCCAATGTTTTTTTCATTTTCAAGGGTTACATCGATGAGTTCACCGTTAATATAGAATTCCATTTGAACCTTCCTTTTAAATTCAATCTTAATACTAAAAAAATCTGTTTCAAGATTATTCAGTATCTTTCCTATTTTTTGTTCAGGCTATTTGAGAAATTGGAAATGCTGTTCTGCTGGCTTTCCAGACTATTCAGCGTACTTTCCATTTGTCCGTATTTTGCCCTTAATTCAGATTCTTTTTGATTTAGCTGTGTTTCAAGCCTCGCAATTTTTGATTCAGAAGTCTTTATCTTTCCGTCAAGAGAATTTGTTTTGCCGGCAATAATTCCTCCGCTTTGAACGTATGCTGTAAGCTGCCTGTCAATTGAATAGGCAATTCCTGAATCAATAATCATATCGCCGTCACTGTCGTAGCCAAAAAGGTTCTTCAGTTCATCAAGATGATTTTCTATGTTGGCATCCAGTTTTTTTTCGTCAATTTCAAGGTAACCGCGCAACCGCGAAGGTGTGTACCCGCCTCCGCCTGAAGCGTTCGTTGAAATGCCAATCTGGTCAAGCATTGTAATGACAGCAGTTTCTGAATATTTATATTGTGATGCTATTATGTTTTGAAGCTGATTCTTTGCATTTGTAAGTGAAAAATCGCTTAAAAACATTCCAAGTACTTTCTGCTTGGCTTCCTTTTCGTCTGGGCTAAGATACTCCAGTTCTTCTACTATTTCCGGCTTGTTTTGGGAAAGAATGTTAAGCTCGGCAATTGTCTGATTATATTTGCCTACAAATTCTATCAGTGCATTTTTTGCAGATTCCTTGTCGGGCAGAATCGTAATTGTTGCGGTTTCTTTTGTTGCATTTTTTATGTTCAGCGTAACATCTGGCACAACATCATCAATGGAATTTTCAGGACGCCGGATTGTAATGCCTTCGTATTTTATTTCTGCATCCCCAGCTGTTGAAACAGGATGAAGAGGACCGAATCCTGAAGAAGTTTTACTGTTATATGCAGAAAATGGAGAAAGTGTAAGCTGTTTTGCCGTGTTCCTGTTTCTGATGACTATCGAAGTTATGCCAGGATAGTCATTTGTGTTCAAAGAAAAGTCTGTCCTTTCATTTTCTGAATTAGCTAAAACAGAAAGGTTTTCTGCGATTTTTTCTGAACCGTCTGCAAATTTTACAAAGACTATTTTTGTGTCATCAACAGGATTTACAGGCCCTTCTATTTCAGAATTCGGGAGGGAAGTCTGAGACGGTTCATTTGCAATTGTAATTCCCTGAAATTCCGCTTCCCCTGCATCTGGTAAATCAGGTACGCTGATTGCTTCATTGATTTCACCAGTAACATCAGAAATGTCACTGTCTGTGGCTGAAAAATTGATTGTTCCGTTTGTCCTGAATTTTTCAGGAATATCAAGCGTAAAACCACTTCTTGGAGGAACGATTGTGCCTTTTTCATTTATAAAAACTTTTGCATAAGAAATTTCTGGTAAGCCCTGCTGCTCTTCTATGGGCGACATCTTTGGAACTTCCCTGAATTCGCCAAGCTTTGTTCCGAAAATATTTGCTTCAGATTTTACAGGTCCGAGCATTTCTATTTCTTTTGCAAACGAAAGTGCATCATTTTTAAATTCAAGGTGATTTTCTTCGCCTGTTTTCAAGGATTCAATTAAAAGTGAAAGTTTCCCGTTGTTTGTTCCGATTGTGTCGGCTTTTATCAGGTTGTTTCCGCGCCTGTTCAACGAAGAAATGAAGTCCTTTAATTTTCCTCCGTTCCATTTAAATGAAATTTCCTTGTCATTTATTTTGAATGTATATGTTCCCTTTGGAACTGAATAGTCTTTTTCCAGCTCGCCTGACAAGAATCTGTCTGAAGAGGCCGGTTTTATTACATCAATTTTGAATGATTCATATTCTGCGTTGCGGGAAGCTGTGGCGCTTACTGCCCGTTCATCTGAGGATTCTGTAAGCTTATTATTGAATGGGTTGTCAAAAGAGTACAAAGTCTTTGCGCTTGAACGAAGTGAAGACATATTTGAATTTACACTTCGCCATGCTGACTGCTGCTCCTTATAAGAGTCGAGATTTTCCTGTTCTCTTGTAAGCGGAATTCTCTCGACTTTCATAAGGCTTTCTACTATGTCGTTGGATTTGTACTTATCTGTAACACCAGGTATGCTTATTCCGGCCATATTCTCTTTTCTTTATTAGCCAGAATCAGATTAAACCATTTCGTCAAACAAAAGACCGATTGCCTTTCTGATTCTGACTTTCAACTTTTGCATGTCCGCAGAAGGTATTTCCTTAATTACTTGATTAGTATTAGGATCTACAATCTTGATGACAACACTTCCCAGCTCATTGTTTACATTGAATTGAAGCTTACGCCCCATTACCATGTCAGACAAGCGCTGAAGCTGCTGAACGTCTTCCTTTATGTTTGCATTAGTTTCTGCAATATTTTCAACTACTTTTGCAGCATCATTGTAAACAGGGGATGCCTTGTCTGTCTGCTGAGCAAGATTATAGTTTGAATGGCCTTCCATGGCCAGAGTATTTCCTATGTTACTGTTGATTGTATTCATAGGCTCTTTCCTCCTGAAAGAAAGGCTGGATGGTGGCGCACCCATCCAACCCACGTATAGAAGTTAAAAAGACGACATCCAGAAGTCTCTTCAACTTTTTTACGATTTATCTAAGCAAAGCCAGTACGTTCTGTGACTGTGAATTTGCCTGCGCAAGCATTGCTGAACCAGCTTGTGTGAGAACCTGGTTTTTAGCAAAAGAAACCATTTCATTAGCCATATCTGTATCACGGATACGAGATTCAGCAGCCTGAAGGTTTTCTGCCGCAATATTTATGCCGTTAGCAGCCATTTCAAAGCGGTTCTGGTATGCACCAAGGTCAGCTCTCTGTTTTGAAACAGAAAGTAAAGCCTGATCTACAGAACTGATAGCCATGTTTGCTGCTTCTGGAGTAGAAATACTGATGCCTTCTTCCATACCCTGAGCGCCTTTAAGCCCAAGAGCTGTGGCAGTCATAGTACCGATGAATACACGAGTATTCTGGTCAACGTTTGCACCAATCTGGAACTGCATTACGCGTCCAGATGCTGAATCAGAAGCAAATCCTCCGGTAAGAATATTCATACCGTTGAACTGTGCCTGACTTGCAATTCTGTCGACTTCAGCTACAAGCTGTGATACTTCTACCTGAATCTGCATACGGTCTTCGTCAGAATAGATTCCGTTTGATGACTGTACGGCAAGTTCGCGGATACGCTGAAGAATGTCTGTAGTTTCCTGCAGATAGCCTTCTGTTGACTGAATAAAAGAAACACCGTTAGAGATGTTCTGACTTGCCTGGTTCAAACCTCTTATCTGGCTGCGCATCTTTTCAGATACTGCAAGACCTGATGCATCGTCGCCAGCTTTATTAATACGCTCTCCAGAGCTGAGTTTTTCTATGTTTGAAGAAATTTCACCTGAAGAAATTCCAAGTGAACGACTTGCATACATAGCACTCAAGTTGTGATTAATAACCATATTTTACCCTCCATGTTAAAAAGCCTGAGCATCTTGCAAAGGCTCCTGAGTGTGCGGGCTGTTACCGGTTTTTGCGCCCCCGGAACAGTTTCAGACCCTTACTGCAGGAATTGTAAGCCGTACATGACAGCTGACAATCCATGCAGCCACAATCAACATGGAAAAGTAATGTTTTCAAAGAACAAAAACACGTCTGAAAACGTGTATAAAAGCATTATACAAGAGAAGAGGGGAGTTGTGAAGAAGAAAACTATGGAGAAAAACACCTCGCCTCCTACAGAGTGCAATAAAATACACCCTGTAGAAAGTATAATGCACTATCTCAGCAATGACAATACTGACTGAGACTGTGAATTTGCCTGAGCAAGCATAGCAGTTCCAGCCTGCTGCAATACAGAATTCTTTGTGAATTCAACCATCTGGCTTGCCATATCAGTATCACGGATGCGTGATTCTGAAGCCTGCATGTTTTCTGCGGCAACTGACAAACCTTTCTGGGTCTGTTCCAAACGGTTCTGGTATGCACCAAGGTCTGCACGCTGTTTGTTGATACGCTGCAAAGCAGAATCAAGTGTGCCGATGGCGAGGTTGGCATCATCCGGAGACTGCAGGGAAATCTTTGTTTCTGTACCAATTTCACGGATACCGAGAGCTTCAGAAGTCATTGTACCAATGAACAGCTGCATTCTCTGATCCATGTTAGCTCCAATATGGAACCACATTGATGCAGTAACTGCATTTTCGCCTGTAGACTGTGCAAAACGACCTGTCAGCATGTTCATGCCGTTAAACTGTGCAGAGCTGGCAATACGGTCTACTTCAGATACCAAAGCAGAAACTTCTACCTGAATCTGCATACGGTCTTCATCTGAATAGATACCGTTGGAAGACTGAACGGCAAGTTCGCGGATACGCTGAACTATGTCTGTTGTTTCCTGCAGGTAACCCTCTGTTGTCTGAATAAAGCTGATGCCGTTCTGTGTATTCTGTACGGCCTGATTTAAGCCGCGAATCTGAGCACGCATCTTTTCAGAAACTGCAAGACCTGAAGCATCATCACCTGCGCGAGTAATTTTTTCGCCAGATGCTAATTTTGCCATATCTTTAGAGATGTTAAGACCTGTAACGCCTAACTGACGGTTAGCGTACATAGCTGACATGTTGTGGTTGATAACCATAATATTCCTCCTTGGAATATATTTTTTATAAGACGGCATCCATGCCATCTTTGCAGAATGATTTTTCTGATATAATCTGAAAAAAAATCCGCTACATCTGTGAAACATTTTTTTTGCTTCTACAGATACCCATTTGTATTTTCGGAGAGAAATATAGAAAACTTTAATATTTTTTTTAATTTTTTTCAAAAAATTCTTTGATAATGTTTTTTAAATATTCAGTAGCCTTTCCTCTATGGGAAATTTTATTTTTTTCTTCAGCAGAAAGCTGTGCAACTGTCTTTCCGTATTGCGGAAGAAAAACTATCGGATCATAGCCAAAGCCGCCGTCGCCAGCCTGATTTTTTATGTCTTCGATTAAAGTTCCTTCCATTGTTTCCTGAACTACAAAAAATCTGTCCGGTGAAACCAGGAAAACCATTGAGCATGCATAATGACATGAACGTGGTCCGTTTGCAAAATGTCTGGAGCTGGGCAGACCGTTTTTTAAGGCGGCATTCGTCTGTTCTATTAAAAATAAATTCTGCTGCTCCTGTAAAATTTTTGTACCGTCTGGTTTGCCCTGTGGAAAATCAGGTCCTGCATATCGTGCTGAATATACACCAGGTAGTCCGTTGAGAGCATCAACGCAGATACCAGAGTCATCAGCAATTACTGGTGCGTGGACAAGATTCCATAATGCTCTGGCTTTTATCAGGCTGTTTTCATAAAAAGTTGTTCCTGATTCTTCAGGATCAAAGGCGATTCCTTCATCAGCTGGGGTTACGATTTCAAAACCTTCCAATATCTGAGAAAGTTCGCGCTTTTTGTTTTTGTTTCCGCTTGCAAGATAAATTTTCATAGGATTCATGGAAATGATAGTAATGAAAATGTTTTTTAGTGTCCATATTTTTTTTAATGATGAAATTTTAAAAATCCAAAAAGCTGCTGTTTGCTGCAGATTGCTGCAATTTTTGCAGAAAAACTGCATTTTGCTGCAAATTTTTAATATTGTGCAAAAATTGCAGTAAATTTGCAAAATCTGTTGATTTCCTGCAAAGAAGGATTCTGCAGAAAATCACTTTTTTTTTCGAAGATTGTGCAGGTTAAAAAAAATCTGATTGATCTGATTTTTTTTTATTTATTTGTATTATAAATAATTATTTATGTATGTAAGAAAATCGCCTTGAAAAAAAATCATTATTTTAAGATGATTTTAACATTTTTATAATTCTTGGCACGGAATTTGCATATTCATTTATGGCATCTCTGGAAACTGAATTCTAGAGAAAAAGGAAAGGTTTAATTTCGAGTTTAAATTTGGGCTAGTTTTGTAAAGGCTGGTAAAGCCAGTTCTCATGCAAAATCCCTGAAATACAAAATCCAAAACTCGACATTCACCCCTGAAAATTTTTGCAGCCATAATGAGGAGGATGAATATGCAATGGTTGGAAATTGATGAAATCCCTGAGAAAATTCAGAAAGGGATTTATTCTTATGAAAAGGCTACCTGGCTTTTACTGACAGAACTTTACACAAACGCCAGAAAATTTCTTGGTGTTACACCTGATGATGATGAAAAAAGTGAGTTTATTATATTCCTGCAGCCTAAAATAAAACCTTTGATTGACCGTTACAAACCTGACAGCAGCCCATTTTCGGCTTTTTTCTATACATACGTATCAAATACGTTTATGTCATGGAAACGCAGAAAATTAAGGGAAAATTACAACTTTAGTGTAGTGCTTGCAAATCAAGAAGAATTTTATGCTGAGCAGGTAGATGCTTATGAAAAGTCAGAATCAGAAAAAATATTTGAAGTTTCTGATTCTGCAGGTGCTGAAAATTCTATAAATCAAAAATACGCTCAGGAATTTTTGGCAAAAAAGCCAGAGGAGCACACTTGCATTAATCGTTTGTGGCCCGGGAAAACCTCAAAGCAAAAAAAACTTACTGTATTGGCATTGAAAAACTGCTTTTACATAAGGGATCAGCAGGTAGCCGGTATAAGCAGATTTTGCGGATATCCTGAAGAAATTCTTCATCAGAAAATAGACGAACTTTGCAAAAAATTAGAAAAAAAAGTTGCGAAAAGAAAGGCTTTTATAAAAAAAAGGGACAGTTCGTATTTTTTTCACAAAAAATATGCAATGATTCTTGCAAATATGTCCTCATCTGCTGCATTTTACCAGAAAATACTGAAAAAATATAATTTTCATACAGCTGCATGGCAAAATAAGCGCAAAGCCCTGGAAAATAACAGACTCAGAATATGTCCAACCAATAAGGCGATTGCAGAAATTGTCGGCATGTCTGAACGGCAGGTCTGCAACTACGTATCTTCATTTAAGTGTAGTTACAAAAAGCATATATTGGAAAAGGCAGATTAGAGAAGCGCTGATTAAAACTTGAAGCGATTATTCAGCACCTTCTGCCGAATTGTCCGTAAGTCATTGACTTACAGCCCTTTGCTGCCTTTTAGGTTAACACTGAAAAATCCTCAAAAGGATTTATTCAGTGTTTCTTTGGCATTTTAGCTGCGCAGAAAATTTAAACCAGAGCCTATACTGATGTTTTTTCAGGCTGCTGCTCCAAAAAATCTCTGTGCAGTGTATAAAAATGCATGAATTAAGTAGCATTACAAAATCTGCCTCTTTTCATACAGGTGATTACATTATGCGGGCAAACTTTTTTACGATTTCTGGAACAAGGTTTTCCAATTTAGCTTCGACACTCATTCCTGCAGCATTTTTATGTCCGCCACCACCAAATGTTGCTGCTATGCTGCTTACGTCAATAACGTCTCTGGAGCGGAATCCTGCAGTGCATGAATGCTCCGTTTCCTGCCGGACAAAAACAACGGCCTCAACTCCTTCTACAGAAAGCAGAAGCTGGTAGAGTGCATCAGAATCCCGGCCGTCAAGTCCATATTTGTGCGTATCTTCTAAAGTTTCACAGGTTACCACAAGCTTTCCGTTGCAGTAGCGTTCTGCAGATAACAGCAGTTTTCCCAAAAGTTTTCTTGTCAGATATGCTTTTCCACTGGTAATTTCATCGTAGGTTGTGCGTGGATTTGCACCTGCTTTTACAAGGCGGGCAGTAGCTTCAAAAACTTCGGCAGAATCGTTTGTCAGAAATCTGAAAAATCCTGTATCGGTTGCCATTCCTGTAAAAAGAATGTCAGCTGCCATTTTATCAAGAGGACCGACAGTGCCTTCGTAAAGCATTTGGACAATGCAACTTGCAGCTGGTGCAGAAGGGTCAATTATTGAAATAAAACCTTCCTGAGTTCCTGCTGTTTTGTGGTGGTCAATTACAAATGTGTCAAAACCTTTAAAATCTCCATCAATGTCGCCTAGTCTGGAAATTTCTGAACAGTCAACGATAATCAGGCCTGTTTTGTCCCGTTCCTGCTGTGACAGAAAAGTCATTTCAGCAGAAAACAGATGTTCCCTTTTCTTGATTTCCTGGCGTTTGAAAGGACCTGCAGAAAGCAGCTGATAAGGCTTTTCAAACTTGTCAAGAATTGCTGCAATGCCAAGGCAGCTGGAAACTGCATCTCCGTCAGGGTCTTTATGTCCTGCGATTAAAAAAAACTGATGTGAGTTTACAAAATTTTGAAAAGACTCAATCTGATTCTGTGTAAGATTTTTCATTGCTTCCTTCTTTTGAATGTAGCGCTCCAAAGATTTATTTTTGTTCCCTGAAGTATTATGCAGGTTTTCAGAGCTTTAATAAATGGAAAAAGCACCATGATTTTTATGCCTGAAATCTACCTTGAAAGCCTGATTCTTTTCAAGGTAGATATATTGACAAAAAAAACTGTCTCTGAGATTGCAGAAACAGCTTTTTCTAAAGGATTTTTCAAAAAGCGAAATAATATACAACGGCAGATTCTGCCATATTAGATTATGCCGAGCATAATAGCCTTGATTGTATGCTTTCTGTTTTCAGCTTCATCCCATACACGGCTGGAAGTACTTTCAAAAACATCTTCCGTTACTTCCTGCTCTTTGACTGCTGGCAGACAATGCATGAAGATTGTATCATTAGTACCTGTTTTTGCCATAAGGTCAGAATTTACCTGGAATGGACGCAACAGTTTTGTGCGGTGTTCTTTGAGTGCTTCTTCGCCCATTGAAACCCAAACATCTGTATAAAGACAGTTCGAACCTTTTACTATTGACGAATCATCGCTTATTTCAATTTTTGCACCAGACTGTTCTGCAAACGGCTTGCATATTTCAAGAATCTGCTTATCCGGGAACAATTCTGTCGGACTGAAAATTGAAAAGTTTACGCCAAGCTTTGCGCAAATCAGCATGAGGCTTCTGGCAACATTGTTACGTCCGTCACCGCAGAATGTTACTTTTAGTCCCTTTAAGGTTTCAAAATTCTCTTTTAATGTAAGCATATCGGCAAGTGCCTGTGTAGGATGGAATTCATCTGTAAGTCCGTTGATGACAGGAATGCCTGAATATTCTGCAAGCTGTTCAACATGTTTCTGGCTGAAGCCACGGAATTCAATAGCATGGAACATTCTGCCTAAAACTCTGGCTGTATCCTGAATGCTTTCTTTTCCGCCAAGCTGAATGTCTTGTGTTGAAAGAAACACTGGATGTCCGCCTTCTTCTCCAAAGGCTGTTTCAAATGAACATCTTGTTCGGGTAGATCGTTTTTCAAAAATAAGGGCGATTGTTTTACCTAAGAAGCGCTGATGAACTTCGCCTTTATGTGATTCAGATTTTACCTGAGCTGACAAATTAAGTAATGTATTGATTTCTTCTGGAGTCCAGTCAATCCAATTCAGCAAGGAGCGTCCCTTAAAAGGAGCTTTGAAGTATTCCATAAAAAAAACTACCCCCGTATAAAAAAATAAAGACCTGCCGCAGAGCAGGTCTAGTAGCGACAATCGGGATTGAACCAATGACACTGCGGATATGAGCCGCATGCTCTACCAACTGAGCTATGTCGCCGTGATGTTTTAGAATATATCAAAGAATACCCGTTTATGTCAAGCATAAAATTAAATAAATTCTAAAAAAAATTAAAAAAAACGTATGAAATGGTCAGCGAAGTGCTGCTCCTGCAATAAACTGTTTTGCAGTGTTTACAAGTTTTTCTATTTCAGTATCTAGATATGGCAGAATACTGTTATATTTTGGGTCAAGGCAGTTTTCATTTCTGAACCTGGCGAACTGCCATGAAGCATCTGACGGCAAAATCTGTGCAATTTCTTTTATGTCAGATTCTGAAACAATAGTCGGCACAAGAACAGTCCTGAATTCCCTGCATTCAGGCTGGTAGGCGGAAATCAGTTTTATTGAACGGTTTAGCAGTTCCGGGTAGTTTTCATTTTTATTTTGACAGAGCAGAGATGCATATTTTTGTGGCGAAGTTTTTATATCCATTGCAATGAAATCAGGCCTGGTTTCTGGATTTTCAATTAATTTTTCAAGTAAATCTGGCAGTGTTCCGTTTGTATCAAGTTTTACCTTGTAGCCTGCATTTTTGGCTTTTTTTATGAGATAACTTGTCAGGGGATTTAACAGGGCTTCTCCGCCGCTTATGACAAAACCTGTAAGAACTTTTTTTCGGTTTTCCAGATGGGCAATTATTTCATTAGCACTTGCGAGAGTTGCATCTGGCCTGGGGGTGAGAACTAAATCCCTGTTGTAGCAGTATGGACAGCGTAAATTGCATCCATGCAGAAAAATTGAGCAGGCTACACGGCCTGGAAAATCAATAAGTGTTGTTTTGATTAGGGCTGCAGCCGGGCTGTCCAGTTTTTCTTCTGAAAGTTCCATGTTTTGCCTCCCATAAAAAGTCAAGAAGATTGTTTCAGCAATCGATTGACTTTTTATGCCGCTTCGCAATGAAATGAGAAGCGGCAGTTGATAAGGAAGTTCGCAACGCGAACTTGTGAATAAAAACTTTGACGCTATTTCAGGCAAAGTTTTTATTACACCTCTTGTAAATAAAAAAAAGCAAGGTTATGAATACAAAACTGTATAAACCTTGCTGAAAACTGCATTTTTTTCAGTGTTTGTTCAGACGCTTTCGAAAAAAGCTTCTGCTGTCTGAAAAATCTTTAAAGAATCAGACTGCAATCTGTGCAACTGGGTTGAAAACTTCTGCAAGTTCATCAACGTTGTGAGCCCGTGCAACTTCTTCATTTTTTGAATTATAAACGATGACTGTTGGTGCAGCGAAAACACCTTTAGCAGCTGCTTTTGCAAGACCGTCTTTTGTGTCTACATCGATTTTTTCGCCGGCAACGTCAAGTTCTGAAACAAAAGCCTTTACTGGAGGGCAGTTTGGACATGTCTGGCGGAAAAAGAATTCGTAATGTAATTTTCCTGAAACAGGTGCAGTTTTTGCATCTGATGAAGCCTGTACGTCCTGTGCTTTTTGTGTAGAAAAGCTGTCAATATGCTGTTCGCTTGCTTCAATTGTAAACATTTTGCGCTGCTTGAATTCATCTGCCTTGCCTTTATTCCAGTTGCGTACGGCACGGTAGTAACCTACGATTCTTGCATAAACTTCTGTTTCCTTTCCATGGACATTATTTAAAGCTTCTTTTGTTGCTTTGATTTCTGCATCAATTTCAGCCAATGTACGTTTTTTGTTTCCTTCCATAATTTCCTCCCAAGAAAATATCTTTTTGTCTGCACTAAGTATGCTGACTTGGTAACACTAAATATAGCGTTATTTTGTATTTAAATCAAGTATTTAACGCTATATTTAGTAAAATAAATATCTGCGGTTTCTTACTTGCCTGCAAGAATGAGCCTGCGTTCTTCTTCAAGCCGTTCAAGCTTGAGCTGAAGTGCTTTCTGGGCCTCGGCCTTGCATTTTGGACATTCAGTCTGTTCTCCTGCAATATAGCCGTGAATTGAACATACTGAGTAAGTTGGAGAAATCGTAAGGTATGGTATGCGGTAGTTGTTCATGATTGTGCGTACAAGATCACGGCAGCTTTTCCAGTCTTTTATCTGTTCACCCATAAATGTATGGAATACGGTTCCGCCTGTGTAACGCGTCTGCAAAGCTTCCTGATGGTCGAGTGCCTCAAAAATGTCGGATGTATAGGAAACCGGCAGCTGAGTTGAGTTTGTATAGAACGGATCGTCTTTTCCGCTTGTAATTATATCCGGGAACTGCTGCTTGTCATGGCGTGCAAGGCGGTAAGAGGTGCTTTCTGCTGGTGTTGCTTCAAGATTGAACAGTTCACCTGTTTTTTCCTGATAGTCCTGCATCCTGTTGCGCATGTGGTCAAGAACTTTTTCGGCAAAGGCCTTACCTTCTGGAGTTACGATATCAACATGCAGGAAATTCAGACAACATTCATTCATGCCGCAAAGTCCGATTGTATTGAAATGATTGTCGAGAGTTTTCAAGTAACGGCTTGTGTATGGAAATAATCCATTGTCAAGAAGTTTCTGAATTACTTTTCGCTTGATGCACAGGCTTTCTTTTGCCAAATCCATAAGATAGTCAAGGCGTGCAAAGAACTGTTCTTCTGTTTTTGCAAGATAGCCGATTTGCGGCAAGTTGATTGTAACTACACCTAGAGAGCCTGTAAATTCATCTGAACCGAAAAGTCCTCCTCCTCGCTTCCTAAGTTCACGTTTGTCAAGGCGCAGACGACAGCACATTGAGCGTACATCGTTCGGGTCAAGGTCTGAATTTACAAAGTTTTGGAAATACGGAGTACCATACTGAGAGGTCATTTCAAACAGAAGTTTTGCATTTTCACTGTCCCAGTTAAAATCCTTTGTAATATTGTATGTAGGAATAGGATAACCGAATCCACGTCCTGCAGCATCGCCTTCAAGCATTAGAAGAATGAACTGTTTGTTGATGACGTCCATTTCTGCCTGACAGTCACCATAAGTAAAATCCATTTCTTTGCCACCAACAATGGCTTTTTGATTTTTAAGGTCTTCAGGGCAAACCCAGTCAAGCGTGATGTTTGTAAATGGAGCTTGTGAACCCCATCGGCCTGGTGTGTTTACTCCATAGATGTAGCTCTGGATGCACTGGCGGACTTCTTTTTCTGTAAGATGGTCTGCTTTTACGAATGGGGCAAGGTATGTGTCAAAAGAACTGAAAGCCTGAGCACCAGCCCATTCATTCTGCAGAATACCAAGAAAGTTTACAATCTGGTTGATTAAAGTTGAAAGGTGAGTTGCTGGTGTTGATGTAATTTTTCCGGGAACTCCGCCAAGACCTTCCCTGATGAGCTGACGAAGAGACCAGCCTGCACAGTATCCTGAAAACATTGAAAGGTCATGGATGTGGAATGCAGCTGTCTGATGTGCTTCCGCTATTTCCTTTGAGTAAATATTTTTGAGCCAGTAGTTTGCTGTAATTGTTCCTGAGTTGTGGAGAATAAGCCCTCCAAGAGAAAAGTTTACGTTTGCATTTTCGTTTACGCGCCAGTCAGATTGAGACAGGTAGCCGTCCATAGTTGTGTTTATGTCCAGCATAAGTTTTTTTGAGTCACGGATGTTTTCATGGCGCGAACGGTACAGAATATATGCCTTTGCAATTTCAACTTCTTTGTTTTCAATGAGAACTGTTTCTACAATGTCCTGAATTTCTTCAATGGCAGGGATTGAATGGGCACGGCGTCCTGCCAGAAGAAGTTTGAGGTGTTCTTCTACACAGTCAGTCAGATGTTCTGCCTTGATTGAATCTGGATGTTTTTCTACGGCTTCAATGGCTTTGTTGATAGCTTTTTCAATTTTTTTGCGGTCGTAAGCAGCAATTTCACCAGATCGTTTGACAACAGATTTGATAAAATTTGCTGACTCTGAATTACTGCTGCCTAAAAAACTTCTCCACTCTGGAAATACAGCCTGATCCTTGCTTTCACTCATTCTTTTCCCCCACCAAAACGGTTTATTTCTGATATAAATTCATTTAAGTCTTCAAAGTGCCTGTATACTGACGCAAAACGGATATAGGCAACCTTATCCAGTTCATGCAGTTTTGAAAGCACCAGCTCGCCTAATTCGGTAGTGCTTATTTCTCTGGTTGTCTTACCATGCATGATAGCTTCATCTTCTATCTCGTTGACTAAAGCTTCTATTCTGGAGGCTGAAACAGGGCGTTTCTCCAGAGCCCGTTCAATGCCCTTGGAAAGTTTTGAAGAATCAAAAGGCTGCCGCCTTCCGTCACGTTTTACAACCATAAAAGGTTTTTCATCAACACGTTCAAAACTTGTAAATCTGTAGCCACAGGATAAACATTCGCGGCGTCTGCGTATTGTTTCTCCGTTTGCCATAGTCCTTGATTCTATTACCCTGTCATCCAGGCTTCCGCAGTAGGGACAACGCACTTTTTTCCTCGACTTTTGGTATTTATATAAATGATATGGAAATACACTGGAATTCAGTAGAATTTCATATCACTATATATAGTGTGTTTTTTTGTATTGTGAAAACTATATAACACTAAATATGATATGGCAAGTAGAATTTTGAAAAAAAAAGAATTTTTTTGCAGGAGGAGGAAGCTGATGTTATGAATTAAAAAAAGTCAATGGAATATTCAACTGAAAACAAATTTTCTTTGGTAAATTTTTGTCATTTGTTTCATGAGGCCAAAATGCCGGCCAAAATGCCACTGAAAACGATTGACAATTTTTCTTATTTTTTATATTGTTCATTCCACATCAGCAATGAATGCGCGATTAGCTCAGTTGGTTAGAGTACAAGCATGACACGCTTGGGGTCACTAGTTCGATTCTAGTATCGCGCATTGACGGCTGATTTTTTTTGTCCAAAAACCAGAACTGCAAAAATCAGGCATAAGAACGTAAACAGAAATCCAAATTTTTCAAAAACCGTGGTTTGATTCTGATAGACTGGCACTGTACAGCGCATGGCTGCCTGTTCAAAGAGCGGCAAATCCTTGAGTATTCTGCCTGCAGGGTCAATTACTGCAGAGTATCCAGAATTTGTTGAACGAATCATTGTCTTTCGGAATTCAATTGAACGCATGGCTGCTATGACAAAATGCTGGTATTCTGCATAGGATGTAAGTGACCAGGAGTCATCCGTAAGATTTACGAACAGTTCGGCTCCAGACTGCGAAAGTTTTCTGCATACTGATGGAAACGCATCTTCAAAGCATATAGGTGTGCAGAATTTTACTGTTGGCCGAGGAGTTGATTTTTTTTCTGCGTATACGATTGGGGCAATTGGCCTGAAATTCGGGTTCGCTCTGGCATTTACTTCAAAAAGCGTGTACTGATTTCCCGCCTGCCATCCGTTTGAAAAACCAACCATGCTTTTCATTGCATTTCTGACCCAGCTGAATTCTATGCCTGGAATGACTTCTGCAAACGGTACCAGGTGAATTTTACAGTAGGCTCCTTTGAAATTGCCTGAAGCATCGATTAAAACAGCTGCATTACCGAAAAGCCTGTTTTTTCTGTCGATTGTGTATGGGGCTCCTATTATGAACGGAACATTTGTTTTGTCTATGTATTCAAGAAGTGGATTTTCTGGAGGTGTATTTGAATAATAATTTTCTCCCTGCGGAAATGGATATCTTAGGACAGCTTCGCTCCATACGATTAAGTCAGGTTTGCTGAGTATCCGGTTTGTAAATGGATTTTTTTCATTCAGTTTTTCCGTACAGAGTTTCTGCGAAGTTCGAATTGATTTTAAGTCATTCTGACCGGTCCACGGATCAGTGTTTTGCTGAACAATCAGTACATCAAGGAATTTTTCAGGTGTACGGATTTTTGAATATTGATGGAATCCGTAAAAATGCGCTGAAGCAAGCAGAACTATGCATAAAAGCATTGAATGTTTTAGCGGTTTTGGTAAGTTTTTCAGTGGATTTTTATTTCTGCATTTGTCACAATTGTCTTTACTGGTAAACAGAATGAATTCTGCTGCATTTGCAGAAAAAAGAGCTAAAAGGAATGTTATGCCGTAAGTTCCTGTTATATCAGCAATCTGTATAATGCTTTTGTATCTGTAGGCTGTCATGGGAAGAGTACCCCACGGATAGCCTAAAAATCCATTTGATTTAGTCCATTCCCATAAAGTCCATACAGATGCAAAGAAAACTGTCCTGACGGTTGTTTCTGAAACTGAAAAATACCTGAAAAAACTGCATGCTTTATTATGTCTGCAGAAATCCTCCTGCAAGTCCTGAAAAATAAGCTCTTCTGAAAAAATCTGCCTGCAGAATGAAAAATAAAGCACTGAGCCAAAAAATGCTCCGATTACTCCTGTTCCAGCAGCAGAAGCCCCAAGCGTAAAAACTGCAAAGTCCTTGAAATTTGAAAGCCAGGAACTTGACAGAATATGAACAAAAGTTGCATGCAGAAATCCCAGGACAGCGCCATTTTTCCATGAACGGGCATTTTTCATTGAAATGTAAAAAGGAATCAATGCTATGAATCCTATTACTGGAGAGCCGAATTTGAAAAAATCATTGGGAATTCCCAGAAAAAACATCGCTGCTGAAAAAAGAATACAAAAAACTTGTAAAAATTCACTCATTAGGGTATATTTTAATAGTAACGTGTTTGTGTGGCAACAAGTTTAGCATTTGCGTTGTAGGGAATTTGGAAAAACTTCGACTTTTAAAAGTCCCTAAAAAAAAGACGTTTTGGATATTATATGAACCTTGTAGACAATGCTCATGAAACTGAGTATGAAACTTTACCTGATGTAACTGTTTCTGCTCCCGGACGTTTTCATCTAATTGGTGAACATTCCTGGTTTTTCAGGGATAAAACTCTTTCTATGGCCGTAAATCTTCCTGTATACGTTGCTGTGTCCTTGAGGGAAGATTCTACACTTCGGTTTTATTTCCCTCAGTTGAATGACAGAAAACGTTCGAGTCTGTCTTCCTTGAAATTCAGAAAGGAAGATCGCTGGGCTAATGCCGTAAAGGCTATTGTCTATGGCTTTTCTTCCGGTGGATTTGACATAAAAGGGCTTAATTTTACTATTTACAGTGATATTCTCCCTTCTGCTGGATTTGGAATAACAACTGCGATAAAAATAGGTACTGCTGTTGCCGTAAATCAGATTCTGGGACTGAATTGTTCTCAAGCTCAGCTGCTGCAGGTTATTGAGCGAGGAAACAGGCTTTTCCTGAATACCGAGAATTTTCTTGCAGATAATTATTCCGCCTTGTATTCAAAAAAAAATACACTTTTGCTTACCGACCACTCTAAAAATACTTATGAAAACATTCCTTTTGATTTTGAGGATAAGGTTATTATTCTGACAGATGCCAGAGTTCCTCGTATTTCGACATGGGACAAAAATATAATGCTTGAACCTGAAAACGCATTGCTGCTTGGCGACTTAAAGGAAAAAAAAGCAAATGCACACGGGGGATGGGTGTATAGTTCTGATTCTACAGATATAAATGAAACTCTTTCTGTGGTATCGGAGGATTTAAGGCGCAGGCTTTTGTGCATAATGTATGAACATAACAATGTTATGCTTGCCCTTGACGGCATTGCAAAAAATAGCTTTGGTATGTTTGCTAGAGCTGTTAACCACAGCCATGAAAATATGCGGGACTTGTATGATATTTCCTGCCCTGAAATAGATTGGATTTTGAAACGAGTAGGGGAGCTTGAGCCGAACCTCGAATATGTAAGAAACCCTGTTACCTGCGGAAGAATTACGGGAAAAGGTTTTGGCCGCTGCCTTTATACTATTATGCGAAATCAGGATGTTGAAAAATTCAACAGGCAGCTGAAAGATTACGAAAGAATTTTTGGTTTTCATCCTTTATCATACGAAGTTCATCCTTCTGATGGTGTTCAGATTTTGGAAAGTTAAAGATGCTTGTTTGTTTGACAAATGATGATGGCATTGAAGGCGAAGGTTTGAAAATTCTTGCTGAAAAACTTGCCTCAAAGCATGATGTGTGGATTATTGCGCCTGACAGAAACCGTTCAGGTGTTTCCAACCACATTTTTTTAGATGCCTCGCTAAAACTTACAAAAATCAGTAATCAGGTTTACAAATATGAAGGAAATCCTGTCGATTGTGCTCTGCTGGCTGCAAAAAGTGCCTCAAAAATTTTGCCATCAGTTCCTGACTGCATTGTTTCCGGCATAAACCGGGGCGCAAATCTTGGAACTGACATTGTTTATTCAGGAACTGCTGCCGCTGCCCGCCAGGCTGTCCTTAATGGAATTCCGGCGGTTGCATTCAGTGTGGATTCTGACAATGGTGAATTTTATTTTGACAGGCTTGCTGATTTTGCCGTAAAAAATCTGGAAAAACTTCTGCCGCTGTGTAATGTTGCTCCAAAAGCGTTTAAGGAAGGCTGTCATTGTTCGTTTGTAAATGTAAATGGCAAAAGCATAGTGCAGCCGTATAAAGGGGTAAAATTCACGGATGTTTCGTTCAGAGAATATAACGATTCAATAAATGTAATTTCAATAAGCGAAAATGAATCTTTGTGCAGCATTGTTCCAGGAAAACTGAGTACTTCATGCATGAATTTCAGTGATTTTGATGCGGTTCAGGAAGGTTTTATTTCTGTAAGCTGCATTTCTGCTGAGCCTGTAAGCACTGGAATAGTGGACGGTATTTCATTTTCACTGTAAAATATTGAAACGGTGGGTAAAATGACAGGTAATGCACTTTCAGAAGGAATCAGGTTATATAATACAAATTGTTTTAAAGATGCCCTTGCTTTTTTTCTAGGGCTTCCTGAAGAGGTTCATGTGGACAGCATGGAGCTTATGTATTATATAGGCTTGTGTTATTCGAAGCTGGGAAGATATGAGGATGCTCTTTTATATCTGGAGCAGGTTGTCACTGCCGGTAAAAATCAGGACAGGGTTTTGCAGTGCCGGTATATTCTTGCTGTAATATATGCAGTTTCCGGCAGAAAAAGGCTTGCACAGTTTGAACTTAACAAGCTGCTTGAATTGAATTATAGACCTGCAAGCGTTTATGCATCTCTTGCCTATATTTCATGGCAGCAGGATGAAGTTGAAGATTGCATTTCATATTACCGCAAGGCTTTGCAGCTGGATTCAAATAACCTTACGGCATTGAACGGGCTTGGATATGTTCTTGCCTGTGAAAACAGGGATTTGACGGAAGCTCTGTCATTTTGCAAGCGGGCTGTTGATGAAGAACCTGATTCTGCTGCCTGCCTGGATTCTTTGGGATGGGTGTATTATAAGCTTGGTCTGTTTGATGAAGCTGACAAATATATTCGTCAGGCTTCGCTGCTTAACAGTGAAAATGATGAGATTGCAGAGCATCTTAGGCTTGTTTCTGAGCATCATAAATAGAAACCCTGTCAGAATTTATGCTGGCAGGTGGTGTTTGTCTGTTAATATTGTGTAGAATCTGTAATGGGAAATCTGTAATAGAGAAAAAAAAACAGGGGTAAGATGAAAAAGTTTACTGCAGTTGGCAATTTTTTTAATAAAAAGAATTTTGGAAAGGCTTTTGCCCTTATTTTTTTTCTTCCGTTTGCTTTTTGCTTTGACTTGTATGCTCAAACAGCTTTTGGAAATCTGCATACAAAGGAAGCAAGTTTTGCCGAAGTTGAATTTCGTAGAGGAGTTCAGGCTTATTACAGGAATTCTTTTAACGATGCCGTAATGCAGTTTGAAAAGGCTCTTTCGTATCTGCCGAATGAAAATTTGATTCTTGAATGGCTTGGTAAGGCTTATTATCGTTCGGGAATTGAAGGCGCTGCAATTGATCAGTGGCAGTTTGCCTCAGATTCTGGCTATGGTGGTCTACTGCTGAAAAACCGTATTGAAGTAGTGCAAGAGCGCCGGATTACAGGTGCAAAACAGGAATCTGCTTTGCGTTATACAGAAGCCGGCGGATATTCTGGCAAAAATGGTGAAATTCTGGTTTTTAGTCAGCCAGTGTCTGTTTTGCCTAATCCTGATGGAACTATGTGGATTTTATCATACGGTTCAAACGATTTGCTTTGCATGGACGTAAATGGAAAAGTTATTGAACGAATTACAGGACCAATCAATGGTTTTGACCGCCCTGTTGACATAATCCGCCTTGAAAATGAAAAACTTCTGGTAAGTGAAAGTGCAGGCGACAGGTTGAGTCTTTTTTCTGCTGGCGGGCGGTTTGAAAAATATATTGGGGCAAAGGGGCGTGGACTTGGGCAGATGATAGGGCCTCAGTATCTTGCTCAGGATGGGTACGGTAATATTTTTGTAACTGATTTTGGAAATTGCAGGGTTGACGTTTTTGACGTAAATGGAGAGCCTTTGTTTTCTTTTGGACAGGAGAATGCGCGTTTTCCGGGGCTACAGGGACCTACTGGAATAGCAGTAGACGGGGAGCGGATTTTTGTTGCAGACAGTGTTTCAGGTTCTATTTATGAATTTGACCGGTTTGGAAATTACGTTGACATTCTTGTTCAAGATAAAACTTTCAGAAAACCTGAATCCATGAAAAAATGGGGCAATTATCTTGTTGTTTGTGACAGGAACAAAATTATTTCAGTTGATATACGCGATGGTTCTATTTTTGAAAATGCAACTACAGGAAATGCTCCTTCAAGGATAACAAGTGCTGTTCCTGATATTAATGGAAATATTCTTGTAACGGATTTTACTTCAAATGAAGTTTATGTAATGTCAAAAATGACAGAAGTAATAGGTGGGCTTTTTGTTCAAATTGAACAGGTAAATGCAGATAATTTTCCGCTTGTTACAATGGATGTTCGTGTTGAAAACCGCCGTCGCCAGCCTCTTGTTGGCTTGCATGACATAAATTTTTATGTAAGTGAAAATAAAAGACCTGTTACAGATTTAAAACTTATAGGAGCCGTGTCTGCAAACGATGTTGCTGACATAACTTTTGTAATTGACAGAAGTTATGCCATGAAAGGATTTGAAACAGAGTTGCAAGAGGCTGTTCGAGAAATTGCGCTTTCAATGGGAGGAAAGGGAACTGTAAGTGTTGTTTGTGCAGGCCAGATTCCTGTAACAGAATACCGCGGTTCGCCTGAAGGGCTTAGGAATTTTACCTGCAAAGCTTTGAAATCTTCTTACAGCAAAGACTGTCAGCTTGACCTTGCATTCAGGCTTGCAGCAAATGAGCTTGTTACAGGAGAAAAAAAGCGTGCAGTAATTTATTTAACTAGCGGAACTGTTACTCCTTCGGCCTTTGCAAAATATGGACTGTCTAATTTGACAGCCTATTTGAATAATAATTCAATAGCTCTGTCTGTGGTTCAGCTTGACTCAAAAAATGTTTCTGAAGAAGTACAGTATCTTTGCAACTACACAGCTGGCAGTTTGTATTATGTATACAGACCTGAAGGACTTTCTTCGATTGTCAGGGATATCATAAAACTTCCTTCAGGCATTTATCAGCTTTCTTATAAATCAGCTTTGCCTACAAACATGGGGCGAGCCTATATGCCTGTTGAAGCTGAAGTTTATCTGATGAATCGCAGTGGTACTGATGAAACTGGCTATTTTGCACCTTTACAGTAGGAATGTTTCCTGTTTTTTAAAATTCAATTCTTATACCAACAGAAGCAGTGATGTTCAGCAGGATTATTGAATTCCATGTGCAGTTATAGCTTTCTGCCAGGGAAGAGAGAACCGTCATATTGTTTGTCATTTTCATGTCCAGGGAATGATTGAGCTCAAAAGAATGTTTCCGGATGACTTTTGAATTTGTCGTAGAATTTGTTGTGTTTTCGGAAATTGAGAAATTCAGGCTGTCGCTTCGGGTAAGAACAACTTCCGAGTAATCTTTTTTTGGATAAAAAAGAATGAAAAGTCCAAGAAGCGGACTGTGGAGGCCTTTGCGTTTCCATGCAATAGTTTCGCGTACAGCCCAGATGTTTTTTTCTTCATAATTGATTTCGCTGCCAAATCGTACAGAATCAGTTGTATTATAGTAAAAATTCGACTGCAGATATCCAGAATATGCGTGTTTTTTTTCACCACCATTTTTGGGAATTTTTGCAGTGAAGGAAAAAGAAGCCAGATATTCGTCCTGCTTGAAAAGCTTTGTTTTTTTCAGGATGCCAGATTCGCCAAATATGTTAAAAGCTGAATAATTAACGCTTGCTCTGTACTGATAGATGTCACTGACTTGAGCAGATGTGCGTATGTCCCGCTGCGCAGAAATGGAAATGCCGGCAGGAATGAAAAGGTCTTTTTCTGTGCCGAATACAGGTCTTTTCCATGAGGCTGTATAATTTGTTGTATAATATAACGAGTCAAGTGAATCAGCTGTCATTTTTGTGTCTGAAAGAACTGACTTTGCAAGCTGGGTAGCGAATATGTCAAAAACTGGCATTGCTTTTAAGAAGTATGTACGGTTCTGCATTGCAGATAAAAGAGCTTGTGCATCTCTGGAATAATCTCCTCCTTTTGATTCAGATTTTGTTCCCCCTGCTTCTTTTGTCCATTTCAGCTGAAAATTGCTGGAACCAACGGTAAATGGCATTAAAAAACTTATGCTACTTGAATCTTCAAAGGCAACTGATGTCAGACTTCTGTATTCACCTTTTGTAGAAAAAACTGCCTGCGGAGCAAAATTTGCAAAAGGAAGTGAAAATGTGCTTGAAGCTTCTGCAAAAACACTGCGTCTTGAAGCGTTTTCTTTGCCTGTTGAACAGGCAGTTTTGAGAGAATCCTGCCATCCCTGGGAATAAGATGCAACGGAAAGCCTTTGCGCATTTTCAGACGAAGGAAGAATCTTTTGGAAGACACCAGCTGTTGTGGAAAAATTGCAGGTTACAGACGGTAGAGCCATTTTGATGTCTGACTTTACTGTGCTGTTCTGGCTTACAAGCCATGGATTTGAAACAGCCTGTGTTTTTGCTGAAAAAATTACAGGGAGATGAAATTTTTCAAGATTTAGTTCTGCTTCATTGCGTTTATCCAATGTTTTTTCAACAGAATTGTAGCGGTATTCTTCAGTTCCGGAAAAAAATCCTAAAAGTGGTTTTTCACTCTGAATTTTATGGCCAGCTGCTGAAATTTTTTGAGAGCTGTCGGTTGTGCGGCTGATGTCGCCTGAAAACTTTATGTCTGCCAATGTAAATTCAGCGGCTGCTTTTCCTGAAAATGTATTTTCATTTTCCTGACCGGCTATTTTATGGACTGTAGAAGCTGTCCTGCCTGCTGTTTCCAGTGAAAAATCTTTTAAAAGCGGAAAAATTCCTGCTGCAAGAATAATTCCTGTTTTTTTGTATGAAAATTCGGTCTGATTTTCAAATATATAGTGTTCTTTTGAGCCTGACAAATGAAGTTCGTCAAAACTGAATGTACCTCTTGTGCAAATTTGATTTGCAAATGCTGTATTCAGTTTGAGCTTTAATCTGGAAGGAATTATGCTGCTGTCTAAATAAAGTGAGTTTACAATGGTTTTTTGACCGTCTATATAGAGCTTTTTTGAAATGCGGTCAATTGTCAGTTTGTGCCATAGCGAATCTGCATAATTTTTAAAAGCTGATGCAGGAATTTCTGCCAGAACTGCTTTTTTCCCTTGCCCTGAAATACCTTCTGCCTCTCTGTCGAGCATAATTGAAAATGCCGTTTGACTGTCATCTGTTTCTTTTTCTGCAAATGAAATTTTGTCAAATTTAAAGAAAAGACTGATTTCCTTATATAAGCTTATATCAACTTCGCTGAAATATTTTGAAATGCTTATTTCTGTTTTTTCTGTATCTGCGGAAGTGTCATTTGAGTTTGTCCATTCAACATTCTGTACGTAATTGTCTGATGTGTTGAAGTCGCCTGCGGATAGAAGATTGGAGGTTGTCTGACTTGAGGTAACTGAAAGATTTTCACTTTGCGATGTAAAGACACCTTGGGTCTGAATTTCATAGGGGCCTATCCAAAGTCTGCCAGTTTTATTGCTGTCTGTTATGTCCTTTACAACAATAATGATTCTTGCATCTTGATTTGCGTAGAATTTTGTCCTGTCCTTTTCGCTTATTTTTATTTTTACGATGTTTCCTGCAAAAGTCTGTATGAAAGGATTGTAGGCTTTTGAAACATTTTTTTCGGTGCTGTCAGATATTTTCCATGTTGGAATAGTGCCAGAATCTTCGACGTCAAAATCATCTTCTGCAGAAACTCCAAGCTGAAGGTAAACATCATAGTCAGCTGCCTGCAAGTCAGGTTTTAATGCAATTGAAAATTCAGTTGCAGATCTGAGGTTTGAGCCTGCACTTCCTAAGTCTATTGCCACAGAAGCCCATGCACAGACATCAGTTCCTTTCCATGAAGAAAAATCCCAGTCTACAGGAATTTTATAACCTGTAATTTCTGCATCATTTGAACCTTCCTGCACTTCAAGCGAACCGTTGTACTGCTGCAAAAGAGTTGGAAATTCTATGTTTGTAGAACTGTTAAGCATGGGAGTATAGCCGTCGGGAAGATTTTTTCCTGCAGAGCTTTTCAGATAGACAGTTTCTGGAGATTCATCGTCCATGCCCAGAATTCTGTATTTTCCTGTCAGATTGTCATTTTCCAAAGTTGCTGCGACTGTGTTTGAAATGGAAACTGATTGCGTTTTATAGGAAAGATTTGCTGCTGCTGTTGCAAATCCGGGTGCAGAAGTGGATTCATCTGCAAATTTTGTCTGCTTAGCGGTTGTCCAGCGGGTAGACAATGCAATATTTCCGCTGAGGTTGGGAGTAAACTGCCTTGCATAGCCAGCTGCACCTGCTATTGCGCCATTTTTTCCAGATTCATTGTCTTCGTACCATGTAATGAAAATTCTGTCACTGTCTGAAACTGATGCCGATGGAGTTACAGTTCCTGTTTCGCTGTCATATTTTGCACTGCTGTCTATGTTTCCATTTTTGTAAAGCCTTACTGTACCAGGAACTGCCTGAGTTCCTATGTCAAATCTGAGAACTGGAGAATATGAGCGCAGCCGCAGGTACAAATCTGCTGCAGGCTCAAAGCCCAGATAAAAGCCTGGAAACCTGTCTGCCAGCGGAAACCTGATGGCTGCATGAACAGCGGAATTTACGCTAAGTTCTGCATTTGACGGAAACACATCAATATATGAATGCGCTGGCGTAAAAAAATCTTTGGAAGTAAAGTTTATGTCATCGCTTTCTGCTGCAGAATATAATTGAGATTCTGTTTGTGTTGTTTTTGATGCAATGACAGCTTCTGCTGTTGAGCTAGTGCCTCCATCATAACGAAAAGCTGCTGCAAACGGCGAAAAACCTGATGGATGTTGCAGAAACATGACTTTTTTGCCAGAAGTTCCTCCGATGTATGAAAAAAATCCTTCTGTTTTTGTACCTGTTTTGTCTGGAACTGGATGACTGCCTTTTTTGTAAACTGAACTTGAAAGCCCTCCATAAGAAAAGGAGGCAACATTCGGTCTTTTTACAGAATCCTCACTGTCTGCAGCCTGCCCAAAATATTTTTGAATTTCACCCAAAAAACCGCTTTCGCCTGTAACTTCATTTTCAGAAACTGTTCCAAAAGTTCCAAGTGCTGAAACGATTGCTGAATAAGTGGAATTCTTCATAAAAGATACAGCAACCGCAGGAACAATTCCCTTTTTTGCCGTGGCACCAGCATCTTTTGACAGGATAATAATTCTTTTTGCAGGAAAAAGCATGTACTGGTCTACAGAAAGTTTTTTATAAGACCTTCCCTGTAGGTCTGAATAGGAGCCGTTTGAAGATTCTACGAAAATTTCTGCAACGTCGGAAATAAATTCTGCATTGTCTGGTAGCACGTAAACTTGCCCTGTAACCCATTGGGAAAGATGTATTTCCTTGTCAGAAACACTGTTGTGTCCGTAATAGGTTTTGTTTCTTGATTCAAGCATGTCATAGCGTAAGGCAATGTCACCTTTCCATTTTGAATTTTCGCTGTTTTCAAAATGCATGGAAAAACCAGGTGCCTGATTGTTTCCGCCTCCAATTCCACGGTTTATGCTTTCAATTGAATAGTCTGTTGGAAAAGAGATTCCTCTGTTTGCAATTCGAGCTTCTTTTAAGATTCCTTCGCCATAGTAACCGGCTGCTACGGTGTTTTTTTCAAATCCGTCTGCAAAGGCGGCTTCGAAATACCATTTACGATTCAGCATGAACCATAGTGAAAGGTCAACTTTTTGTGTAAAAGCCGGATTTATGGTAGTTGTTTTCAAAGAATTTCCAAAACCAAAACTTGACTCAAGACCGCCTGTAAGTTCAGACTGCCAGTAGCCTTTTGCAAAAAATTCTACGTTTTTGTCTTTTATGGGATAACTGAAGATTTTGGAATTTTTTATGCTGATTTCATTATCAGGAGGAAGATCTGATTTATTGAATATAATTGCACCTGCTCCATCGGATTGTGTTTTGTTTAACTCTTCGCCTGAAAGTTTTTTTTGCGAAAAAGTAAAAATCATCAGAAAAGCAAGGACTGCAGCTTTAAGTTTTCCGCCGTTTTTTAAAAGCCTTGCTTTTTTTATGGTGATGTCAGGATTTTTGGTCTTTATGGCAAGGATGCTTTGTTCAAGTTTGCGTTTTTTTTCAGATTTTTCATTGAAAAATTCAGTTTGATAAAGGGAATTTCCTATATTCTGGACACCAACCCCTAGAAGCCTTATTCCGCCAGCATTTTCATTATATTTTTTTGCAAAAAGGCGTTTGACTCGCTCAAAAAGATCCTCACAGGACAGAATGTCATTTTCACAGGTTTCCTGAACTGTAATGGTCGAAAAATCTCCATAGCGGATTTTTAAGGCTGCGGTTTTACTGCACTGGTTTTGTTTTAAAAGCCTGAACATCACTGTATCTGACAGTTCAAGAAGGGCAGTTTCAATGGCGTATCGGTCTGTAAGATCAAATGGAAAAGTTGTTTCTGCACTTATGGAATGTGATTTTGCTTCACTGAAAGTTTCAACTTCTTTTCCCCGCACTGCATCGTACAGAAAAGCACCGCCAGCTTTGCCCAAAATGCTTTGCAAAAGTGCAAGCGACCTGGAATGAATTTTTTCTGTTGTGTCAAGTCCGTAGGAAATAAGCTTTGCCTGAGTTTTACTGCCGATTCCCCAGACTTTTTCCAGCGGCAGGGAAAGCATGAATTTTTCTTCTGTTCCAGGTGGAATTTCAAAAAAACCGTCTGGCTTTGAAAGCCCTGATGCAATTTTTGCAAGATATTTGTTTTGTGCAAGTCCTGCAGAAACTGTAAGACCCGTTTTTTCTTTGACCTCAGCCTTTATTTTTCTGGCAGTTTCTGAGGGATTTCCAAAAAGTTTTTCAGTTCCGCATAAGTCGATGAAAGCTTCATCAATTGAAATCTGCCGTATTTCTGGGGAGTAATTTGAAAAAATGTTCATTACTTGCTGTGAAAGCTCGTGGTAGCGTTTCATGTTTGTAGGAACAAAAATTCCTTGCGGGCACAGGCTGTAGGCCTTAAACGTAGGCATTGCCGAATGAATGCCGAATTTTCTGGCTTCGTAAGAGGCTGTGGAAACAACACCACGGCGATCTTTTGGGTTTCCTCCGACAATAACAGGTTTACCCCTGTATTCTGGGTGGTCAAGTTGTTCTACTGAGGCAAAAAAAGCGTCCAAATCAACGTGAACATAGCAGACATTGTTCCAATTTGTCATGATTTTTCACCTTTGCCAATGAAAACCTGCTTTGTTTCAACGTTGAAGACCTTTTCTGAAATTTTGTAGTACGCTTTGACTGTTATTTCTTCACCTTCTTTTGATGTTGTTGTATAGGAAAAATTACATTCTGCAGGTGGAAAATCTGGCAGTCTCATCGCTGCGCTTGTGCTTTCAGGATTTTCAACAAAGGGAAGTGTTGATTCGTAAACTGGCTGCACTGTCTGTCCTTTTATTATAATTTCATAGCGTTCAGCTGGCTCTTTTGAAGATATCTGAAGTTCGCGGACGGTGTTTCCGTAGGAACTTTTGTCAGAAATATGTACATTCAGGTTTTCATTGTGAATTTCTAAAAAATCAACAGGTTTTTCAATATCTGCAATAGATGGTATTTTTCTGTAATGATTTAAAATGCTGGAAAGGCCGTAAAAACAACCGAAGAGAATCAGGCTTCCTGCAAAAATCAATTGAAAAATTTTGAAAATTACGGCTGCAATATTTTTGTTTTTTCGTATGTTTATAAAGTGAGAGAGGATTATCAGCCAAATCAGATTGAACGGCTGTATTGCAAGTGCCGTAAAAAAAATTTTCAGCTGGCTTCCGGCAATCAGTTGTGGAAGGCGATTTATCTGAATGTGCTGCCACAAAATTATACCGTAGGGAATGAACGGAATAAAAAGCATGATGAAAGTTATTACAAAAAAATAGATGCGTTTTCCAGGTTTAAAAAAGAGCAGCAAAAGATATTCCATTGCAAAAAGAAAAAAGAACGATAAGTCAAGTATACTGAATAAAAAAATGTTTACGACGGTTGAAAGTGTTATGTAGAATTTGTGGGTATATAGTGTATATTGCGGACTGAAATGTATGAAAATTGCGAAAAGAATTGAAACTGCTATAAAAGTGATTTGAATTTCAAGAAATAATTGAAAAACTGGTGTAAGCCTGAAATTCAGTGAAAGTTGATGTGAAAGGTATTGACTTGCGTATAGGGCCAGACAGGCAAAAAGTAGTGTAAGCGGCCATAAAAAAATCAATTTTTGAATTTCTTTTTTGTAAATTAACTTTTCCTTGCCTGTAAAAAAAGAAAATGCGCAAAGCATAAAAAGGCAGTAAATTGCTGCACAAATAAAAGTTCTTATGAGTACTGTTTCATTTAAAATAATGCAGAAATTTTTTGACGGAAAATTCCAGTAAAAATAGTGCTTGTCCCATTCTCCTGATTGCCTGTAGTCATAGTTTTTAAGAAATGTTGTCATAAGGGATTTTAAATCCGCATTTTTTGACAAGATAATAGAAAGAACTGGAATATCTTCATCAAGAAATTCTACTGCATTTTTGTTGTCTTCCAGCAGGCTGTAACGGTATAAAGTTAAAAAAGTTCCAGCCGGAACAGTGTAATTTATTTTTGCTTGCGAAAAAGCTTTACCTGCAGCTTTTACCAGCCATAAAGGTGATGCTTCTCCTCCGTTGCCGGCCATGATTTTGGAAAGGTTGCTGTCTGTAAAACTGACTGTAACGGCAAAAGTGCTGTCCTGAGAAAAAATCTGTTCTATGTAGGATTCTGTACCTGAAATTGAATGAGCTTTTGGCAAGGAAAAACTTGTACTATATGCAAAAAGTATTGAAACAGGAATAGGGGCCGAAAAATCCTGAAGTGCTGAAAGAAAAGAAAGTATTGTTTCTGAATTTTCAAGAAAATCTTCCTGAGTGAAAACAATTACGGCTTTTGTTTTGAGGCCTTCAAAATTTTCATTATGAAAAAAACTGTCTGTAAAAAAATCAAGTGAAATATTATATGGAAAATCCCCTGCTGCAGGTGTAATTATGTTTGTTTTCTGCGGAAAAAAGCCAGCTGAAATCAAAGTTTTCTGAACTTCATCGGAAACCTGCTGATGGTTCAGCGCATTTGCATTGAACGCAAAAGTAAGAGTCAGGGTTAGAAAAAATGAAAAGAGCTTTTTGAGCATGATTAGAGAATACTCTATAGAAGTTTGCATTGCAATAGGTTTATTTATATAATATAGTTACAATTAGCCCATGTGTAAATTTTTGTTTCCTGTTATGGACGTTAAAAAAAAACTGTTTTTTCTGCTGATTTTTCCATTTTTCTTTGCAAGTTGCAGGGATAATTCTCTGAACACTGATGCAGTTGTGCCTCTTGTTGTTTTTGATTATGCAAAAGAGGAAGAAAAGCCTGCGTGTTTTCTGGTTGTTTCCGTAAAGCTTTTTTCAGATGCAAAACGTATTGTGAGCGTAAAAATTTTGAATGCTGAAAGAGGATACTGCTGGCTTGCAGAATATCCTCAGGTTTCCGCTGAAAAATCTGGGGGTAGCGTAAATTTCTGTTGTGCAGCTTCTGCTTTTGATGATTTTTTTCCGGACGGTAAATATATTGCCTTTATTACAGATTCTGCCGGGGAAGAACAGCAGATTCCGTTTTCTGTAAATTATGACAGAGCCTTTGTCTCTGCTTCTGCAGAAAAAGCTATGAAACTTCTTGGAACAAAATGCAGAAAATATGCTGCTTTATATGCAAAAAACGGAGATTTGTTGTATTATCTTCTTGAGAATAAATTGAAACGCATGAATTTTTGGCTGGATTTTAAAAATGCTGTGTATATGCGCATGTGTTTTGTTGCCAGCGATAAATCTGTCTGCTGCATTATGCCGGCAGTTTATAAGGATTAACAGGGCTGTCTAATAAGTATTGTCATGCTGATTTATTATACAGCATCTTCTAGAGTTTTCTTTTGAAAACTCTCCGATTCAGGGGTTAATACAACCCCTGAAAACGAGCGAGTCAAGGCCTTGAGCGAAGCGTGCCTTGACCGGTCGTATTTTATTGTGCGCTCTTGCGCACGCCTTGCCTGCGGCAAGGATAGGTCATGCCACTACGTGGCATTTCTAGAGTTTTCTTTTGAAAACTCTCCGATTCAGGGGTTAATACAACCCCTGAAAACGAGCGAGTCAAGGCCTTGAGCGAAGCGTGCCTTGACCGGTCGTATTTTATTGTGCGCTCTTGCGCACGCCTTGCCTGCGGCAAGGATAGGTCATGCCACTACGTGGCATTTCTAGAGTTTTCCTTTGAAAACTCTCCGATTTTATTGTGCGCTCTCGCGCACGCCTTTCCGCTCCTTTGTCGCGGAAAGGATAGGAAGCACGGCGGAGCCGGCCACCTAGGGAGCGACGGCTGAAAGCCGGCAAAACATTCAGGGAATGTTTTGAGCGTGTCTCCGAGCAGCTGTGCTGCGAAGGTCGCGTAGCGAGGGGGCTGGAGCGGAAGCGGAATGCTGGATAGCCTGGTTTTGGCTGGTTTGGTTCCTGAGCGAAGTCGAAGGAAGCGAACCAGCCAAAAGCCGCCCTGATATAGATTTAAAATTTTTATGGGAGATTTTTACAGATATGGAAAACCCTTTGCCGGAAAATTCTTTTCAGAGAGTTATAAAAACTTATGTGCTTCGGGCAGGAAGAATGACAGCTGCGCAGCGCAGGGATTACGAAGAACTTTCAAAAATCTGGTGCATTCCGTTTGAGATGAAAAAACTCAACTATGCAGAAATTTTTGGAAATACAAATCCTGTAACGGTTGAAATTGGTTTTGGAATGGGGACTGCCACAGCCCTTATTGCTGAAGCAAATCCTGACATGAATTATATTGGAATTGAAGTTCATACTCCTGGAGTCGGCAAACTTTTGGGAGAAATCCGCAGCAGAAATCTGAAAAATCTGTACATTATTCAGTTTGATGCGCTGGATGTGCTTGAACAGATGATAACGGATGGTAGTGTTGCTGCTTTTCATGTTTTTTTTCCTGATCCATGGCCTAAAAAAAAGCATCATAAACGAAGGCTTGTAAAGCGGCCGAATACGGAACTTTTTGCCAGAAAACTTTCAGAAGGCGGTTACTTTTACATGGTAACAGACTGGAAGGAATATGCAGAATTTGCGCTGGAAGAATTGAAAGAAACTGCAGGCCTTGAAAATAAATATTCACTTTTTGCTGAGCATCAGTCGTGGAGACCTGAAACAAAGTTTGAAGCAAAGGGGATTGCTGCAGAGCGGGAAATTACGGAATTGATGTTTTTAAAGAAAACTTTAGGAAATTCTTAAGGAAAATGATATGCCTGATTTGTTTGATATAGAAGCTGCCGCTGCAGAAAGTTCAAAAAAAATCCGTATAGATGAACTTGCTGACCTCATAAAAAAATACCAGAATTCTTACTATAATGGTGAAGCTGAAATTTCTGATGCAGAATTTGACAGGCTTTGGGATGAGCTTAAAGTTCTTGATCCTGAAAATGCAGTCTTGCAGAAAGTGGGGCAGGATTCTGGTAATTTCAAAAAAGCTGTTCACGTAATGCCTATGGGCAGCCAGGAAAAAGCTGCAAATCCTGAACAGTTTCTTTCATGGGCAAAAAATCATGCTTATTCAGAATATCTTGTTGAATATAAGCTTGACGGTGCATCTCTTGAACTTCAGTATGAAAGCGGAAATCTTGTTCGGGCTGTAACCCGCGGCGATGGAACTACAGGCGACGACATCAGCGCAAATGCAAAAAAAATGCAGGGGGTAAAGCTTCAGCTGCTAGACAGTGATGGATGCCTTATTCCATTTACTGGCGGTGTCCGTGGCGAAGTCATTATGACTCATAGGATTCATCAGGAACTTTTTGCTGATAAGGCAAACTGTCGCAATGCAGCCAACGGCCTGATGAAGCGAAAGGACGGAAAAGGTTGTGAAAATCTGACACTTATTACCTATGATGCACTTTCTTCTGATGCTTTTAAGCCTTTTGGCGATGAAGAAGAAAAAATTTTGTGGCTTACTTCAGCAGGTTTTAACGTTGTTCCGTTAAAAATTTGCCGTTCTGCCCAGGAGGTAATTGAATATCGTTCATCTGTAATGGAAATCAGAAAATCCCTGGACTATGACATTGATGGCCTTGTAGTAAAAGAACGTGCAATAAATCTGGAAGATGCTTCCAGAACTCGTCCAGACAGGCAGATTGCATTCAAATTCAGTCTGGAAGAGGCTGTTTCTGTCCTCAGAAGTGTTGAATGGAGCGAATCTGGTGCAACTTATACGCCTGTCGGCATTTTTGATCCTGTTGAACTGGCAGGTACAACTGTTCAGCGGGCAAGCCTTGCAAATCCTGACACAATCCGCTCACTGGGACTTTCAATCGGCAGCCATGTTGTTGTTGTAAAGCGTGGTGAAATAATTCCAAAAATAGAAGGTGTGATAAAAGGTGAGGGGATTTTATTTCCTATTGAATATCCGAAAGTTTGTTCATCTTGTGCAAGTGAACTTGTTGATGAAGGCAGTAGGCTTTTCTGTCCAAACAAGAATTGTGCCAAACGAATTTTACATCAGCTTTTCAAATGGGTTGCGGTTGCAGATATAAGGGATTTAGGTGATTCTTTGATTCGAAGCCTTTTTGCTTCTGGTGCCGTAAAGTCGATTTCTGACATTTACAGGCTTAATGCTGAAGTTCTGACTCCTTTTTTTCTGAACGAAGCAAGCATTGCCTCCGAAAAAAAATCACTGGGAGCTGAAAAAGTTGCCCGTTCTGTTCAAGCTCACAGAAGAATGACTCTGCCTCAGTTTATTGCTGGTTTTGATATTGAAGGCATAGGAGAGGCCAATGCAGAAAAGCTGGTTTCCGCAGGTTTTGACACTCTTGAAAAAATGCTGGATGCAACTGTTCCTCAAATGGCAGATGTTTATGGGTTTGGCGATATAATGGCAAAGACCGCTAAATCAGGCTTTGAGGAAAATCGCGAAGAAATGCTTTATCTGGTAAATGAAGGTATAATCGATTTGATTCAGGCTTCGAGCGGAAAATTTGCCGGAAAATCTTTCTGTTTTACTGGGGAACTTGATTCGATGAAGCGTTCTGATGCACAGGCTCTGGTAAAAAATGCAGGAGGTTCTGTAAAGTCTTCCGTCACAAAAGATTTGTCTTATCTTGTAACGAATGATACTTCCAGTGGTTCTTCAAAAAATGAAAAAGCCAGGAAATTCGGGATTCCAGTAATCTCTGAGAAAGAATTTCTGGAACTTATAAAGTCATAACAGAAACTTATAGAAAAATTTACAGGAAAATCAGAAAAAACAGAAAACGGAGTATCATGAATCAAAAGTCAGAATCTGCTATAACTTTCATTTCAACAACTCTTCTTGCTGCTTTTGCATATACGCTGATTTTTTTTCTTGTAAAATTTTTAGCGTGTTTTTCTGCAGCTGGTAAACTGCCTGAAATTTATAATTATCCGTTAATCAGAATTTCCATTTACGGCTCAAGTTTTGAAAACAGCAGTTCAACAATAAGTGCGCGTATTTCGTTTTTAGATTCTGACAGTTCTGAATTTGCGGTCTTTGAACGTTCCTGGAATGGTTTGTCTCTTTCCATGGAATTTCTGACATCTTCATTTTGCGGGAAAACTGTTGTTTTTCCTTACAGAATTTTTGCCGGTGTCATGGAAAGTGAAAATTTTGATTTTTCCAAGAAACAGGAAATTTCCCGCAGGGGAACAAAACTTTTCCATTATTTCAATGAAAACGGTCAGTGCCTGCTTTATGGAAGCCGCAATTCAGTGCAGATAAAAAAAAGCCTGTACACTCTTGCTCAATTTGCCTTGCTCAGCAGAATGCAGCCCTCTTCAAAATTTTTTGACAAACGAGTGCTGAATTTTTCCGGGCTGAAATATGGCGAAAACTATACGGTGTATACAGGCTTTGACGGAGAAATTCATCTTTCAAAAGACTGAAAACTTATTTGCGTGCAAAATTCTGTGTAAATATATCTGGATTTACGGCCTGCCCGTTAAGCCTTACTTCCCAATGCAGGTGTGGTCCTGTAACCATTCCAGTTTTTCCAGAAAGTGCAATTCTGTCTCCTTTTTTGATTTTTTGCCCTTCCGTTACATTCATTTCACTCAGATGGTAATAAATGCTGTAAAGCCCCGGCAGATGTTCTATAACGATGCTGTTTCCTGTTGAAATCCTGTTTTCTGCAAGAACAACTTTTCCAGAAGAACAGGCAAAAACTTCAGTTCCTTCAGGCACTCCAAAGTCTATTCCATAATGCAGGGCTGTTGCCCTTTTTCCAGTTGAATAAACGTAAATTCTTCTGTCTCCAAAGCCAGAAGTTCGCCTTTGAGATTCTACTGGAAGAATAAAATTTTCAAAGGAATAAATCGAGGAGTTATTTATGGTTGTAAAAATAGTATTAAGCCTGTCAATCTGAACCACTTTTTTAGGGGAATTGTCAGTCCTGATTTTTGTATTTTTTTCAGAAAGGGCAATTTCTTCTTTTTCAAATTCCTTTGCAGAAATTGTCAAAGGCAGGTAAAATTCCATCGGTTGCATTCCAAACGGCGTAAATGTAACGATAATTGAAAAATTACCAGGGTCAAGCCAGGTTGAAAGTGGCATGGCTGCCATCATTTCAACTGTTTGCTGAGATTTCTTAACTGTTGAAACTGTAAAAAAATCCGATGCAGAAATCTTCTTTTTTTTGTCAAAAATTTCAGCTTTTGCAGTTGTTTTTGCGTCCTTTTGAATTTTTATGCCCTTTGCAGAAGTGAGCTTCATTTTGATGAAAACCGCATCTCCTGGAAAAACTGCTTCGCTGTAGGAAATGTTTATGTCGAATTCCTGACCATGATAGATTCCTTCTTTTGCCAGTGCAAAAGAGGAAAAGAGCATAAATAAAAGCAATACAGGCAGAAATCTTTTTGATTTCATTGATTTTCCGTCCTTTTTAAATCTTCAATAATCAACTGTGGGGTTACCATTCCGTTGAATTCATTTCTAGTGATGTGAAACAGGATGTCCAGATGGTCAGCTTTTTCAAAATCCCTGTGAAATCTTTCTCCTTCGCCCCAGAAAATAGCCGGCCATTTGTTTTTTCCGCAGTCAAATGTTATTTTCAGATGCTGGCGTTCGCCTTTCCCTAAAATCTGTACGTCGAAAATTCGCAGGTTTCTGGAAAGAAAGGTCAGCGGCTGGTTTTCCATGCCGAACGGCTCAAAGCCGTCTACAACATTCATAATGCTGCCTGTCATGTATTGCTGAGGAAGTTCGGCATCAATTTCAAAAGTTTTTTCATTTTCTTCGTCAAGCTCAATTGTCTGGCTAAGCTCCCGAAGTTTTGCAATAAATTCATCAAGCCGGCTTTTTTCAAAGCTGAATCCTGCCGAAGCGTCATGACCGCCATAATCAATGAACAAATCACCGAACTGGCTTAAAAAGGCAGGTGCATTAAAGCCTCTTGCACTTCGAACAGAACCAACGCAGATGCCGTTTTCCAAGAATGCAACTGCGAATGAAGGAATGTCAAATTGTTTTGCAAGCCGCTGTGCTACAAGCCCTGTAACTCCGCGCGGAATTTTTTCGGAAATGGCAGTACAGACTTTGCCGCTGAAATGCACGGCAGTTTCTCTGGCCGCTTTTTCCGCTTCCGGCATTATATCGTTCATAATCTGCTTGCGCTCATCATTTAGTGCCTTAATTTTTTCTGCAAATTCAATTCTGTCAACAGGCTTTTCTGCAAGAAACATCTGAATTGCCAGTTCCGGCTGTCCAAGCCTGCCTGCTGCATTCAAAACAGGGGTAACATTCCATGAAATATCAGTCGCGGTAAGATTTCTGCTGCTCAGATTCAGCAAGGTCAGAAGTTCTTTCAGACCTTCCCGGCTGTTTCCTGAATTTATAGCTTCAAGTCCCTTTCGTATGAAAATTCTGTTTTCATTTTTCAGCGGCATGATATCGGCAAGCGCTGCAAGCATTACAAGTTGAAGATCTCTTTCTTCATTTTTCAAATCCTGAGAAAACCTGAGTGAATTTCTGCGCTGAATATAAGTTACAAACAGATTGTAAAAACCGTCAATTTCTGTAGCAGGTTCATCTGAATAAAGTGCAATTTTTGACATATCTTTCAACGCAAGCAGGCTTTTTCCGCTAACGGATGGAATAATTTTTGCAATTTCAGGGCGCAGATCCAGCATGTTGAATTCAACTCCATTGCCAAAAATTTTTGCAAGCAGCCGTCTTGTAACTTCTTCATCCCAAACAAAAATCTGCTGCCCATCCAAAAACGGCATGAGCTTTGTCCTTGAAATGTCTACGGTTCCTGGAACAATTGTTTCAAACAGTCTTGCTTTTACAGCAAGGTTGCGTACTTTTACACATTCTATGGTATATGCTTCATTGACCGGAACAACATTTAACAGGCAGATGTCTTCTTTATATAGTTCTGTTTTTGCAAAGCGCAGTGCCTGAACCAGTTTATAGGCAACGGCTGCCCCTGAAATGTCATGAAATGGATAGTTTGAGTTTTCCATTTTCGGATCAAGGATTATGCAGTCAGGAGTTCCTTCTCCAGGATTGTGATGGTCGGTAACGATTACATCAATGCATTTGTCAGCTGCATAATCAATTTCGTCTGCAGAAGTAATTCCGCAGTCTACCGTTATAATCAAAGTGCCGCCCTGTTTTTCAAAGTCGTCAACTGCTTCTTTTGTAAGGCCGTAGACCTGATCTCCTGTAGGAATCCTCCATTGGACATCCATGCCCATATCTTTCAGACATTCATAGAGAATCGTAGTACTTGAAACTCCATCTACATCTCTGTCGCCAAAAATCAGGACTTTTTCATTTTCTTCCTTTGCCGCAAGAATTCTGTCAACGGCATCTTCCATTTCAGAAAACATAAACGGGCAGTGCTGAAAACGCAGGTCATTTTCAAGAAAATACATTATATCTGCACCTTCAGTAACATGCCTGCGCACCATGATTGACGCACTTACAGGATCGATTTTAAAACGCTGGCACAAGTCTTTTACCAGTTCTGCAGAAACAGGTGTTTTATTCCAGCGTGCCACTATCTTATTTCCTCTAAAATAAGCGCATTTGCTTCAGGCTTCTGTGAAGAATAAGAAACTGCCTGCTCTATAACAGGAATTGCCTGTCCAAGACTTCCTTCATTTTTTCCAAAAATGTCCATGATGATTTCACCTTTTTTTACAAAATCACCTTCAATATGATTTAAAATCATTCCTGCTTCTGCACATACAGGGTCGCTTGTTACGTTTCTGCCAACGCCAAGGTAAACACCTGCAAGTCCCATTTTGTAGGCATCGATTTTTATATAGCCGTCTTGAGTGGCCTTTAGCTGAGCATGATGTTCACTGCGCCGTTTGCCATAATCTGACATAAGCTTGTCAGCATCACCACCCTGAACCCTTACATTTTCAAGAAATTTTTCAAGGGCTTTGCCAGACTGCACTGCCTCTCGGCACATTGCCAGTGCTTCCTGCTTGTTACAAGCCTTTCCTGCCAGAAGAACCATTTCTGCGCCAAGTGCATAAGTAAGTTCCATGACATCTTCTGGCCCATTGCCTTTCAGGCAGTCGATTGTTTCCTCAATCTCAAGGAAATTTCCTATTTTTCTGCCGAGCGGAGTATTCATGTTTGTAAGAAATGCAACAGCTTTTTTGCCCATTGCCTGTGCTGTTTTTACAAGGAAGTTTGCAAGCATTCTTGCATCTGCAACCGACTTCATGAATGCACCTGAACCATATTTTACGTCAAAGACAAGGGCATCTGAACCTTCTGCAACTTTTTTGGAAAGAATGCTTGCTGTAATAAGCGGAACAGATTCAACTGTTGCGGTAACATCGCGGAGGGCATAAAGATGTCTGTCAGCCGGAACAATTTTTTCAGACTGACCTGTCATGGCAAATCCTGTCTGTGCAATGAGCTGTGCAAATTTTTCAGGTGATAAAGCTGTTGTATATCCTGTAATAGATTCAAGTTTGTCCAGAGTTCCGCCTGTATGCCCCAGAGCCCTGCCGCTCATCATTGGAATCTGAACTCCGCAGCAAGCTGCAATCGGGGCAAGCGGCAGCGAAATTTTGTCACCTACACCACCTGTAGAATGTTTGTCTACAAACGGGCCTTTCAGACCTTCGCTTTCACGTCCTTGAAGTTCAATCACATCCCCTGAATGAAGCATACATTCAGTCAAAATGCCAGTTTCATTGAAAGTCATGCCGTTAAAGTAAACAGCCATAAGCCATGCAGAAATTTCATATTCCGGAATAGATTTATCCAGATAACCGTCAATAAGAAATTTTATTTCTTCCCTGGAAAGTTCAGTATTTCCTGTAAGAACCTGCTTTCCGTTTTCACCGCGGATAAATGTTCCGCGCTTTTTCATGATTATATCAGTTGCTCTCATAATATTCCAAATCCTGATTCTATTGTTTTCAATTTTTGCCCTACGGCAAGTTCAATCAGATAAAATACAATCTGCTTCATTTCGCTGACAGCTCTGCCACTTATTTTGATGGCACGGACTTCACCGGGACTTTTTTCAGAAATTGCAGAAAAATAATGCAATGTCTGAGAGCCTGCAGGCAGCCGGAAAGAACCTTTGCATGCAGGATTTACCGCTGCGCAGTCTGCACAGTGAAAAGCTGCATCTTTTAGGCTGAACACTGCAACGCATTCAGGCTCAGAATCTTCCCCTGTATGCTTCAGTATATCCGCTGTATTTATTGTTGAACATTCCAATGATATACCTTTATCATCTTTTTTTCCACAAATAACAGGAAAAACATTTTGCATAGTTTTCTTATTTCCCTGTTTGTTTTCCACTGCAGCTGCGGCATTTTCAACAGATTCAACTTTGGCATTTGCCTCATTACTTTTTACCAGAAATTTTTGCTGGCAGTCAGGACATGCATCTGTATCAGGTTGAACGCCAAGAAGTCCAAGATACCGCCATAAAAACCGGATAAGCCCAAGTTTTCCAGCTTTTTCATTACAAAGATCCAGACCGTCAAGAAAACCGTTAGCAAGATTCCAACATTCTTCAGGGCTTCCGGCAGCCTTTGTTTTTATTACAAGTTCGCAGGCAAGAGAAGCAGCCCATGATTTAAATAGACTTTCCCGGAATGAATAATGAAATTTTTCAACATCAAAATCTGTTATTTTTACAGTTTTTTTTACAGCATCGTGGTAAAGATACATTTTTCCTCTGTTGAAAGGCGAAACCAGGCTTCTCATCTTACTTTTGGGGCCTCCATACAAAATTCCCCATAAAATTCCCCTGTCAGCAGAAAGTATGCAGACACTTCGGTTGTTTTCTCCCGCAGGCGACACCGACAGTACCAGTGCATCTGTAATGAAATTGCGTTGCATATTCAGATTATACATAAAAAGGCACTGTTTTTACAGTTTTATTTTTTTTAGGGCGGCTTTTTGCCTTTTAAACCAGAAAAAAACAAGCTGTCCAGCATTTCGCTTTCGCTCCAGCCACCTCGCTTTGCGAACTTCGCAGCACAATAAATCTGAAATGACAATACATTGCCTGTTTTGCCAGTATACCACATTTGACATAGTTTCTGTATTTTTGTATATTATTTGCAGAGGTATTTATGCTTTTTCCATTACAAGAACTTGTTAAATTTTCAGATAACATTTACGAAGTTACGGTAGCTGCAAACCGCCGTGCATATCAGATGCTTCGCATTAAAGACCCGTTGATTGAAGAAAATGAAGGCAAGGTTGTGTCTTTAGCCGCACAGCAGCTTTTTTCAAAGAAAGTAACATATCGTATTGAAAAACAGTAGCAGCATGCAAAAAATTCCAGTACTGGTAATTTTTGCTCCAACTGCATCAGGAAAGACTGCCTTGCTCAAAAAATTATTTGCAGCAGGCAGTCCTTATTTTTTTAAAGGGTGTGCAGAAATAATCAGCGCAGATTCCATGCAGGTATATAAGGGCATGGATATTGGAACTGCCAAGCCTGATGCAGAACTTCTTGAAGAACTCCCTCATCATTTAATAAATCTGTATACGCCGGACTGCCAGTTTTCTGCACAGAAATTTGTTGAATATGCAGATGAGGCCTGCCGCTCCATCTGGTCCAGGGGAAAAATTCCTGTAGTTGCCGGCGGAACAGGCTTTTACATAAAGGCTTTTCTTATGGGGCTTCCGCCTACGCCGCCCGGCAATGCAGAAATCAGGAGCGCAATTGCAAAACGCATTGAAAGTGAAGGACTTGATGTCCTTTATGCTGAACTTTGCAAAATTGACATGAAGACTGCCTCAAGAATTTCGTCGTCAGATGTCTGCAGAATCAGCAGGGCCCTTGAAGTTTTTGAATGTACGGGGCGGCCTCTTTCTTCTTTTGCAGTACCGCAGACTTTGCGTACTCAATATAATTTTTGTACACTTATTTTGGGCAGAGGCCGGCAGGAGCTTTATTCAAGAATAAATCAGCGGGTTGAGCAGATGTTCAGTTTCGGGCTTCCTCATGAATTTGACAGTTTAGTCAGGCAAGGCTATTCTTTACTCAGTCCTGGAATGGCTGCCATAGGCTACCGTGAATTTTTTGAATATTTCCCACATGGTATTGGAGAAATCTCACAGCCACAGACACTTGAAAAACTTGAAAAAATCAAGGAGCTGGTCAAAAAAAATACCCGGCATTATGCAAAAAAGCAGTGTACCCTCATGAAAAACATTCCAGGTGCATCTTTTTGTCCGCTGACTTCAGGAGAATCTGTGCCGGCAACAATTTTGCAAAAAATTTCGGATTTTCTTGCTGTGATACTTGACGTAAAATCATAAAATCAACATAATAAGCAAAGTTTTTATCATAGAACGAAGGAGTGCCATTGTGCCTTGTGGTAAGAAAAGAAAGCGCCAGAAGATGGCGACACATAAGCGAAAGAAGATGCTTAGAAGAAATCGGCATAAGAAATAACAGTTGTTATTGTTATGCAAACTGAAAGACCGCGAAGTTGCAAAACTAACGCGGTCTTTTTTTTACGAAAGGAGATGTCTTTAAGTTGCTTGCAGAAATACATTCACCAGATGATGTCAAAAAACTCACGAACGGGCAGCTGACCATTTTAGCTGATGAAATCAGAAAAGTAATTATTGATGCAGTTGGCAAGAATGGAGGTCATCTTGCGAGCAATCTTGGTGCAGTTGAATTGTCTGTGGCACTTCACCGTTCATTCAGCAGTCCTCAAGATGCAATTGTATGGGATGTCAGTCATCAGTGCTATGCCCACAAGCTTCTTACAGGACGATATGAGCAGTTTTCCACTCTTCGCCAGCATGGAGGTCTTTCAGGTTTTACCAAGAAAAAAGAAAGTCCCCATGATTTTTTTGATAACGGTCATTCTTCTACTTCAATTTCATCAGCACTGGGGCTTCTGACTGCATGGGAGTACACAGGCAGAACTGGTAAAGCTGTTGCTGTTATAGGTGATGGCGCATTGACAGGCGGTATGGCTCTTGAAGCTCTTTCTCATGCAGGGCAGCTTGCCAAAAATCTTATAGTTGTTCTGAATGACAATCAGATGTCTATAGGAAAAAATACAGGTTCTCTTTCAAGATATCTGAGCCGGCTTACCATGACATCTTCGTATCAGACTTTCAGGCACACCGTTGACCATTTTGTTGATAAAATTCCGTATTTTAACAAACATCTTGAAAAGTTTATTTTTCGCTTTAAGCGCGGTATAAAGGGGCTTTTTCTTACAAATAATCTTTTTGTTGATTTAGGTTTTGAATACGTAGGTCCGCTTGACGGGCATGACATAAATGAACTTGAAAAAGTTTTTCATCATGTAAAGAAACTTTCCAGGCCTGTAGTTGTACATGTAGTTACCAGAAAAGGCAAAGGATTTGCCCTTGCAGAAAATGATCCTGCAAAATTTCATGGAATAGGACCGTTCTGTGTTACGGATGGAACTGTTGAAAAAGCTGATAAGGTCAGTTTTACTCAGGCTTTTGGTTCATCTCTTGTAAAACTTGCTGAAAAGCATAAGGAAATTGCTGCCATTACAGCGGCAATGACTTCTGGCACGGGGCTTGAACCTTTTTCTAGAAAATTTCCGGAACGCTTTTTTGATGTCGGTATTGCAGAACAGCATGCCGTTACTTTTGGGGCTGGACTTGCAGCCGGTGGCATGATTCCAGTTGTGTGCATTTATTCAACTTTTATGCAGCGGGCAGTTGATCAGATAATACATGACGTTGCTTTGCAGAATCTTCATGTAGTGCTGGTCTTTGACCGTGCAGGTCCTGTTCCTCAGGATGGGGAAACTCATCAGGGAATGTTTGATATTGCACTTATGAAAACTGTTCCAAACCTTACAATTCTTGCGCCTTTTTCTGCAAAAGATTTAGAGCATTGTTTGACCTGGGCTATTGAAGAATGTAGGGGACCTGTCGTAATCCGCTATCCTAAAGGCTCATGCCCGTCTGAAAACATTGATTTTTCTGTTCCTGTAGTTTCTGCTAAAGGAGTTTTCATTCCATGCGTAGAATTTGCGCCTTCTCTTGCGCCTGCCGAAAATGCTGTTTCAGAAAAAAAAGTGCTTCTTGCCTGTACAGGCGGTTTTTATGCAGAAAATATTACTGCTGCCCGTTCTCTGCTGCTTAAAGGAATTGAAGCAGACATCTATGTAATACGCTTTGTAAAGCCGTTTGATATGCAGTCTTTTGCAGAACTTGCTGGAAAATATTCTGCTGTCCTGATTAGTGAAGATGGTGCAGAAAACGGAGGAATAGGAGAGACAATAGAAAATGCACTTTTGCTCAAAGGCATAAAAAACGTAAGGCTTATGGCTTTTCCTGACAGGTTCATTCCCCAGGGTTCTCGCAGCGAAATTTGCGCAGACTGCGGACTGTCAACTGAAGATTTAGTTGCAGAAGTTCTGACACTTGTTTAAACTGATTTGAAATGAAAACTCTGAAATTAAAAGACAGGACAATTTCAACTGAAAAACCTGCATTTGTAATGGGCATTGTAAATGCTACTCCTGACTCTTTCTGGCATGAAAGTCGTGGCGGCATTGAAAATGCAATGAAACTCATTGAACAGGGAGCCGACCTGCTGGATATTGGCGGTGAATCGACCAGACCAGGCTCCTCTTATGTTGATGCTGCTGAAGAAATTTCAAGGGTTGTTCCTCTTGTCAAGGAAATCCGCAGGAATTCGGATATTCCTGTTTCAATTGATACCCGCAAGCTTGAAGTTATGCAGGCAGCTTATGACTGCGGTGCTGACATTTTAAATGATGTTTCTGCTCTGGAAGATGATGAACGACTGGCATCGTTTGCAGCGAAAACAGAAATTCCTGTAATTTTGATGCATAAACGCGGAAATCCAGATATAATGCAGAATAATGCGTCTTATTCAGATGCATTTGCAGAGGTTGACTCTTATCTGAACAGCCGTGTTGAATTTGCCTTGAAGTCAGGAATCAGAAAAGACAGGATAATCCTTGATCCAGGAATCGGCTTCGGAAAGAATCTTGAGGCAAATATTGCACTTATAAAAAATTGTGGCAGGCTGTGTCAGGGAAAATTTCCTGTGCTTATGGCTCTTTCCAGAAAGTCCTGCATCGGACAGATTACAGGGCAGGATGTGGAAAACAGGCTTGCAGGAACTCTTGCAGCGGACATCATTGCGGTTCTTGCAGGAGCATTTATGATTCGTGTACATGACGTAAAGGAAGCTGTTGATTCTATGAATATTTTGAAGGCTTTAGGCTCAGAAATCTGACAAAAATCAGCTTTTTGTCTGCCTGTGTTCATGGTGTTTTAGCAATGATGCTTTTTTAAAAAGGGGAAAATATTCAGTAAAAATGAACGCATTTGATAATCTTGTAAAACTATATGATTTTATCCGCCCCTTGATTGACATAGGCATAATTGCCTTTCTGCTTTACAAGGCTTATGGAATATTAAAGAAAACAAACAGCGTACAGATTATCCGTTCTGCAATTATTGTAGGCTTTGCCTATGTGGCAGCACTTCTGTTCCGGCTTTCTACACTTCAATGGCTTTTGAACATTCTTGCTCAGGGACTTTTGATTTGTTTTGCAATTGTTTTCCAGCCGGAGCTGCGAAAAATCTTTATAAAAATCGGCCAAATCAACTGGTTTTCTTTCAGAAACCGTTCAAAACATTCTTACGTAGATGCAGTCCTTATGGCAGCTGATCAACTTTCAAAGTTGAAAAGGGGAATGCTCGTTGTTTTTTTAAGAAGAACAAGGCTTGATGACATTATTGAAAACGGTACAAAGCTGAATGCAGACCTTTCTTCAAATCTTCTGCTGACGATTTTTGCATTTAATACAACCATGCATGACGGTGCCTGTATTGTTCAGGGTGGAAAAGTTTTGTCAGCAGGATGTTTTTTGCCTTTAAGTGAACAGTACGACATAAAAAAGACCTTTGGAACTCGGCATCGTGCAGCTCTGGGAATTTCAGAAGTTTCGGATGCTGTTGTCCTCGTTGTTTCAGAAGAGTCAGGGGCAATCAGCCTTGCCTACGAATCCCGGCTGCATTACGATTTATCAATGGAAGAGCTTACTCAGACACTAGAGGATTTGCTGGACATAAAAGCCGAAGATTATACGCTGGAGGACACAATCGATGAAAGTGAATCAGCTAAAGTCTAAGATTTTTGATGCATTTGTTGTAAACTGGACTGCCAAGGCAATCTGCATAGTAATAGCTTTTCTGCTTTATTTTTTCTACAATATTTCGCAGCTTGGAACGAATTCCATTTCAGTGCCTGTTACGGTGCAGAGTAACGGACAGTTTATGGCCGTAAGTTCCTTTCAAAAGCATGTACGCGTAACTTTGCGGGCAAATCCCAAAGATCTTGCAGGAATTTCTTCCCGGGAGATTAAGGCTGTCTTGAATTTGGATTCATATACGGCAGCCGGAGAATTCGACATTCCTGTTTCTCTGGAATTTTCCCCGGAAATTTACCTGATAGACCCGTTTGAAGCCAAGGTTTTTCCTGACAGAATTCATATTCAGATTGAAGACAAAACTTTTGCCTACAAAGATGTTAATGTTTCTTTTGCAGGACAACTTCCGCACGGTTTTGAAATGGTTTCCTATAGCGTGATTCCATCTTCGCTGAAAGTTACAGGAGCCCGTTCTGCAGTTGAACAGACCACAAATCTGCTTACAAACCGGCTTTTGCTTTCAAATCATACAAAAACTTTTTCTGCACCTGTCAAGGTTTCTTCACTGAATTCCCTCGTTACAATTGAAAATGAGGGAGAAGTTTTTGTTACTGTTGAAGTCCAGCCGGTCTATGCAGAAAAAACTTTGGAAAATATTCCGCTGTCATTTGAACGTCTTGCAGAAAACTTAAAAATTCTTCCGGAAAGTGAAAGTCTAAAGCATGTTTCTTTAAAGTTAGGCGGTGATTTGCTAGCCATTGAAAAAGCTGAAAAAGATTCTGTAAAAATTTTCTCTGACTGCTCAAAAATTTCAGAGCCTGGAGATTACGAACTTACAGTAAATTATATGCTTCCATCTGGTGTAAAAATATTGGAAAAAACTGCTGAAAAAGTAATGATTACAGTTGAACTGAGTGGCATGGAAACTGAACCTCCTGCTGAAGCTGGTGAATAGCAGGATAAAGCTGCAGAAAAGTGGTGAAAAATGATTTTTGGTATTGGAACAGACATTGTAGAAACAAGGCGATTCAAAAAATGGATAGAAAATCCTTCAATTTTAAATCGTTTTTTTGCATCTGAAGAACAATTTGCCTCTAAAACTGTCGAAAGCCGGCATGAAAATGCTTTATGCCAGCATTATGCCGTTCGTTTTGCTGCCAAGGAAGCCTTTTCCAAGGCTTTGGGAACAGGAATATGGGGATTTGACTTAAAAGATGTGTTTGTTACAAAGAATTCTGAAGGCAAGCCATCCATTGAATTAAGAAACGGAGCTCTTGAACTTTTTCAGAAACGCTGCGGAGAGGCAAATATTTTTGTAAGCCTCAGCCATGAAAAAGAATATGCAACCGCCTTTGTTCTGATTGAAAAACTGTAAGCAAAAATCTGTTTTTTTAGGGTATTTCATTTGAAATTCATTTTTTTTATTTATTGATGAAACATAGACTTTCTTATATCATTGAAAAGTCATGAGGATTTCTGCATAAAAAAAGTTTTGGTTTAAAAGTTACCTTTAATGACAGCCACAGCATATTCGGCATGATAGTACATTTGGCATGATGGAGAAAAATAATGAAATCAGCAGAGGGAAAAGAAAAAAAGCCTTTAATTTCGTACTGGACTAAGCAGAAATGTATGTGTCCTGTCTGCAAGAAAGAATTCAGGCATGAAGAAATGCTTTCTGGAAACGGACGCATGATTGCCGGAAGCCTTACAGACGAGTTGCACCGCAATTATGAGCCGTCCGCACGTTATGGCCGGGTTTATCCGCTCATGTATTCTGTCGGTGCCTGCCCCAACTGCTACTGTGCTCTTTTTTGGAATGATTTCCGCGCTTTGCAAGATAAAACTTCAATTGGCCGCATTTTTGAAGATGAAGAGAACAGGCTGAACCTTGTAAAAAATGTTTTCCCATATTTCAAACTTGACCATGAACGCAATCTCTACGATGGGGCTGCAATTCATTATCTGGCACTTCTGACTTATTCAAAAATGGATGTTGCTTATCTGCCTACAATGAAACAGGCTATCCTTTCGCTCAGGCTTTCATGGCTTTGCAGGGATTTGGATGAAGCTGTTCCGAACCACAATTTTTCTGTAATGGCAGAAACATTTGTAAGAAAAGCCCTGTTTTTTTATCAGCAGGCAGTAGTAAATGAAACTTCTCGGGTTGAAATGAGTTCTTCAATTTCAAATTTCGGGCCTGATATTGACAAAAATTACGGCTGGGACGGAGTGATTTATCTTTGCGGACTTCTGGAATACAAGTACGGTCAAAAAAAAGATCCAGAACTTCGCCTGAAAAAACTTGAAGAATATAAAACTGCTATTGCAAGAATCTTTGGTTTTGGAAAATCTACAAAAAGCAAGCCAGGACCATTACTGGAACATTCCAGAAATTTATACGACAATCTGTCAAAGGAACTGGAACACAGTACCGAAATTTCTGCAGGTGATCTGTAAGCATTTTCAAAAATGGAGAAATATAAATTTTGAGAAATATACTGTTGACTCTTTCGTATGACGGCACAAATTTCTGCGGATGGCAGCGTCAGGATCATGCCGACGGTAAGAAATCTGTAAGAACAGTTCAGGAAGAAATTGAAAAAGCACTTGAAAAACTTCATGGCACTCACATAGCCCTGCATGGTTCAGGCCGCACAGATTCAGGAGTTCATGCCGCAGCCCAAGCTGCCAATTTTTTTTCTCCAATAGATTCCATTCCTGAAAAAAATTATGTTCAGGCAATCAATGCCCTTTTGCCTCGCGACATAAGGATTCATGACTCAAAGGAAGTTCCTCAGAGTTTTGACTCACGTTTTTCGGCTACAAGTCGTGTCTACAGATACTTTTTATGTTGCGGACAGAATCCACTTGCAAATCAGATGCCGTATGTCTGGTACATAAAGAAAATTCCAGATTTGCAGAAACTTAATGATATGGCATCTGTTTTAAAAGGAGAAATTGACTGTGCTTCTTTTGCAGCCGCAGGAGATCAAAGCCTTTCGACAAACCGCTATATTGAGAATGCCCGTTTTTTTGAAACAGAAGGTTTTCCTTCCGGCAGGCTTTTAGTTTTTGAAATTGAGGCGAATGCATTTTTGTGGAAAATGGTTCGCACTTTGACAGGAACTTTCATAGAATTTGAGAGGGATGGAAAGGACCGTGATTTTTTTCTGCAGGTTTTGAACTCAAAAGACCGTAAAGCTGCCGGAGTAACAGCTCCTCCTCAGGGACTTTTTTTGTGGCAGATAAAATTTGATGGAATACGCAGACACGTTTGATTTTTTTCAGAGGAGGGGGCGTCAGCTTTTCACTTTCTATAAAAGATTTACAGGATCTACATCAGTTTCTATGTACACTTCCTGAGGCCTCTGGTAATCATACAAAAGGTGTGCTGCAAGTTTCTGTAGAATTTTTATGTCTTTGCCTTTCAGCAGAATCTGAAACCTGTGGTTCATTGCAATTTTTTCAATAGGACATTCGGCAGGTCCTAAAAGTTCTGCGCTAGCGTTTCCGTTTCTGTCTTTTGGCATTTCTGTAATTTTTTTTCTTAGGATGGCAGCTGCCTGTCTGCATGTATTTTCTGCATTGCTTCTGGATGCAGCCCTGAAAACCAGCCGGATAAGCCTTGAGTACGGAGGAAAATCCAGAAGCCTGCGCATTTCAAGTTCTTCCTTGTAAAAAGCCTGTTCAAGTCCTTTTACTGCATAAAAAATCGGTGCCCTGTCCGGGTTGTAAGTTTGCACAAGAACCTTGCCATCTGGAAAAAAACGTCCTGCACGCCCAGAAACCTGAGTAATTAGTGCAAAAGTTCTTTCTGCTGCCCTGAAGTCTGGGATATGAAGCCCTGTATCTGCAAGAATTATTCCTACCAGCTGCAAATTCGGAAAATTCAAGCCTTTTGCAACCATTTGGGTGCCAAGCATGATGTCATATTCACCATTGCGAAACGCTGTAAGTTTTTCCTGAAGTTCGCCTTTTTTTGTAAGACTGTCGGTGTCTATACGGACAATTCCTGCCTTAGGGAATTTTGCCTTTACTTCGGTTTCTATGAATTCAGTCCCAAAACCTGAGTATCCTACATCCAGGGAACCGCATTTTGGACATTCATGGGGTACTTCTGTTGACCAGCCACAGTAATGGCATCGCAAGCGGTTTTCATGCTTGTGGTAGGTAAGGGGAACGGAACAGTTTTTGCAGTTCAGCTCAAACCCGCAGGAGTTGCATCTGAAAAAGTGCGTAAAGCCCCGCCTGTTCAGGAAAAGAATTGTCTGCCGTCCGTTAGCCAAAGTGTTTTTTATTTCTGCTTCAAGTTCCTGTGAAATACAGCCGGAAGTTTTCTGTTTTGTAAGGTCAATGCATCGGATTTGAGGCATTGCACCTCCTGCCAGGCGTTTTGTAAGGACATGCTTGTGAATCACATTCGACTGCATCAAATGCCAGGCTTCTGCACTTGGCGTTGCACTGCCCATTACAAGTGGAATTGAAAATTTTGCAGCCCTGTACATGGCTACCTGTCTGGCATGATAACGTGGAGTTGTTCCAGATTTGTAAGAACCGTCATGTTCTTCGTCAATTATTATAAGTCCAAGGTCAGGAACTGGTGCAAAAACTGCACTTCTTGCGCCAATAACGACCCTGGCCTCTTTTTTCAGAATTCTGTGCCATTCGCAAAGTTTTTGGTTCGGCGTAAGTTCAGAATGTAAAACAGCAACTGTATTGCCAAAACGTTCTGTAACAGCTTCTATTACCTGATGCGTCAGGGCAATTTCAGGCACAAGATAGATGACGCCTTTTCCCTGTTTCAGAATATGTTCTGCACACTGCAGAAAAACTTCGGTTTTGCCGCTTCCTGTTTTTCCATACAGGTAATGAATTTTGTCATTTTTTCCAAAAACTTTCTGCGTCTGCGTATTTTCTGAAAATATTCCGTTTACGGCGGCTATCTGCTCTGCAGAAAGTTTTTTTGGCGTTGACTCAGGAATTTCTTCGGTATAGGAAAATCCACCAGAGGTACTTTCCTTTTTGCCTGAAGGAAGCATCGCTGCAACCGTCTCGCCAATCGAACAAAGGTAGTAGCAGCTCATCCATTTTGCCAGCTGAATCAAGTCCTGCGTAAAAATGCTTTGTGCATCAAGAATTTTTGAGATAGGTCTGATTTTTTCAGGTTCAACCTTGCAGGTTTCTGGAATTGAATCGTAAACTGCAAGAATACAGCCAACGGTTTTTCTGTTGCCGAATTTTACTTCCACCCGTTTGCCCGGCTGTGGAATCTGCGGAATTTGTTCTGATTTTCCCGAATTTCGCTTTTTCTTTACAAATAATTCAGCCTGTGCAGGCTTGTCATCCTTTTGAAAAAGTTTTTCAGACTGCTGTCCTTCCTGAAAAGAGTAGGTAAAAGTCTGATTTATAGGAACATTTATGGCAACATCCAGATAAAGCATGCCTTACCCTTAATTTTTCCCTTGAATAAAAATACCTGTCTGCTTGTCATAATCTGGGACAAGCTGTTCAAGTTTTGTGCGGAACATTTTCAAATCTTCCCAGGCCGGCCGCTTTAATTCTGCATTTCTAAGCAACGCACTTGGATGATATGTACACAAGACCGGAATTCCTTGAATTTCGTAGAACCTGCCGCGCAGACGGTTTATGCCTGTTTCTGTTTTTAAAATCGACTGTGAAGCAATCCGGCCCATGCATAAAATCATTGCAGGCTTGAGTAAAGCTGTCTGTGCCTGTAAAAAAACGCTGCATGCTTCAGACTCTTCCGGCTGCGGATCACGGTTATGAGGAGGGCGGCATTTTACAATATTTGCAATAAAACAGTTTTTCTTTCTGTCTAAAGAAATTGAGGCTAGCATTTTGTCCAGAAGTTTGCCAGCCTGCCCCACAAAAGGTCGGCCAGTTGCATCTTCATCTGCACCAGGACCTTCGCCTATGACAAGAACTGCCGGCGATAAAACCCCTTCTCCTGGAACTGTGTTTGCTCTGGTCTGGCAGAGAGAGCAGCGTCTGCACTCTGCTATTTTTTCGGCAATGGAACTGAGCGAAACTGAATCTGAGTTTTTTGCAGAGCCAAATTCAGCAGATTGTACAGGAATTTCCTGCGAAACTGATTGAATGCCTGTAACTGAAGATTCTGCTGCCTGCTTTGCACAGAGAACATCATTTTGTGAGTCTGTCAGTTCTTCATCATCTGAAAAACACGGCATTTTTTCAGGAAAATCCTGTGAGCCAAAACCATTTGCATAATCAGAAGCTGTTTTTAAAAAATTATAAAGAATTTGTTTTTCTGCACCCGTCATCGTCTTTACAGAATATCATATTGCTTGCCGTTCATGCAACAATACTGTAATATTCTAAAGTTATGAACATTGCGATGTTTACAGATTCATATCTTCCTCGAATGAATGGAATTGCAATTTCTGTCTATTCCTATGCTCTTGAATTGACAAAAATTGGACATAAAGTTTGTGTCGTTTGCCTTGAATATTCGGAAAAACAGCAGAAATTTTTTTTCTGGGATCAAAAAAAGGAAGATTTAAAAACACCTTTCAAAGTTCTCCGCATTCCTTCTACAAGACTTATCTGGTCTAAAGATGAGCGACTTGGAAGACTTGATAAATGGAATTTTCTAAAGAAAGAAATGGACAAATTCAAGCCGAATATCGTTCATATAAATACTGAACTTGTTGCAGGCTATTTTGGTGTTGTTTACGCATTGCACAGGCATATTCCCTATGTTTTTACATTTCATACATTATGGGAAGACTGTCTTTCAAATTATGCATCGTTTCTTTCTGAAAAATCTTCCAAAAAAATCGGAAGATGTGTTTCAAAATTCTATCTGAAACGATCTTCTGCAATAATTGCTCCAACAGAGTGCGTTGCGGATATAATAAGACGCTACGGAATTGAAAAAAATGTTGAAATTTTGCCAGCAAGTGTTTCTTCTGGATTTTTTAAATACAGTTTTTCCAAGGATTTGCAGATACGTTCTCAGCTTTTTCCGCATAATTCTTCCCTCATCGGAAAAAAAATAATTCTTTTTGTCGGACGCATATCAAAGGAAAAGAACCTTTGCTTCCTTCTTGATGTTCTGGAAAAGGTTCTGCAAAAATCTCCTATGACGGCCTTAATGTTTGTAGGCAGCGGTCCTTATCTTGATGAATTGAAAAAAATCGTAAGAGAACGCAACCTTTCAAAAAGTGTAATTTTTACAGGTCATTCAGCTCATCAGGATTTGATTTATTATTACAAATATTCAACGGTTTTTGTTTTTCCAAGTCTTACTGACACTCAGGGAACTGTAACTGTCGAAGCTATGTCTACAGGGCTGCCCGTAGTTGCCATCGGCCAGATGGGAACTCTTGACATAATGCGTGGCGATAACGGTGGCTTTATGGTAAATAATAATGTGCAGGAATTTGCTGGCCGCGTAGTTTCGCTTCTGAATGATCCTAACCTGCGCAGAAAAAAAGCCGATGAAGCAATTGAATGGGCAAAACAATGGTCCATTGAAAATCTTGCTCCAAAGCTTGTAGAATGTTATTGCAGGGCCCTTGATACAGGTTGTAAAAACCTTTTTGGAAATTCTTCAAAATTCAGAAAAAATGCATCAAAATAGAAATTCTGCAAATGTATGACAAAAAAGAGGTTTATATGAAGAGAAAAGTTTTTTTTCTGTTTGAAAAAAGCAGAAAAATAAAAGCTGCTGCAACTTTTTTGATTTTCGCTACGATTTTACCAGTTTTTTCAGCTCCTCGAGGCGCACAGGAACTTGTTTCTGCTGGTTCCTGGGTTTACGATGCCCTTACGGCTGTTGCTCTTGAGTCAGGAATCGTTCAGTTTACAGACTGCGCCCCTTTGACCATTTCTGAAATAAAAAGTTACCTGTATGAAATCGATTATGATTCCCTTAGCAAGGGCGGAAAAGCTCAGTATGACAGGATAAATGATTATTTCAATCAAAGTTCAAAATCTCTTGACTCAGACTTTTTATCTGTAGGTTTTTCACCATCGCTGAATCCTGAATCCTACTGGAAATCAAATGATGACATTGCCTGGGTTTATGACCGTTATGAGCGCAAGCCAGTTATTGACCTTCCGCTGACTATTTCAGGCAGAGACTATTTTACAATGTATACTGATTTGTACCTTGGTCAGAATCAGTGCAAGATGGCTCATGACGACACTTATGTAAATCTTCCTTTTGCGCCTGATGATATAGATATCAATTTTCCCCATGTAGGTTATGGTTCAACAGGTCTGAAATTTACCGATACCTGCGGACTGAGTTTCCAGCTGGGGATGGGACCTGTTTCTGTGGGACGTACACAGACTGGCAGCATAATAATGTCAGAATATATGACTCAGGCCTCTTACGGACAGCTTTCTCTTTATTCACCTAATTTCAGGTATTCAATGCTTGTAAGTCAGCTTAACGTTGACAAATATATGTATACTCACAGGCTTGATTTCAGGTTTTTTAAAAAGCTTACTTTTTCAGTTCTTGAATCAACCCTTACAAATGCTGAAATGGAGCTGCGCTACCTGAATCCTCTTACGGTTTATCATGGAGCTGCCCCGTGGCGTGATTATACGGCAACTGATGAAGATGACAGCGACTCCCATAATGGTGAATTCCTTGGCATTTCCATTCAGTATGTTCCTGTAAAAAATGTCCGCCTTTATGCACTTTATGCAATGAATCAGTTTCAGACACCTTATGAAAACAGTAATTTTGACTCTAAAACTCCAAATTCTTTAGGCGGACAGGCAGGCCTTGAAGCGTACATTCCTGCAAAAGACGGATATTTTCATTTTGCCGCAGAAGGTTACTATGCCAATCCATATCTTTATATAAAGCAGAGCCCTGACTGGTCATTCTGCCGTACTTATGAAGAAAATATTGGCGACAAAGACCCTTTCTATGAATGGATGGGCTCACCTTTCGGCCCTGATTCTATTGCGTTTAATCTGGAACTTGGCTACGAAAAGCCTGGAAAATGGGCTGTTGATTTTAAATATCTTTACCTGTGCCAGGGGGAACTTTCTGGAACGAATGCATTCAAAAATCTTGAAGGGTGGGGCGGAACAGACGTTTATGCCGAGATGGAAGACGGTGTTGCAAAAAACTGGCCTTATCCTTCACAAACAAACGGTTTGAATCAGTTTGCAATTACGCCAACCGGCACACCTCAATATACAAATAAGTTAAGCATAAAAGGAACCTGGTATGCTTCGAAAACTTTGTCTTTCACAGCACAGCCCTCTTATGTTATAATACTGAACAATAATAATCAAAGTGGCAAAACTGAATGGGGAATTGAAACCGCCTTTGCCATCAGCTGGAGATTGTATGAATAAAAAGTTTTTCGCTTGTATAGCTGCTGTCTTTTCTTTGGGACTTGCTTTTTCTCAGATTACGGTAGATCCTCAAGATGATTTTTACATGTATGCACAGGGCTGGGAATTGAAAGGTTATGTAAAAAGCCTTCCACAGATTCGTCCATACCCTTTAAATGTTGTAAAGAGTATTTTGACTTCTGTAATGGAAAAAGGAACTAAAAAAGACATTGACGTTGCAACACTTTATTGGGAAAAAATTACTGGCAAGAACTGCTATGTGGAATTGCTGGCAGGAATCCGTCAGGAAATGAATAATGATACTTATAAAGACGAAGAAACAGGCAAAAAAGAAAATGAAACTTCTACAACTCGTCAGTATAATGGTGGTCCTAGCCTTGCAGGTGATGTTGAAATAAATCCGATGGCATCTTTCGGTTTCAGATTTGGAATTTATGCAGTAAATGAAGACGATGTTGACGTTCTGCCATTCTTTGTACGTTCTGAACACGATACAGTTTCTGACTCAACGGAAGTTGGCCCGTTCAGAATGAACATTGACATGAACTCCAATGCATCAATCGGCAAGGAGCACCTTTATTTTCAGGCAGGCATAAACCGCTCAGGATTCGGACCGTTTCTGAAAGATGACCTTGCTTTGAGCGACAATGCATTTCATTCGCCGAACATGACATTTTTCTATGGTACTGAAAACTGGAGCTATTCTCACATCATGCAGTCAATCGGTACTTCGTACAATAATGCTGACGATTTGACTGGAGAAAGTGGAGTCGGAAAATATCTGGCATTACATTCTTTCCGCTACAGGTTTAACAGCCTTTTTACATTGAGCTACTATGAATCTACAATCATTGGAAACCGCTTTGACTTTGCCTATCTTCTGCCTGCGCCGTTTATGGCAGTACAGGGTATTGGTGATTCAAAAGACAATAGCCAGATGGGCCTTCTCTTTGAACTTACTCCAGTTCAGGGCTTGAAGTGGTCTACTAATTTCTTTGCAGACGACATTTCGCTTAATGACTATTGCAAGCTGAATTTTGACACAAAATCACGTGTAGGTATTGAAACAGGCGTTCAGTATGCTCCTCCAAAATCTTCTCTGGACATGATGACTGTAAATTATACAATTGTTGCACCTTATACCTATGCACACTGGAGCTACGACAGCGATGGCATGTCTTTTACAGACAAGTCATACAACTATTTCAATTACATGAACCACGGAATTGCCATTGGTGCTTCTATTCCGCCGAACTCTGACAGAATCGGCTTTTCTGCACGTTTTTCTCCAGTAAAAGGCCTGCACATGACTTTAAAAACCAATTTTATGCGTCATGCAAATGCCTATGAATCCCTTTCTGATGAAGAAGCTGACTATATTTTCAGAACAAACTACTATTCAAGAAAGAATGGCTATGTTTATGTTGATAAAGACTCAGGAAGACCTTTTGAAGAAGATGGTTATGTACCTGCTGGTTTTGATAAATCAAAATTGCTTAAACTGACAACAGATAAAGGTGACATCTATTGTACAGACTCAAGTGCATTCTCACAGCAGAAACTCATTGGTGATGACAACCATGTTGACACTGCATGGGATCACCTGAACCTCATGAATCAGGATCATACGATGACGATTCTGCAGGCAGGTCTTGAGCTTGCCTACGAAACTCCAAAAATGAGCATCGGTACAGTAACGTTCAACTTTGGCTGGACATGGGAATACATAACAAACAATGGCGTTCAAAATCCTATTTATTCTGCCAAAAATTATGCTTCCGGCATAGATTCTCATGAAAAGGCTTACAAACAATGGGAAAAGCAGCTGCACGATTCATTTAACAACTATCTGTCTTTTTCAGTAAAGCTTGCATTTTAGCTTATGCTGAAAAGAAAATTTGCATTTTTGTATTTAAATACAGGATGCGGCCATAAAAATGCAGCAAAAATTCTAAAAACCTCGCTTGAACGGCTTTATCCAGACTGTGAAGTATTTTTACTTCACGGTTTTGGAGAAAATTCAAAAAAGCTCGGCAATTTTATCTTTGAAAAGATTTATTCAATTGCCTGCAATTATATTCCAGGTCTTTATCCTCTGATTTATGATACAGCGCAGTACAGGTTTGTTCAGTGGCTTTATGTTCTGGGGTTAAGCCTGACTGTTCCAAAAAGGCTTCGTCGCTTTATCTTGAAAAATAAAATTACGGATGTAGTTTCTTTTCATTTTGCTTTGACACCTCCATTGATTAAGGTTAAACCTTATATTCCGTGGAATCTTAACATCACAGAAATTGTAACAGACCCATTTAACGGCTCACATGCATGGTATTACCAGAGAGAGCAGCATTTTCTTGTGTATTCTCAGCAGATGAAACAGGCTGCAGTAGAAGAGTGCCATGTAAATCCTGCAAATATAAAAGTCATCCCGTTTTTGAATAATCCAAAATTCAGAATTCCATTTGATGCGGAAAAAGTTCGGGAAACACGGATAAAACATGGATTCAATCCTGAAAAACCTGTTGTTCTGCTTGCAGGCGGTGGAGAAGGAATGCCTGGAACCATGAGCATCATCAAAAAATGCATACAACATTCTGCAGAATTTGCCATTGCAGTTGTATGTGGCAGAGACAAAACCCGTCAGGAAATTCTGAATACTGTTGCAAAATCTCATCCTAATCTTGATTTGCACGTGTTTGGTTTTGTTGATTTTATGGACGAGCTTGTAAAAATCTGCGACTGCGCCGTAATAAAGGCCGGCCCTGCAATTTTAATGGAAATCCTTGAATGTAGAAAACCTGTAATTATAAGCCGCTATATTCACAATCAGGAAAAAGAAAATGTCCGTTTTACAACCCGCAATCATCTCGGCTGGTTCATTCAGGATCCTGAAAAAATTTACGAAAAAATAAACGAAATTCTCTCCGACGGAGATTTTTCTCAGAAAATGAATGAAAATTTCGACAGGATAACTATAAATACAAACGTAGACCAGGCAGCACAGATTCTGTACGAAAACCAATGGTAGCAAAATATTATCAAATGCAGAAAATACATAAAAAGCAGAAAAATTTCAGACGAAACTGAATTTTTTTTCTGCTTCTTTTTGCAAGGTTAGTTTGACTTTGTTCCATATTTTTGTGCAACAATGTTACGCACATGGAATTTTTTCATTTCCCTTTTTTCAACAGCTTCGGCAATCAGCTGATCAACTTCAAGCGACTTGTAAATTTCATGCGCTTCTTCAATTCTGCCACGCAAAACAGGATGCCTTGGCGAAAACAGTACACAGCAGTCTTCATACGGAAGAATTGAAGTTTCGTAAGTGTCAATAAAATTTGCAGTTTCAACAATTTCTTCCTTGTCCATGCCAACCAGCGGACGCAAAAGCGGCAAATCACAGGCATCCTCTGTTACGTTCATGTTTTCAATTGTCTGACTTGCAACCTGTCCAAGACTTTCGCCAGTAACAACGCATTGCGATTGCGTGATTTTTACAAGCATGTTTACAGCTTTCATCATACATACTCGCAGCATCAGCGTTGTCCAGGCTTGAGGAGCCCTTTCCTTGATACGCATCTGAACATCTGTAAAAGGAATAATGTGCAGATGACTGCAGATTCCATACGCTGCAATTTTTTCAGCTAGAGTTTCGACTTTTTTCTGAGCCTCCTCTGACGTGTACGGATAAGAATGGAAATACGCACAATCAATGTACATTCCCCGGCGCATCATGCGGTAGCCGGCAACAGGACTGTCAAGCCCACCAGAAAGAAGCAGAAGCCCACGCCCGCTTGAACCTACAGGCAGTCCGCGGCAACCCGTATTCTGATTGCAGTAAACATAGCATTTTTCACGGATTTCAATATTTATCACGGCATCAGGCTTGTGAACGTCAACCGCAAGCAGTTTTTCGTCATCAATTTTTCCAGCAGCTTCGCAGTTTACCTCGTATGAATTCATCGGAAAACTTTTGTCAGGACGCCTTGTGTCAATTTTAAACGTTTTTGCCCCATTTTTCTTTGCAGCTACTGCACAGTCATAAGCAGCTTGGCTGATAGCTTCAATAGTTTTTTCACAGTTTACAGCCTTTGCCCAGCCTGTAATTCCAATCAAGTGATTTAAAGTAAATTCTACAGCCTTTTCACTATCTTCATCACATTCAATATAAAGCCTGCCGGCAATGAGCTTGACTTTTGCGTTTACCGTTTCAAGATAAAGCTGAGTATTCTGGCAGAGTCTGCGCTCAAATTCCTTTATGTTTGATTTTTTTAGAGAAAGCTCTCCAATTTTTGCTAAATATGTCATAAAAATTTATTATATTGAAAAAAAATGCCTCAAGCAATAATTTTTTTTTTAGATTTTTTTTTGTTTTTATGGACGGAACTGTTCTGCCTGACTGGCTTTGCGCAGCTACGGCTTTCGCCTCCGGCCGCTTTTTTACAAAAGCGTCGGCTTCGCCCTGCTTCAATCCAGCGTAAGCGGTTTTGCCTTCAGGTTCGGCTTTTTTGAAAAAGTTTTTCTCTTAAATCCTATAAAAATATTAAATTTGGTTGCAAAAAGACAAAAAACGTGATAATGTCATTTTCATGGTAAATTTTAGACAAATTTCAAAGCTTTTGTTTGATAAAAGCAAATTTGACAAAACTTTAGGAAAAAATATTCCTGATTTGCTTAGAAAAAGAGTTTCAGAATGTCCTGAAAATGTACTTCAGGCAGTAAAAAATGAAGTCGGCAAATTTGACCTGTATACTTATGAACGTGTTTATCGCAGAGCTCTGGATTTGGCCTGCCAGCTTAAAAAACTTGGCATAAAAAAAGGCGACAAAGTAGGACTCATTTCAGATAACCGCCGTGAATGGATGATAACAGATTATGCGCTTCTCTCTCTCGGCGCAATTGACGTTCCGCGTGGCTGTGATTCCATGGGAACTGAAATTCGTTTTATTCTTGAATTTACAAAATGTCGCTTTGCTTTTTTTGAAAACGGCCGCCAGCTTGAAAAAGTCCTGGAAAAATCAGAAGAAGTCCCTTCCCTCAAGCATGCAATTCTTTTTGATTCGGCTGACTCTGATTTGGTAACTAAAGCAGCAGCCTGTGGCATTACAATACATAATTACGTAAACCTGGAAGAAATTGCACGCCGTTCAACATCTGCTGGCGACCGTGAAGAAATCAACGCAATTATCGACACAATCGAAGCTGATGACCTTGCAACAATCATCTTTACTTCAGGAACAACAGGTGTTCCAAAAGGTGTCATGCTTACCCATGACAATTTCATGGCTCAGTGTGAAGTTGTAAAAAGCGTTCTGCCAGATTCAAAAAATGGAGACTTGTGGCTTACAGTTTTGCCTGTATGGCATGTTTTTGAACGTGCATTCCAGTACTTCCTGCCGGTTTTAAAAAGCGGCTGCATTTATTCAAAGCCTGTTGCTTCAAGAATTCTTGAAGATATGAATGCAATGCATCCTAACTGGATGTGTGCTGTTCCTCGTCTTTGGGATGCCATTGCCCAGCGTTTTTTCAGTGAAATGCGCAAAAAAGGCGGACTTCATTTTGCATTTTTCAATGTTGCCATTTCAGTTGGCAAAACTTACTGGTGGGCAAAAGACCGTGTATTCGGCTTAATCTGCCGCTACAAAAAAACAATCCGTATTTTCGACACAATGATTGCTTTTGTTCCATATATACTCATGTTTATTCCGAATGCCATCTGCGATTTTCTGCTTTTCAGAAAAATCCGCGGGTACCTTGGAGGTAAATTTACAGCTGCAATTTCTGGAGGTGGCAGTCTTCAGCCTGAAACTGATGCCTTTTACCATGCAATTGGCTTTAAATTGCTGGAAGGTTACGGCCTTACAGAAACTGCACCAGTTCTTTCCCTGCGCAACTCAAAAAAGCCTCGCTCAGGTTGTGTCGGCGAAGTCATGCCTTGTGCTGAAATCAAGGTTGTGGCTGAAAAAGACGGAAAAATTGCTGGAACTGAACCGCTTCCTCCTGGCAAGCGAGGCCTGATTCTTGCACGTGGTCGTCAGGTAATGAAAGGCTACTATCTTCGTCCAGATTTGACAGAACAGGTAATTGACAGTGACGGCTGGTTTAACACTGGCGACTTGGGAATGCTTACTCAGGATTATGAAATAAAAATTACCGGTCGTGCAAAAGACACAATTGTTCTGCTTGGCGGCGAAAATGTTGAACCTCAGGTTATTGAAAATGCTATCTGTGGTTCCCCATTTATCAGAACAGCAGTTGCTATTGGACAGGATCAGAAATATATTGCAGCCCTTATTGTACCTATTGAAGATGCTGTTATTGCTTATGCAACAGAAAATAATGTTGTCTATGAAAATTATGAAGCTCTTTTGCATACAAATGAAATAAAGAACCTTATCAAAAGTGAAATTGACTCAAGGGTAAATGCAGAAAACGGCTTTAGAACTTGCGAACGCGTCTTTAACTTTGTGCTTCTGGAAAAAGACTTTACAGTTGGCGTAGAAATCAACTCAAAGATGGAAAAAATGCGCCACAAAATCGTAAAGATTTATGCAAAGCAGATAAAAAAACTTTACGAATAATATATTCGATAGTATCATGTAAAGGCTGTCAAAAAAATGACAGCCTTTTTTTATGGCCGCTGCCAATTAAAAATATCAAAACAAGCAGGTTATTCAGAAAATCCCTGAAAATCAGGAGGAAAAATTGCCATTCATTGTACAAAAAGACGAATCAGTTGGGAAAAATCTGGTTCAGATGCTCCGTTCAAGAAAGGAACTTTGTCCAGAAACTGTCCTTCAGTATGTAAAAAACTCAAAAGGCGAAGAAAAAAAATATGATACCTATACTTACCGAGATGTTTACGGAAAAGTCATAGAGTTTGCGTGTGCCTTGAAAAATCTTGGAATAAAACGTGGCGATAAGGTCGGCCTTATTTCTGACAATCGCAGGGAATGGCTTATAACAGATTTTGCAGTTCTTTCACTAGGAGCATCTGACGTTCCACGTGGCTGCGATTCTATGGGAACTGAAATCCGTTTTATACTGAATTTTGTTGAATGTCAGGTATGTTTTTTTGAAAATCAAAAGCAGCTTTCAAAAGTTCTCGAAAAAATTGAAGAAGTTCCCTCTCTTAAAAAGGCCGTTCTTTTTGAAAAAGCAGATGAAAGCGTTTTTCAACTTGCAGAATCAAAAGGAATAACCGTAATTAATTTTGCAGAACTTGAAGAATCTGGAAAAAAAGCATCTTTAGAGGAAAAAAACGCTGTTGAGCATGAAATTGATTTAACTTCAGGCAGTGATTTGGCTACCATTATTTTTACATCTGGTACTACGGGAACTCCAAAAGGTGTAATGCTTACCCATGATAACTACATAGCCCAGTGCGAAGTTGTCAATTCTGTACTCACTTATGTAAAACCTGGCGACAAATGGCTTTCTGTCCTGCCTGTATGGCATGCTTTTGAGCGAACCATCAACTACCTCATTATTTCCTTAAAAAATGGAATAATTTATTCAAAGCCAATCGGTTCTGTAATGCTTGAAGATATGGCAGCTTTGAAACCTGAAACAATGTGCGGAGTTCCTCGCCTTTGGGAATCTATGGCTCAGGCTTTTTTCCGTGCAATGAAGAAAAAAGGCGGAGTTACACTTGCTTTATTTAATGCTGCAGTTTCTACGGGAAAGGCTTATAGCAGGGCAAAGGAACTTGTATTCGGTCTTGTGTGCCGTTATCAGAAACGCTCAAGAATTCTGGACTTTATGGCAGGAATTCTTCCCTTTATCATTCTGACTCCTGCAAATGCATTGTTTGAACTCATAATTTTTAAGAAAATCCGTGCAAAATTTGGCGGGCACATGAAGTATGCAATTTCAGGAGGCGGAAGTTTACAGCCTGAAACAGATGCCTTTTTTCATGCCATAAATTTCAAGCTTCTCGAAGGTTATGGTATTACAGAAGCAGCTCCCGTACTTTCTGTAAGAAGTCCTGAAAAACCACGTTCAGGCTGTGTCGGTGAAATCTATCCATCGGCAAAAATCAAGGTTGTAGCAATGGAAGATGGTGAGCCTGCAGGAACTGAACCGCTTCCTCCTGGCAGACAGGGATTGATTCTGGCTTATGGCAGGCAGATTATGAAAGGTTATTACAAACGTGATGATTTGACTGCAAAAGTGATAAACAGTGGATGGCTGAATACCGGTGACATCGGCATGATGACTTATGATAATGAAATAAAAATTTCAGGCCGTGCAAAAGATACGATTGTTCTTCTTGGCGGAGAAAATATTGAACCTCTGTCGATTGAACAGGCAATCTGTGCAAGCAGTTATGTAGAAACTGCCGTTCTTCAGGGACAGGATCAGAAATATATTGCGGCACTTATTGTTCCTGCAAAAGAGGCTGTGATTGAATATGCTTCAGAAAACAATATAGCCTATGAAACTTATGACTCGCTGCTTGAGGCAAATGAAATTCAGGAATTGTTCCGCCATGAAATTGACAGCCGCATCAGTGCTGAAAACGGATTTAGGACTTGCGAAAGAATTTATAAATTTGTTTTGCTTGGAAAAAGTTTTGAGCAGGGAAAGGAAATAAATGCAAAAATGGAAGTAATGCGGCATAAAGTTGCAAAAATCTATCAAAAACAGATAGTTTCCATGTTTTAACTTTGCAAAAACATGATTTATGCCGATAGTATTAAGGTGAAACTGTCTGTTTTTTTTGCTGAAAAAAAGAAGTCCTTGAAAATATCGTCTTTTTTACTGACTTTTGCAATTTTTTCTCTTTGTGCAAAAACTTCCTGGTGTCAGAGCTGGGCTGTTTCTTCAAATAAATTTTCGGTGAAGTCTGCTTTTTCAGGAATATGGCAGGGAGCTGACAGAATACTGATGTTTGCAAACTTAAATTCTGTGGAGCCAGCTCTGGCAGACAGCTGCATAATGCTGAAAACTTTGTACGGCTGGTACTATGACCGAAGCGCAGAAATTGATTTTTCATCTGAAAATTTCAATGGCAGCATACGTGATTTGAACAATGTTACAGGAAGCAATGCTGAAAAAATAAAGGTTTCATTTGCAGAAATTCAAAAATCCGCTTCAGATAGTGAAGGGGCATGGGAGCTGGAATTGAAATATGCTGATAATTCAGTTTCAATTGTTCCTGCAGCAAGAATAGGCAGCAGCATTTTTCTGAATTTTCTAGTAAAGCAGCAGGAAGATGCAGAACCGTCCATTTATGGAGCATGGCTTGGTGTAGGGCAGGCTGAAGGAATTTGCATAAGCCCTGTAAAAAATGCTGGAGAATTGACATCTTTGTACATAACAGATGATTCAGTTTATTATATCCGCTATTGGCAGACCGATATGGAGTATTCATCGCAGCAGGCAACGTTTTCTGATGGTGAAAAAACTTTTTACATTGCAAAGCATATAAAAAGTGCCGGAAAAATTTTTACTTGTGTTTCAGGCCGTGGAACTCAAATAAGGAATGTAAGACGTTCACCCTTGCAGCCAGACGATTTTTTGATGAATAAGTCTGGAACTGTTCTTACTTTTGAAAAGCCGTACCTGACATTACTGGATCCTGAAAATTTCCCAAGAGAAGAAACTGCCGTTATGCAGGAATATCTGGATATTGCAAAAAAAGCAAATTCCAGACGAAAAACTCCACCAGCTCCTCTTTTTCCTGTAAAAGAACTTGACTGGCATTGGAATGAAATTAATGAACTTGAAAAATATAACACTCAAATTCAGTCTGTCAGGGAACGTCAGCGGAATTTTGCACGTCAATCACAGAACTCAAAAATTAATGGCAGCATAGAAAGCCGATGAATAAAAAACGGCATTTAGCCTTTTATATCACGTTCTGAAAACTATACCTGAAAACTATAGAATATTTCTGTAATTTGTTGCATAATAGACAGGAAGATGTCTGAAAACAGCAGTTTTCAAGTAGCTTCGTTATATCAGGATGGATTTCCTGCAATTTTTTTCTTTAAAAAAGAGGATTATTTTGTACAAGCCTGTAAATCCTAAAGCCGATTTTCCTGCACAGGAAAACACTGTATTAAAATTTTGGAAAGAACACGACATTTTTAAGAAGTCTGTTTCACAGCGCGAAGGTTGTGAAGAATTTGTATTTTATGACGGTCCTCCGTTTGCTACTGGTCTGCCACATTTTGGTCATTTTATTCCATCGACAATAAAGGATATTATTCCCCGCTATCAGACCATGAAAGGAAAAAAAGTTGAACGTCGTTTTGGCTGGGACTGTCATGGACTTCCTGTAGAAAATCTGATTGAAAAAGAACTTGGATTGAATTCCAAGCATGAAATCGAAGGCTACGGCATTGCAAATTTCAATGAAAAATGTAAGGCTTCAGTTTTAAAATATACTGCAGAATGGCGTCAGACTATTACCCGCATGGGTCGTTGGGTTGATTTTGACAACGATTATAAGACCATGAATCCTGAATATATGGAATCAATCTGGTGGGTTGCAAAGTCTTTGTGGGATAAAGGTTTGATTTACGAAGGTAAATATATTTTGCCTTACTGCCCGCGCTGTTCAACAGTGCTTTCAACTCATGAACTTGCACAGGGGTATAAAGACGTTCAGGATCAGACTGTAACTGTTCGCTTTAAAATTACAAAAGCTCCTGAAGGCATTGATGACTCAGACATGGCAAATGGAAATACTTATTTCCTTGCATGGACAACAACTCCTTGGACTTTACCTTCAAATCTTGGTCTTTGTATGGGACCTGAAATCGATTATGTAAAGATTCTTGACAAGGCTTCTGGTGATTACTACATTTTTGCAGAAGCAAGACTGTCTGCTTATTATAAAAATGAAGAAGATTATGAAATAATCTATCGCCGTAAGGGTCGGGATTTTGTTGGAACTCGTTACGAACCTCTGTTCCCATATTTTGCAAATCTTGCAGATGCCTCTGCCTGTCAGGAAAAAACTGGACTTGCCTGTAAGGAAGGTGCTTTCCGAATGTTCAATGCTGATTATGTTTCTACAGAAGATGGTACAGGCATTGTTCATATTGCACCGGCTTTTGGTGAAGAAGACCACAAGGTTTTTGCAGGTTCTGGAATTCCTGAAGTTGAACCTATTGACGCTGAATGTAAATTTACAAAAGAAGTTCCTGATTATGAGGGGCGTTTTGTAAAGGAATGTGATAAAGATATTATGGCCAGACTCAAGGCTGAAGGCAAACTTGTAAAACGTGATACCGTTGTTCACTCATATCCACATTGCTGGCGTTGTTCTTCCCCGCTGATTTACCGTGGAATCGGCTCATGGTTTGTAAAAGTTGCAGACTTCCATGACAAACTTTTGAAAGCCAATGCTCAGATTAACTGGCAGCCATCTCATATTAAAGACGGAAGATTTGGAAAATGGCTTGCTGGTGCTCGTGACTGGGCTGTAAGCCGTAACCGCTATTGGGGCAATCCTATTCCAATTTGGCGTTGTAATGATGCAGACTGTAAACATACCCTCTGTGTCGGCAGCCGTCAGGAACTGAAAGATTTAAGCGGAACTTATCCTGAAGATTTGCACAAACAGTTTGTTGACCAGATTACTTTCACATGTCCAAAATGTAAAAAAGGAACAATGAAAAGAATTCCTGAAGTTTTTGACTGTTGGTTTGAATCTGGTTCAATGCCTTATGCTCAGCAGCATTATCCGTTTGAAAATAAAGAATTTTTTGAACAGCATTTTCCTGCAGATTTTATTTCTGAAGGACTTGACCAGACACGCGGATGGTTCTATACACTTACAGTTCTTGCCGCACAGTTGTTCGACAAGCCTGCATTTAAAAACTGTATTGTAAACGGACTTGTTCTTGCTTCTGACGGTCGCAAAATGTCAAAAAGCCTGCGCAATTACACGGATCCTGTTGATGCTATCAACCAGTTTGGTGCTGATGCCATCCGTTTGTTCCTCATGCATTCTGCTGTTGTAAAGGCTGACGACTTGAAATATAGCGATGATGGTGTCCGTGATGTTTTGAAAAGCATCATAATTCCTTTGTGGAACAGCTACAGTTTTTATGTTACATACGCAAATATTGACGGCATAACTCCGACAGGGCATCTGTTTGATTCAAAATTACCTCAGAATCCTCTTGACCGCTGGATTTTATCTGTAACACAGAAAATGGTAAAGGATGTAACAGATTCTATGGAATCTTACGACCTGTCAGGTGCAATTGATCCGATTGTTTCATTTATTGACCAGCTGAATAACTGGTATATCCGCCGTTCCCGCAGACGTTTTTGGAAGAGCGAAAACGATGCTGACAAAACAGAGGCTTATGAAGCTCTGTACATTGCTTTGAAGACTTTTACTCAGGTTGCAGCACCTGTAATTCCGTTTATCACTGAAGAAATATGGCAGAATTTAAAGACTTCTGAAGACAAAGAATCGGTTCATCTTTCTGACTATCCTTTGTACAACGAATTCCTGCGTGATGAAGAGCTTGAGTTCAAAATGGATACTGTGCAGAAAGCTGTTTCAATGGGTCGTTCTTTGAGAAATGAGTTTAACCTTAAAAATCGTCAGCCACTTGCAAGTGTAGCACTTGTAACACGCAATAGTGCTGAAAAAGCTGTTCTTTCTGAAATGGAAGATTCAATCAAAGAAGAGCTTAATGTTAAAAAGGTTGTATTCCATGAACGCGAAGATGAACTTGTCGAATATAAGGCAAAAGCTAATTTCCGTGTTCTAGGAAAAGAACTTGGATCTTTGATGAAAAAAGCAAGTGCTATAATAGCTGAACTTTCTCAGGATGCAATTCAGTCGATTCTTGAAGGTTCCAGCCTTTCCCTTGAAATTGAAGGAAAGACAATTGACCTTACTGCAGAAAAAATTATCGTAGACAGAATTGAAAAAGCTGATTTGAAAGTTCTAAATGACGGAACACTTACTGTAGGTCTTGAAACAAAGATTACAGATGAACTTCGCAAGGAAGGACTTGCCAGGGATTTAGTTCGTGGAATTCAAAATCTGCGCAAGGAGTCTGGACTTGAAGTAACAGACCGCATAAATCTGTGTGTTTCAGGCGATGCTGATTTAAAGGCAGCCTATGAAATGTTTAGTGGATTTGTTGCTGGCGAAACTCTTGCTGCAAAAGCTGTATGGAAAGACAGCCTGGAAGGTACAAAAGTTGAAGCCGATGATAAGATTTGGAGTATAACTATTGAAAAAGCTTAACGTAAGTTTTTTAAAGGCAGTTTCTGCTGCCTTTTTTTGCCTGATTTATTTTGCATCTTGTAAATCTATGGAGCAGAGTATTCCTTCTGTTGATGCTCTTGCATTACTAGAAGAAAACAGTGCCGTTTATTTTAAAATTCCTGTGGCAAAGCACAGTGAATTTGCAAAAAAATTGCTTTGCTATGTTGTTCCTGGGCTTACTGAAAAAAATGCAGACTATATTATTCCAAAAATAAACACAATTTGTGCAGGTCTTGGAAATATCAATGACAAAAATGACATGAATCGTGTTCAGGTTTCTTTAGAAGGAAATATTCCTCCTCTTGCTGTAAAAACTGCTCTTTCGGAAAAAAAAGGCTGGACTCTCAAAAAGTCGAGCGTAAATTCGAAAATTGCAGGAATTTCTGTTCCTCATGTTTATTACGAGCGGAAAGATACTGATTATAAGCTTGCGTTGGCATCCTTGAAAAATTTTGTTTTTTCAAAAGATGTTGAGCCTTTGCTTCAGCGTTATGAGGTTCAGTTGGATTCTCTTGCAGAAACAGGCTTTGTAATGGTTCCTGGCGAAAACTGGGTTGCTTCAACTTATGAATGGATGACAGAAACTACTGATGAAATGCGTTTCTGTGTGCTTTATCCGCAGGGATTTTTAAAAAATCTTTTAGGCAGGGACATGAAATTTGCCATTGTTTGTGCCAGAGGTAGCTTGACTGATAATAATGACGGTTCATATAATCTTGCATTAAACATTGATTTTGAGAATCGTTTTGTGCTGACTGCTGCAAAGGCTGCTTTATCGTTGGTTTATGATAAGAATGCGAAAATTGAAACTTCATCAGAAACTTTAAAAGTTTTTGACATACGCCTTACGACAGAAGATGTACTTGCACTTTTTGGCGGTAGTATGCGCTAGGAAAAGCACTGTAAAATTTTGTTCGGCATTCCGCACAAAATTACAAATAAATTTTTGCAACTTGATTTTGGGAGAAAAAAAATGGGAACAAATATGTCGCTTGATAAGATTATTTTAAAAGCAGAAGATCTTGACGGTTATCTTACAAGACAGGATAAGCAGGATTTGGAAAAGCTTGAAAATATGTATAATGAAACAATTCAGTATTTTCAGCCTGAAAATAAAGAAAAAATCATTTCCAGCTTTGACAAAATGGGGCATGTGATGCAGGAAATCTGTGCTGCTCATCCTGATATTCAGGTTTATTCTTTTGTTACTGAAGAAGGTGCTCATGCAGAAGCATCCCGTGTAATTTCAAAACTTCGTGACATTAATACAAACCATCAGGAATTTATTTATTATAGCCAGCGTGCTTATGAAATGCTTTTCAGAATGGCTTTTACAGATCAGCATACAGATAACAAAAATTACATAACAGTAAAAACTCCTGTTTCCCTTCCTGTGCAGAATTTTGCTGTACATAAAATTCCGAATATTGATGCAAAAATTGAAAATTCTGTTATGTGTGTAATGTTGCGTGGAGCTCTTTTGCCTAGTATGATTATGTCAAAAGAAATTGAAGAATATTCTTCCCACAAGTATGTAACACCGTTTGCACTTTTTAAAATCAATAGGGATGATTCTAAAAAGGAATCAAATATGGAGTATATTCTTAATTTAAAGAATTCATTCTTTGATTTGGAACAGCTTGATGGAAAAGATTTGATTTTTGCTGATCCAATGAATGCTACGGGCGGTTCTCTTGTAACGGTTGTAAGATATTTGCAGTCTCAAGGGGTAAAGCCTAAATCCATAAAGTTTTTTAATGTAATTTCTGCATTGAAAGGTTCTATCCGTGTAACCAGGGCTTTGGAAAATTGTACCTGCTATACTCTTTGGATTGACCCGGTTTTGAATTCAAATGCTTATATAATGCCAGGTCTTGGCGATGCAGGTGACCGCTTGAATGGATGTGACAGCCATGATTCTCCAAGAAACATTATCCAGCTCATTGCTGATTATGGAAGCAACATTTCTGGGCTTTACCGTTCTCAGTTGTTTAAAATTGAACAGACAGTTTTAGGCAGATAATTTTGTGGCTGTTTTTGAAAACTCATCTTTTTCAAAAACAGCCTTATTTTTTTTATGATTTGCTACATGAAATTCAGCATGAATCGGGTTTTAAATTTTTTTTTATTTATAGTTTTATTTTCTCTTACAGCTTGCAAAACTTCTTCAAATTTTGCCTTTTATCTGCCAAATGAAGAAAATGTAATAAAAACGAATATTGCTTCTGAATATTATAATATTGCAAAAGCCTACGCAGAATTGAAAAAATACGATAAGGCAATTGAATATTATAAACTTGCAATGCGCGATAAAAACTTAAAAGCAGGCGCTTATTACCAGCTTGGTCGGATGTATGCGTTGTCTAAAAATTGGAATGAAGCTGAAAAAGTTTTTTTAAATTTGCTCAAACGCGATTCTGAAAATCTTGCATTGAAAAAATCTCTTGCCTATATTTTTGCTTTGAACGGAAAAACAAAAAAATCTCTTGAAATGTATTCCAGACTGTTTCAGGATAATCCTGATGATTCTGAAATCCTTGTAAATTATATTGCTGTTTTGCTGTCAGATAACCGCATTGAAGAAGCTCAGGGACAGCTTTTGCTTTTAAAGCAAAGATTCCCAGATAATTCATCCATAGAAAAACTTCAGGAAAAGATTTTTTCCGATGCTGATAAAGATTCTGAAAAAATCGATTCTAGCAGTACCGCTTCTGACAGACCAACCCCAGAAAAATCTGCTGAGAACTTAAAAGAGCCTGATGTATCAGACCCTTTCCCAGAATACAATACGGAATTTTAGGGGCTGGCTTATTTTTTAATTCCAAAAAATGAATCGGAATTATCCATTCCCGCTTTTCTCGTATTTTCAAATCGTAACAACTACATCAAATTATCTGAAATACACAGAGGTTTTGGAATTTGTGTAAACAAATCGGTTCAAACAATCGTGAAAAAGCTCGTGTAGAAGTTGCTCGTATGGATTGAAAAGGAAACTAAGCGTCTTGTATCAACTTATAAGGTCATCGGAATAAAAGACTTGAAGCTGGCGACGGCTTGAATGTCCTCACGCTTTAACAATTTTTTTGTTAAAGCGTGGGGGATAATTCAGGGGTTAATACAACCCCTGAAAACGAGCGAGTCAAGGCCTTGAGCGAAGCGTGCCTTGACCGGTCGTATTCAAAAAATTAATTATCTGTTTCGCTGATAAACTGTCTGTATTTTTCAGGATTGACTCTGAAAGCAACAATTGGAGCGGAAAGGTCTTCTTCTGCATGTACTGCAGCCTGTTCTGCTTCTGTTATTAGCCGTTCTGCTGAAATAAGGCGCAGAGAGCGAGATGCAAGACCAATAACTGGTACCACGTGAATTTCATTTTCCGACAGTACAGAAGCTAGACGGCTGTGAATTTCTTCTGCCTTCAGCAAAGCGTTATCAAGTGTTGTTGCAGATAAAATAACAGCAAATCCATCTTGCTTGAAGTCAAAAATTAAGTCTTCAAAAGTAAAAAACTCTGTAAGTGCATTGTTTATTTTAGCCTTTAAATCCGATGAAAATTGAATTCCTGGCAGTCGGATTACTAAAAGTGACAAATCCTTTTCTGTAGAAGCAGCATTTACCAGTTTGCTTTCAAGCTGTGAAACCAATGAAAGCTGCATTCCTGCCAGTATGTTTTCTTCCTGCTGAACAGCAGGTTCAGCATCACTTTCAGATTCTGAAAACTGCTCTGCCCGACTTTTTTGAATTTCGTTTTTCTGTTCGTCGGTTTCAAGTGCTGCTTCTTCGTCTGGAAATGGTGTATTTTCTACAGCTTGTTCTGCAACCGATGCTGCTGATGAATCTTCTGTTAAAATTTCAGGTAAATCTGATGTTTCCTGAATATCGGATGCTATACTTGACTGAGAATCTTCCTGTTGCTCAGAAAGAACAACTGTTTCAGGTTCTTCATTTGAAACCTGAATTGTTTCATTTCCGGTCAGATTTTCTAACGGTTCCGGCTGAACTTCATTTACGTCTGGCTTATTTTCAACTGCATCAGTAGAAGCCAGAACATCTTCATCTGATGCCTGCTGTTCTGGCTGTTCCTGACTTTCTGAATCCTGCTTAAAAATTGTTGCATCGTCATCTGGCAACGTTTCTTCCAGAAAATCACTGCGCGGTTCTGACTCAGTTGAAAAAAGATACAGGTAAAGTAAAAGTACAGCTGAGGCGAGTGTTCCGATTAAAATCAGAAAAAAGGCGAATCGCGCATGGGTAAAAATTGCATTTGGAGACAACATGAAAAATGAAACATTTAGTGAGAGATTGCCGTTTGAAGTTTCAATTCTTGAAGTAAAATTTTTTATGAATGGAGATGTTGAAGAATCCAAAACAGCTGGAAATTTGTAAATTTGATTTCCATTGTACTGTAGTTCAACAGAAGAAATGTTTTCAATTCCTGCAAAATTATTTATGAATGACGGCAAAAAAAACTGATTTTCAACAGGAACATTTGATGCTAGTGATGTTATTTTTTTTGTCAATTCTGAATAAATTTCGGGGATTGCACGTGAATTCTTTTTATATTCCCTTACAAGTCCTAAAAAAAGATTTGATATGGTTAAAACAAAAACAACAATAATGCCAATGGACAAAAATCCAACTTTTCTATTCTTCATAACCAAGAATTATACTGTAAGAGTGTACTCTGTGCAAGTTTCAAAAGCTCGCTGAAGTCTTTATTTTGAAAAGACTTGTCTTTTCTGAGAAAGGCAATGTATGGTAACAGGGCTGAAAAATTTCCGTTTGCATTGTTTTGAGTTGAAATCAGTTTCTTGAAAAAATCTCCGAAACTGAAAGCTTTTGGGTTTGAAATTTCGCAAATGCAGGCTGCTTTATTTGAAGAATCTGACTGCCATTGTTCAAAGGTTTTACGGTAAGATTCCAGAACTTCGGTTGTATAGATTTTTTTTCTTATGTCTTTGAGAATCAGTGGGGTTCTGAACATAAGGGTATCGTATTGCTGTTCTCCAGAATTAAGCCTGTATGAATTACCGTTGAAATTCTGTTCCAGATAGGTTCCTTTTGCGTAGGCTTTGCCTGAAAAGTAGCTGAAATCTGCGGCAAAGGTTTTTATTTTTGAAAAACCTGCTTTTCTTGCAAAATCACATGCAGCAATCGTTACTGTTCCGCTGCCTGACTGAATTTTCAGAAAATTGCCAGCTATAGCTGAAAGAGGGTGAGAATTCCGTGTAAAAAGAATTTTTGAACCATTATTTAGAATTTGTCTTATAGAGTCGGGGTTCGAACATAAATCAAATATAAAAAGAGTTTTTGCAAAAAAATTTAATTCAAGTTCTTTTTTTGTAAACATAAAATGTGTATGCGAAACATTCTGACCGTCTATTGAAATTACTGCATCTGGAATGATTCTGTTTCTCAGAAGTGAATTTAAGGCGGTGTCAGTTGAAATAATGTAGTAGTTTTTACGGTTCAATTTTAATTCTTCTATTGAAGAGTCAAGACTTGGACCTGCGGCAATTACAGCAGCTGTTTTTTCTGTTGGAAAATTCTGGGTAATTTGAAAACAATCAGAATGTTTTTTTGAATATTCGGAAAAAAAATACAAATTCTGCATTATATTGTGCTGCCATATTTTGCCAAAGTGTGCCTGAACTGAATAGTCTGCCGAAATTTCTGACAGAATCTGCTGTATATATTTTGTCAGTAGCTTTGTTTTTTCAGGAAGATGTTCTGCCCATGCTCTGTGGACGCAGATACTTAAATTCCCATGGAATGCAGGAATGTATAAGCTTGTAAGCAGCCTTGAAATTTCTGATTTTTCCTCACATGCAGCAAAAGTAATTTTTTTATTTTTCTGTAAATCCTGTATGCATTGTATATTTTTCAAAAAATTCAAATCATCTGCAGAATTTTCAATGGCAAGAATGTGTGCTTCTGGGAATCGTTCGCTGATGCTTTTTATATGGTAGCCACCACCGATTCCTAAAACAACAATAAATCCGCTGTATTCCTTTACTTGCCCGGCAAAAGTCATGCCTTCCTGTACGGGATTATATTTTGAATGCATTGGCCGTCCGTCAAAAAAAACAGGAATCTGCAGGGAAGTTTTTGATTTTATTATTTCAGAATAAAGTTCAGACATTTGTTAACCTTTTTAAGTCTTTTAGAAGATTTTCATTTTTTTGCTGTAATACAGACATGAGTTTATTTTTTTTGTTTGTATCCGCAGTACGTGAATAATTTAAAAAATCTGCAGGAAATGCGTTTTTTAGCCACTGAACAGACTTTTCTAGAGTTTCAAGCCTTTGACAAAGCTTTTTCCTATGGATTGCTTTTTCTTTTGGCGAAAAGTTGTGCATTTTTTCAATTTTTGGCAGGATTAAGTTGTCTTCGCATGAAAAATCTCGCCAATCCACATCTTTTATTTTTCCAAGCGTGTTTGAAAAGCGAAAATTTGAGAAATCTGCAATTCTGCTTATTCTTTGAGAAAAAAAATCATTCTGGCTTGAAAACCAATTGCGGTAAATTTTCATTGATTCAGAGGGTAGGGAAGTTTTTGCAATTCTCGTACTTTTTGGCATAAGCCTGAAATCTTGCAGGCTTGTGCAAATCTCCAGTGAATTTGGCTGACAGTGCTGAAATCCAGGATTTTCTGACATGTCGAGTCCGCAGAAATAAATATGAGAGGATGTAATTTCCATGGCAAGCAATGCTGCCGTTCCGCTGACAGTTCCGTTTCTGTATGCATGTAATGAAGGAATCCCAAGATTTTCAAAAAAATCTGTCTCAGGGAAATCGTAATAAGATAGAGGAATTATTGGTGCAGAAGTAAGAATTTTTGAAGGGCAATTTGCTTCACTTGTAAGAGCCAGCGGAATATCTGCATGTTCAGGTTTTAAAAGAATTTCAAGATGTTTTTTTGCCCAGAAACCTCCATCTGTTGACAAACACAAGTCTGGAGTTATTCCGTTAAAGAGCAATGGCTGAATGGCTGATGAAACTGCAATCAGAAAAAACTTGTTCCTGTTTTTTTTTAAAAAGGGTAGCGAAGAGTTCAGGCTTCTGCCTGATGCTGCAATAATCACTGGAGAACTGCCTTTTTTGATGACAGAAATATTTTCTACTCGTGAAAAAAATTTAACTGAATTTTTCAGCCATCGGCTTGCAAAATATTTTCTGGTTGAAAGAACTGCCGTGCTTTTTGTTACTGCATTTTTTATGGCAGACCAGGCTTTTTGATTTGTTTCGGGAAAAACATTTGCAGAAGGCTGCCATGACAGGAAGATGCATGAAAGAATTCCTTCTTCGCCAAAAAAATCAAACAGTTCATTTTCAAGTTCTGTTTCATTTGAAAAATAAAAAACTTTGTTCCATTCTTTGTCTGTTGAAGAAAATTTCTTAGAATATCTGATACATGTAAGTTTTGCATCAGGATATTTTTTATGTAAACCTTCTTTGCAATAGGAAAGTGCAGGTTCTGTAACCAAAATTGCTGACGGAAAAAAAGATTCTGCAATGGTTTCTGCAAATCTGTCACCTTCTTTTTCAGGGTTATAGGCTGAGTGGAGATTTATGTTTTTGCACGAGCATACTTGAGAGCCATTTTTTGCTTGAAAAAATGAAATTTCAGCAGAAGATTCCATAATCTGCCTTCCTGTTTCAGCCGTTCAGTAAAAAATCTGAAATTTCAGTCGTATTGCTGCTGTTTTTTACAGCCAGCACTAAAATTTTGCTGCAAGAATCTTCAGAAAGGATAGATGACATTTTCTGTGAAATCATTTTTTGAAGAACCTGTACGTCCTGTTCCGAAGTTGAAAAAAAAGCTGTTTTTATTTCAAAATTTTCGCCTTTTGCACAAATATGGTGTTTGTCAAAAGAATCGTTTACAATAGTAAATAGTTCGTGAAAAATAGTCTGCTTTAATATAGTTTTCGTCTGCTGCGGCAGGTTTTCCTGCAAAAATTCATTTTCAAGGGCAAGTTTCAGCGAAATGATGAAAAGGTCTGCAGGAGTTTTTTCCATGGAAGTTAGTCTGGCCTGCAAATTCGGGTCTGTTTCTTTTTTTCCAATAAGAGACAGAACCTGACTTTTAAATTTGTAGCTGCTTTCTGGTACCTGAAAATTTTCCTTTTCAAGAGAAACCAGCATTAGCACTGGAGGTTTTTCTGTTGAAGCAAGTTTCAGAAAGGTTACACCTCGAATCGAGTCCTTTAGTTTTTTTGAAAAAAATTGAAAAAATGGTTCCATTGACTTTGTTCCAGAAACGCAAAAAATCCAATTTGCTTTTGAAAGCAGGGTTCCATTGAAAAAGTCAAAGGTTGCAGTTGATTTTTTTATTGTGTCAGCATCCAGCATATATGCATCTGTTATTACATAAGTATTTTCAATGCATTGAAATATAGCCGCATGAGAAAATCTATAGAATTTTGCCCATGAACTGATGCCGAAAATTTTGCAGGGATTCGTTTCATTTTTTGAAAATAGCCCTTCTTTTTGCAAATTTTGTTTTTTATTGGCAAGAAGAAGGGCTTCCTGTAAGAGACCCATTAAGCTAATCCAAGTTCAGTAAAGAGTTTTTTGTACAGAATGAACTGTTCTGACTGAGCAAATTCCGATATTTTTTCATCAGGCAGATTTTCCAGCAGCTGATCCATGTAGGAAAGCACGGCCTTTATGTCATTTGTAAGATCTTTTGGCAGACTTTCAGCTGATTTTTCATTTTCTGCAGGAATTGTAATCTCGCTTTCTGGAAGAATAACTGCGCTTTCATCTTCTTCGGAATTCATAAAATCATTAAGATTTTCATCTTTTTCAAGATAGTTCAGGTTATCTAGTGTCAGAGTATCTTTTATTGGCGGATCTTGTGGATAAAGCTCGTCTAGAGTTTGAGAAGGAATTTCTGTACGGATGGGTTCCTCTTCATTATCAGCCGTAACTGCAGAAGAAATGTCTTCAAAAATTGAATCTGGTTCTTCAGGAATTTCATCATTGAACGGAGAATCTCCTGATGGAGCACTTTCGTCTTCCAGTGTAAGTTCCTGATTTGAAGGCGCATTTTCAGTTTTTTCAAGTGTATCGGCTTGTGTGTCTATAGATTCTTCAAGTACAGGTTCGTCAGCAGAATCAGAGAAAACAACAGGTTCTTCTATAATTGGCTCATCAATAACTGGTTCGTCAATAATTGGCTCATCGACAACAGGTTCTGCATCAAGTGCATTTTCAGCAGTAAAAAGTTCATCAGAAATCGAAGGTTCTGCAACTGAAATGTTTTCAAGCTCCTTGTCAGCAGTCAGAACATCATCTGCATCATCTGAAGTGACAGAATTCGCAAGTTCATCAACTGGTTCTGAAATGGCTGAATC
>JAEDIW010000079.1 GCA_016296655.1 Treponema sp. | reverse complement strand
TAAAAATCTGATCTACAATATTGTAAAGAGCTGCAACCAGCATGCTGATAACACAAGGAACTGAGAAATGTCTTACAAGCCGGCCTATTTTTTCTGTACCCAAATCATAATTTTTCATACATTCTCCTAAAAAATGATTCTAAAACAAAAAGCGGTGATAGCGTCTTTCCAAAACTGGTCTTACGCTATTCGCCGCTCGTTTATAAGAAGAATGTTATCCTGCTTTAGGCCTTGCCATAATAGCAGATTTTTGACTTTGATGTAAGTGTATTTTGAAAGTTTTAGGACTGGCAGCCTTCCATCTTCTCTCCGTAAAGCCGGATTTTTACCTCATCTCTTCAAATTCACTTACACTCACCACAGTATCAAATCCTCCAACATATTCATCTAGTTCTGCATGCTTATCAATTCCTGTGTAGTTTAAACTTGCATTTTCATAGCAGCGGAATTTAAAAATTGCATCATTCATGACAGGTCCGTTAAAAACATTCAGGCTTACTAAAAGCTCAAAGTCTTTTAACGAAAGTCCTGTCACTTTCTTAAAAAGTTCCGGCTCCAGCTGGGTTATGACATCTTTTAAGCAGAACTCTCGGTAATCAGTAAGATACATAAAGACTGGAATTCTCGTCGCAAACTTTATCAGTTTTTCCTGAATCTGCTTCCGCTTGCTTTTGTATTCTTTTTCTTCCTCGCTAAGCTCCTGCTTTTCTGCCTGAGTCATTTTGTCCTGTTTTTCTTTTTTAGCTTTTTTTACAGCCTCACTTTTGTTGATGATTGTTTCAATATCTCCATTCAGATTGCGAAATCCTTCAATGCTCATCAATGCGGACATCGCTTCAGGATTTGCCATAAGGCGGGCAAGGGTCTCATTATCAACATTTACAAGAAGGGCACTTTCCCAGCGTTTTGCCAAAAGGGTTGCGCTGGTTCCGCTCATTGCCATGTCCAAGATTTCTGTAGCGCTAATCTGCTTCATCGTTGAGCCGTCAAAGGCAAGAACTGGCAGAAAAGAAATAAACTCTTCCACAAGTTTCTGAGGATTGTCTTTGAGCGGGTCAGTGTTTAGGTTGCGGCTGTAGTCGCTAATCTGTTTTAAAGCACGGTCAAGGGCAAAGTCAAAAATGTAACACTCCTTTTTTAGAATTACATTCTTTCCAAGAGAGTCGCGGACTTCCCATGGACTTTGCACACGGAATGCAGACTGAAAATATGTCTCTGGGCTTCTTAAATTGCAGAGCATGAAAATCCCAGTCCAAGGTTTTACTGTAACCCCTGTCATAAGTTTTCCGCAGGTAAGAGTTATTGTCTTTGTTTCCAGAGGATTATCCATTGCCCTCTGCACAGGCTCTAAAGCTGTCATTCCCACACCAGCTTCCACTCCTGCACAGACGATAATTTTGTAATCGTGAAAAAATGCATTCTGTTTTTCTGCCAGAAGATTTTTCATCGCATAGCATGAAGCAACCCCAGACAAAAGCCATACCGTGTGGCTTAAAACATTCAAAAGCCTTGTGTCGCTGTAGGGCATAGGTGGCTTTTTATTTGAGCCCAGTTTCAAGTCATCCAGGTTTGACGGAAGATACGCTCCACGAATCAAATCCAGCCATTTTTGAACATGCTCCTTATACTTAAACGAAGCGTCCTCTCCGTTACCGCCTGCTCCAAAAAACTCATTCAAATCAAATTCGTTAAACTCGCCGCCACGGGCAATCTCCTTTATGCTGTCCGGCACCTGATAAGTCATCATCACCATTCGGGGAAGAGAAGCATAAGGATTTGGGCGTGCCCCTCCTTGCGTCGGGTCGGGCTTTCCAGGGCTACGGCTTTCGCCTCCGACCACGCTTCGCGTGTTTTCGCTACGCTCACCCTTCCAATCCCTCACGCGTTCGCCATCAAAAATACTTTCAGGCCAAATCTCCTTTGCATTCTGCTCGTGTCGGTTGCCTCCGGCAACCTTACCGAGTTTGTCTTCGCCAAACTCGCAATGCTTTTCCCAATTAACCTTTGCGGCTTGTTCATCTGAGTATGTCCACGAGTATATCTGCTCTTCAATAAATTCACCGCTGTTCAATGCACGGAAAGGCGTTCCGCTTAAAAACAAATAATGAGCAGTTGTAATGGGAAGCCAGCTTTCGTCTATTTCATTTCCGCTTCGTTCATCGTTTTCTTTTTCACTTAAAAGATTTTCTTCATCTTCTGTTTCAAAAAGTTTTTTTGCATTCTCACGCCAGGCACCAAAATGATATTCATCAAAAATAACCAAATCCCAGCTTGTCGAATGAACCCATTCGTTGCGGGCTTTAATGCCGCCGTTTTCATTCGTTCCCAAAAAATCCTGAAAGCTTCCAAAGCAGACAATAGGCTTAGACTTGTCGCAGTCTTCATAAGTTTTTCCGTTACGGCTTACAAACTGCCAGCCTTCAAAAAAAACATGATTTTCCAAATCTTCCTGCCAGGCGCTCTGAACGGCAGGCTTAAAAGTAAGGACAAGGACACGTTTTGCATTCATCTTTTGAGAGAGCAAGTATGAAGCAAAAGTTTTTCCGAAACGCATTTTGCAGTTCCACAAGAATTTTGGAGTAAAACTTTTAGGAAGCGCGTCAGAATTTTTTTCCGCCTTAATTTTTTCAAAGTAAGAAAATGTCTTTTCAACAGCCGCTTTCTGTTCCGGACGTGGGGGAAAATTTGCGCTCCGGGTCCGCAAATCAATCTTGCCTGTTTTTACTGCATTAATAGCCGCAAGAACTTTGTTAGCTGAGCATTTAAACCATTCGCTTTTTTTATCTTCGCCGTCACGGACTGCCTTAATCCCCCAATATTCAAGAACGCGGTGAACATCGTGGTCTAAAAAAGATGAGCCGTCGCTTTTCATAGCGCTTTCTACAAGCTCAACTTTCCATGATTGCACGGGCGTTAATGTGGGATAATGCTCCTTCATCCGCTCTTCTATGGCTCGCTCTGTGTAGCCCACTTTCAGCATAGCAGGAAAACGCGTGTCAGAATAAGCGTAAATTATCGGTTTAGATTTTGGACGCTGAGGAAAGAATGGCTGATTTTTCATGCAGAAGCTCCTTTTAAACTCGACGGCAGCCTCAAATTACAATTTTTAGAGGTTGCTAAATGACAATGTATTGATTTATTCAAATAAGTTTGACATTTGTGCGACTTTGTATTACATTGTAAATGTGATTTTAATGTTTTGGAGGTATGATTATGGCAACAGTCAGCATTAGAATGGATGACAGCACAAAGACAGCTTTTGAAGGATTTTGTGATTCTATAGGACTTACAGTCTCTGCTTTTTTTAACATGACGGCAAAAGTCGCCCTGCGGGAAAACCGAATTCCCTTTGAGGTAAAGGCAGACCCATTCTGGAGCGAGGAAAATCAGGAATTTCTTAAAAAATCTCTGCAGCAGGCAAAAGAAGGAAAACTTACTAAGCACGACTTGTCTGAGGTAATGTAATGGACAAGATGTGGACAGATGCCGCATGGGAAGCTTTTCTATATTTTCAAAATGACAAGAAGTTTTTAAAAAAACTGAATGATCTTTTAAAAGATATAGACAGAAACGGTTATTCAGGGCTTGGAAAACCAGAACCTTTAAAAGATTATTTGTCTGGTTACTGGAGCCGCCGGATTGATGATTACAACCGTATCGTCTACAGAATCGTTGAAGAGAACGGAAAAAAGCATGTGGAGATTTTGCAGTGTGGCAGACACTATAATAACTAGTCGCATCAGATTGTTTATTGAAGATTAGCATAGTGGCTTTACTCCATAGGCCTGATCATGCTTTCAATAAAGGCAACCTCTTCATCTGTGAGGCTGTATTTTGCATACAACTGTCTGTCGATTTCAGGAACAGATTTTGACCAGTCTATGTCGCTGTTTTTAGTAAAGTCCTGCAGGGGGACGAATTGGTAGACTTTTTGTGTTGCATCTTGAGATATTTTTATTAGTGATACAAAAAACCTAAAAAATTGTGTCTTTACATAACTCATAACAGTTTTTGCTAATAATTCAGATTCAAAAGGTCCAATTACTAAATAAGTTTCTGTACAACAAGAATTTTTAATTCCCAAAATTGGTTTATTTATTATCTGATGTGGCCAATCATCACTTGCTCCATAAGCTTTTGAAATATAAAGTTTTGATTGTGATACCCATTCTTTATTTTTTAAAATTTCGTTTGGGCTAATAAATGCTGTTCCTCCATGCTGATACAGAATCACATCATCTTTTTTTCTTCCAAGATGTCCCTCAAAGTTTGTTCCTAAGCCAAAAGGTTTTCGTGAACTAATTAATGTTGAAAAGGACATTTCTTTTTTTTCTTGAATTTTTTCAAGGATTTTTATAGCTTCATTTCTTCGAATAAAAACGTCATTCTCTCCGAATTTCATATACCTTTTTTGAGTTGATAGATTTTCAGAGGATAGATGTGTAGAAATTTCACACAATCCTTGATTATCCCTGTCCCAAAGAAAATAACAAATCCCCCCTTTGATTTCTACACCAGGGAAACAATCACTGGCATTTAAATAATCATGTAAAATTCGTATTCGTTTATCAGAAATCATTTTTTCGCGAAATGCATCTAACCCTTTTCCACCTGAATACCATCTTGCAGGAATTACTAAACTTAAAAATCGAGGTTTTAATTTCATCGCCTGCTCCACAAAAAGTTGATAAATTGGAGCGGCACTTGCAGAATTTCCCCCATCACCCATCTGATACGGCGGATTCCCTATAATCACATCAAATTTCATATTCTCTATTTCTCCTGGGATTGCGTTGTGAATGAACTGGTAGGCATGGTTTTCTAGTCCTGCACGTTTTTCTTCGCTGTATTCAGACTGGCTTGCGCCGCAGTGTAGGCATTTTCCGTTTATCCAAAGATGTTTTGTGGGGCTGTAAAAAATATTTCCGCCACTACTTTCAAAGTGGGCAACGCTGTATTTTGAGCCTGCGTCTTTTGAACAGTAAACGCTTCTGCGCCCTAAAAGGCTTGTAAGTTCTGTAATTGCAATTGCGTAAAGCTGCTTTGTAAAAATATGCTGAACCCGCTCCTGTAAATCAGGGATTTTATCTTTTAAGCCTTCATTAAGCCGTTTTGCAATTTCCCTCAAAAAGACTCCGCTTTTACAGGCAGGGTCTAAAAATCTTGCATTCGGGTCGCTGAAAATTTCTGGTGGAAGCAAATCAAGCATCGCATTCGCAACTTCTGGCGGAGTAAAAACTTCATCGTTACTAAGGTTTGCAAGGCAGCTTAAAACATCAGGGTTATAAGAAGATTTTTTTATGATGCGGGCTTCGCTCATTCTGCTTTCTCCACTTCAAGAAAATTAACAATGGGATATTCTTTGATTGGCTTTGGAATCAGTTCTTTTGTAATGGGGTCAGGCATCCAGTAATCCTGTCCAAAAGGCGAGTCGTCAAATAAATCAAAGCTTTGCTTTTGCACGTCTTCCTTTGCAAGAAGAACATCAAGCCTGAATTCCCTGCGTTTTACCATTCCGGGCTTTACAAATGACCATTCAGAAAAAATAATCGCTTCTGCCGTGTCTTTTTGGTTATCATCTACTTTTTTAAGGGAAAGAGCGTTTCCGCAGAGTATGTTTTTTTCAAGAACAAAATTAACTGCGCTTTCAAGTTTTGTCGGAAGGGAAGATTTTGTTGTCTTTTCATAGAAATCTTTATACTGGGCAAAAAGCCTTTTCCTACATTCAGATGCATTGTCAGAAAGAAGCTCAACACCGTAAATACTTGTTAGCGCCAAAAAGGAATACTGCTCAAAGTCACTTTTTGACTTTCCGTAAATGCGTTTTACAGATTCAAGTTTTCTTGCCAAAACTTCTGTAAGAAAGTTTCCGTTTCCGCAGGCTGGCTCTAAAAAGCGGCTTTCGATTCGCTCACATTCGTCTTTAACCAAATCGCACATTGCCTTAACTTCCCGCTCGGCAGTAAAAACTTCGCCATGATTTGCCACTCGCGTACGGGATTTTATTTGAGATTTTTTTATGAATTCAGAACTTTCTGCTTCTTTCAATGCGATACCTACAAAATGTGTTGCTTTGTCATTTTTCTACATTCTGTAAGTATATCATATAATTTTACAAAGTGTAACTGTATATTTCATGATTATACTTACAAAATGTAGATATGATGACAGGGGCGGAAATATTAGAAGTACTTTCAACTAATATAAAAAAATATAGAAAAGAAAAGTGCTGGACTCAGGAAAAACTAGCAGAAGAATCAGAACTGTCTGTACAAGCAGTCAATTTTTTTGAGGGCAAAAGAAGATGGCCGGGTGAAGTCTCCCTTTCAAAAATCGCCTCAGCCCTGGGCGTTGAAGTCTACCAGCTTTTTATACCGCAGAACCAGGAGCCTGTTATAATAGAAGAAACTCCCGAAAATGAAAGAATCCGCTCAAAAATGACAGATGAGATTGTAGAAGAAATCCGTTTAAGCTTTAATAGGACATTGGATAAAATCAAAAAAGAAAGGGTGTAGAAAAGGGGACTGAACTGACCCCAAATTTTAGGACAGTTTAAGCAACAACCTCGTTTGGAGTTTTC
>JAEDIW010000078.1 GCA_016296655.1 Treponema sp. | reverse complement strand
CATAAAAAGTCAATCGATTGCTGAAACAATCTTCTTGACTTTTTATGGGAGTTTTATACATTTTATATGAAAAATTTTTCGTTTTCAAAAATAATGCTGATTTTTTTATCAGCTTTTTTGATTTCAGCATTTTCAGCCTGTACAATCAGACAGGTTCAGCCAGTTTTTCAGACAATTTCTGTAAGCGGAACAGGTGTTGTTTCTGTTAATTCAGATCAGGTTACAATCACAATGTCTGTAAAAACTTCTGCAAAAGAACTTGCAGATGCTTCTCAGGAAAATTCTGTAAAAATGGAAGCTGTTAACAATGCATTGCTCGAATCAGGCATTGCAAAAGAAGACATTTCTACAAAAAATTTCAACATTTATCAGGAATCCCGTTGGGAAAACGGCAGACAGATAAAGGGCAACTATCAGGTTTCAAATCAACTTCTCGTAATTGTCCGCAATCCTTCAAATGCAGGCAAAGTCATTGATGCAGCCGTAAAAGCAGGCGCAAACGAGTTTTCATCGCTTGAATACAACGTAAGCAATACAGCACCTGCCGTTAAACAGGCTAGAATTCTTGCAATGAAAAAAGCAGAAGAAGCTGCCAAACTTCTTGCAGGTACAGGCGGGGCTTCTGTCGGAAAAATTCTTTCAATTGAAGAAGATTTTGTTCCTTTCAGCGACCCTGTAATGCTAAATGCAGTTGCTTCAGACAGTCTTTCAAAGGAAGCAACCAAAATAAGTGCAGGTAAAACAGATGTAAGCGTAACAGTTCATGTTACATATAGCTTGCAATAAAAATCACAGGAAGATAGAATATAAATCATGTTAGACTATAAATTTATCAAGGACAACCTTGAAGCAGTAAAAGAAAATATCAAAAACCGCAACATGACGGCAGATCCAGACCTTGTAGTAACTCTTTTTGACAAAAGAACTGCATTGGTTACAGAAAAACAGAACCTTCAGCAGAAACGCAACGAAAATGCTGCAGCTATGAAGGGCAAACTTGACGCTGAAACTAGAACAAAGCTCATAGCAGAAGGCAAGGCTATCAAAGAAGAAATTTCAAAAGTTGACAGCGAACTGGAAGAATACGAAAAACAGCTTGACGAAGCTGCCCGTAAAATTCCAAACATGTGCCATCCTCAGGTTCCGATTGGAAAACTGGACACAGAAAATCTTGAAGTCAAAAAAGTCGGAACTCCAAGAAAATTCAATTTTCCGCCGAAAGACCATGTTCAGCTGGGAGAAGAGCTTGACCTCATTGATTTTGACCGCGGAACAAAAGTTTCTGGACCAAAATTCTATTATTTAAAGAATGAAGCTGTTTTTCTGGAACAGGCACTCATCATGTATGCCCTCAACATCTTGAGAAAACACAACTTTACACCGTTCATTACTCCAGATGTTGCACGCGAAGAAGTTCTCAAGGGAATCGGCTTTAACCCGCGTGGCAATGAATCAAACGTATACTCTCTTGAAGATGAAGGCACATGTCTTGTTGCAACAGCAGAAATCACCCTTGGCGGTTACCATTCAAATGAAATTCTGCCAAAGGCCAGGCTGCCTCTTTTCTACTGCGGACTTTCACATTGTTTCCGACGCGAAGCAGGTGCTGCAGGACAGTTCAGCAAAGGTCTTTACCGCGTACATCAGTTTGATAAAGTTGAAATGTTTGTTTACTGTACGCCGGAAGATTCAGACAAAATCCACGAAAAACTCCGCCTGATTGAAGAAGAAATTTTCGAAGGTCTTGGACTTCCATTCCATGTTGTAGACACATGTACAGGTGATTTGGGTGCCCCTGCTTACCGTAAATGGGACTTGGAAGCATGGATGCCTGGCCGCAATGGTGGTGAATATGGCGAAGTAACATCAACTTCAAACTGTACAGACTACCAGAGCCGAAGATTGAATGTACGCTACAAAGATGATGACGGCAAAAACAAATATGTTCACATGCTGAATGGAACAGCAATCGCTGTAGGTCGTGCAATGCTGGCAATTTTTGAAAACTATCAGAATGAAGACGGTTCTATTACAGTTCCTCCAGTTCTCGTTCCATTATGCGGTTTTGACAAAATTGGCCCAAAACCATCAGCATCAGGAAATCTCTAAAAGCAAAAGACAAAATAAACTCACGTCATCTCCAGAAAAATTTTTGGGGATGACCTTACAGGAGGTGTAATAAAAACTTTGCCTGAAATAGCGTCAAAGTTTTTATTCACAAGTTCGCGTTGCGAACTTCCTTATCAACTGCCGCTTCTCATTTCATTGCGAAGCGGCATAAAAAGTCAATCGATTGCTGAAACAATCTTCTTGACTTTTTATGGGAGGCATTATGAAAAAAGATAGTTATCTTAAGGCAAACTTCTACCTTTTGTTATTTATCTGCATAATAGCCTCCGGCGTAATTTTAAAGCTGGCAGCAAAAATCATCGTGCCGGTAATGTTTGCAATACTTCTGTCACTGGTTATGCTGCCTGTACTGCAAAAACTGAAAAAATCGCTGCACATTCCATGGATAGTTTCGGCAATTGCCATTCTGGGCATTTCATTAAGCCTGATTTTCACAATCGGCAATATGCTGGTTTCCAGTCTCAGTACAATCGTTACGCTTTATCCACGGTATGAAAACAGGCTCATGGCCATTTACCAGATATTTGCAAAAGCCTTTAAATTGCCATTTAACGAAACAAATTCACTTTTTGAAAACCTTTGGAATCAGTTAGGTGTTCGGGGAGCCGTACAGTCGGCATTGATTGCCATTACAAGCGGCACAATCAACACTGGAAAAACACTTTTTACGATAATGCTGCTCATTCTTTTTCTTGTAAGCGAAATGAACAGTTTTCAAGACAAACTTTCCTATGCTTTTTCAACACAGAAAGTAAAAGGCCGCGTTTCAAAAGCCTTGAACAATATAATTCAGGAAGTTACTCAATTCATTTCTATAAAGTTCATCATTTCACTTGCAACAGGAATCATTATCGGAACAGGAACATTTCTAACAGGGTTGGAATTTCCTGTTGTATGGGGATTTCTGGCATTTATCCTGAATTTTATTCCGACCTTCGGTTCCATCATTTCTTCGCTGTTTACAATCGTTTTTTCAATAATTCAGTTTTATCCAGATATTTCCAGTATCGTTATTGTTACACTCATAATTGCAATAACGCAGTTTACACTGGGCAACATTCTGGAACCTAGGATTACAGGTTCAAATCTGGGGCTTTCTCCGTTCATGATTCTTGTAAGCCTGTCCATCTGGGGCGGCATCTGGGGATTTTCAGGTTTTCTGCTGGCAGTTCCAACCACAGTAATAGTAAAAATCATTTGCGAAAATGTTTCATTTCTGCATCCAATCGCAATCTTTTTGGGTAATGTTCCAGGCGAAACAAAGAAACAGCTTTCTCCCGTTGATGAAAGTGACACTACCGAAGAAACAGAAGGCAGCGACACCACAATCTAGATTTTTATAGAAATCCGTCGACTCAAGGTACGGCTGCACAAAAAGCTTTGATTCCGATGTTTTATGTTTTAGATAAAAAGATTTTTTGTAGTCATTTCATATACAAAGCGAATATCTTCTTCTTTCATAGAAACAAAACTGCACACTGCGCAAGTTTTTTCGTTTTTATCATCTGAATAAACTGACTGAACACAACACTCTGTAAAAACTTCCCGGAACATGCCGGCAGTCTTTAATTCAACAGGAAAGTAAAGCTTTAAATTAAATTCGATTCCTGGCTTAAAAGCAAATTTTTCGGACTTCTGCGCGAAAACAATGCATTCATGGTTCACATACAAAACTTCAGGATTTTCAGCTCTTCCTTGCAAAGCCTTGATTCCTCCACTACCGCTGGCAAGAAAACGGCATACAGGAATCAGTTGAATTCCATTTCCCAAAACATCTCTTGCTCTTGCATCTGCAACAATCTTTTCAAGATACGACTTTGCAACCTGACCTTCTTCAACAGGAATGTCTTTCCACACGGGCTTTGAAAAAAGTCTGTAACCAGTGGCCGCAGGACAGTTTATCACAACTTCATCACTTGAAGAGTTTCCATAAAAAATATCTGCAGAAAAAGCATTCGTTTTCTGAACAGGAGTTTCATCAATTCTTGAAATTTCTTCAGGAATCACAAGGGCAAGATCCGATGAAAAGTGAGTCATCTTTGTGATAAAACACAGCCCCACCCTGTTAAAATAAAATTCAACGCGAACATCTTTTCCCGCAAAGGAGGCCACTGCCTGACCTGGATTTTTCAGCAGAATTATTCCCTGATTCAGCACTGTCATTTTTTCGCTGGCAAGAGCAACAGGAAAAACTGCAGAAGACGGAGAATGAAGCCCCGTTTCTGGCAAGGACTCAAGTAGAGTTACAGTTACAGGAACATTGGCATCCTGCAAATACTTCAAAACCAGTTCTCGTTCGATTCCCGAAAGTTTATGCTGCATTTTACTTCACCTGCCATTTTTTTATCTGAATTTGGTTTATCTTCCAGTCTGACTCCTGATTCAAATAAACAAAAACTGTAAGCCGGACACTTTCATTCCAAAAGCTAACTGGAACCTGAAAACTATTATCGCTTATAAATGGTTTTCCGTAAATAAAATCTGTAAAAACATCTCTATTAATTTTTTTATGCGAATCAAAAAAATCTTTCACATCCGAGCAGAAAAAGACCAGCGTTTCAATTGATTTTTCCTCTACAAACTGTTCAAGCTGAAGTCCTGCACAAAAATTCGAACAGAAATCTTTTATCACAGAAGAAGCTTCACTGTTCAAGTCCGAAACATCAAGGCTGCCAAAACCTTCAATGTATGGAAAAATCAATTCTTTCTGTTTTTCAAGGGAGGCTGCAAAAAGTTCTGGAGTCAGCTGAAGGCCTGAAGGAATTTTTACATTATTTACAGTTTTTTCACTCACTTCCCAGACATCATCCGTCCAGTCAAACTTTTTTTCTGAAAAAGAAGAAAGCAGACTCTCTTTTATGGAAGAATTTTCACTGAATTCAACTTTTTTCCTGCAGGAACATATTGAAAAAACTGCAAAAAACAAAAAAGCGCAGAATGAAAAATAAATTTTCATAGGAAAAATATAGCATACCAAAAAAAAATCAACAACTGGAAAACCTTAGCAAAATTTCCTTAAAAAAATCAAAGAGTTTTCATTCAAAACTTGTTTTTCGTCCATAATCAACTTATACTTATAAAGTGTAGCAGTATTGTTTTGCCGTAAATGTAGAAATTTCCCGGCAGAGTCTTGCTGCAAATGTTTCTGATAAAAAAATTGAGATATACAGGAGTTTTCTAAGATGCATGTACATAATCTTATGGAAGAAATCGTTATTGAACGAATAAACCATCTTAACGACCAGATAAAAGAAATAAATCCTCCGTGGTTCCGCTGTGACTGCGAAAACTGCCGCATGGATGCTGTAAGTTATGTCCTGAACCGCATTCCAACAAAATATGTTGTTTCTGGTCGTGGAGTAGTCTATTCTTCAGAACACTTAAAAGACGGACAGATTCTTGCCGACATTGATGCAATAGGTCTTGAAGGAATCCGCACTGTAAATTCTGTACAGAGGCCAAACCACATTGCAAAAAAGACTTCTGACTCCAAGTTCAACACCCCGATTTACAACTTTCCGATTTTTACAGGAGCTGTGTTTGACGGACTTACATTTGAGCCGCTGGAAGGAGCTTCCATAACATTGAAACGCAAAGGTGAAAATGTTGCCATGCAGGATCAGACATGGCCAAACCCATGCAAAACTTACAAAACAACAAAGGGCACATATTCATTCTGGATAAAATCAATAGAGGCAGAAGCTGTAGGCGACTCCAGAAATTTTGACTTTACCCTTGAAATTTCTGCTCCAGGTTACGAAGAAATTCATTACAGCTTTACAATTCCAATTACAGCTGAAATTTCAGAAAAATCAACTTTGAATTCAACCTATTCATATAAAATTCAGGATTTGTTCCTGTTTTCAACGGATATAGAAAATCCAATGGAGTAAACCAACTCCTGCAAGTCTTTCAACCCCTGAGAAAATCAGGGGCTTTTTTTTCCAAAAACAAAATTTTAGGAAAGTGATGCAAACATTCACATAAAGCTTTTTTAATCAATCGGTTAAACAACACTTCTGAAAAAAAATCATTTTTTTTTAAATATTTAGGTTTGGGCTATTGACACAATTTTTCATTTCAGATAGTATGTATTCATAACGACGGACGATTAGCTCAGCTGGTACGAGCGTCTGGTTTACACCCAGAATGTCGGGGGTTCGATCCCCTCATCGTCCACTGTAAAAACGAATGTTTTAAGCGAAACCTGCTGAAACATTCGTTTTTTTTTATTTGGCTATGTCCGTAAATTCGGTTGATTTTATTTGACGTTCAGAAAATTTGCCCTATCTTATAATACGTGGCCGGATAAACTTAATTATTCAAAATCGTAAAATCACTTTCGCAACAAGAAATCCAATTCCAGTTCGTATGATGGGCTAATATTTAAAAGTCTGGGTATAATCTTCTTTACAGGGTAAAAGTCGAATAAGTTATAATACTTAAACTGGAAATGGAGGTATAACATGAGATTACTTCAAATAATAAAATGACCTTCCGTTTTCGAGTAGCGATACAACAAAAAGGAAAACATAATGGACTTTGAAAAAATTTTTGCAGTTAATAAGTTTTTTG
>JAEDIW010000003.1 GCA_016296655.1 Treponema sp. | reverse complement strand
ACTTTAGGTAAGATAAAGCCGCGCTATTTTAGCGGTTTTATCTTACACTCCTTTTCTGTCTTTATCCGCTGATATTTACAGAAAACGGCTGTGCCTGAAAAAAAAAATCAATTCTCTGGCAGTCAGCCACTTTTTCTAAGGAAACACTGAATAGCCATTGAGGATTTTTCAGTGTTAATCAGCACTTCCCTTATTTTATTTGTGTATTTTTATTTACTTGTTTTCAAGATGAGAAACAACTACAGTACATGCTGCATCGCCTGTAATGTTTACTGTTGTACGACCCATGTCAAAAATGCGGTCAATTCCTGCAACAAGAGCAATTCCTTCAGTCGGAAGTCCTACACTCTGCAAAACCATTGCAAGCATTATCATTCCAGCGCCAGGAACTCCGGCTGTTCCTACAGATGCAAGCGTTGCCGTAAGAATTACAACCAGCTGCTGTCCCAAGGTAAGGCTTATGCCGTAGCAGCTTGCAATAAAAATGGTACATACACCCTGGTAAATTGCTGTTCCGTCCATGTTGATTGTTGCTCCAAGAGGAAGAACAAAGCTTGCAATTTCCTTTTTTGCACCAAGTTTCTGTGTACATTCCATGTTAAGCGGCAAAGTTCCGACCGATGATGCACTTGAAAAAGCCATTACAATTGCAGGCATCATTTTCTTGAAAAATTCAACAGGACTGAGTTTTGCCAGAAACTTTACGGAAAGTGAATAAATGAAGAACATGTGGAAAATATAGCCGATATATGCAACGAGCAGAACCATTGCCATGCTTCCAAGAACCGCAGGTCCGTTTTTTGCAACTACAGGAACAATCAGGCAGAAAACACCAACTGGGCTTAACTTTATAATCATACCCATAATCTGCATGGAAACTTCGTTAAAGCTGTGTACAACTTCTGCTGCCATTCTGCCTTTTTCACCAGCAAGGATAATTCCAAAGCCTGTAAAAATGGCAATTACGATTATCTGAAGCATCATAGCACTGCTCATAGGTTCAATGATGTTTCGCGGGAAAATATTTATGATTGTATCAATGAAACTTGGAGCCTGCTTTGCAGCATATTTTAATTCAGTCGTAGAAATTTGTACAAAAAATCCCTTAAATACATTTGCAAGTAAAAGACCGATTACAACAGCAACTGCCGTAGTACAGAGATAGTAGGCAATTGTCTTTATGCCGATGCTGCCGATTTTTTTAATGTCGCCAAGAGAAATTACCCCTGAAATAATTGAACAAAGAACGATTGGAACTACAATGAACTTTATCAAGTTTAAAAATAATGTTCCAAACGGTTTTACATATTTTTCTGCAGCATCTGCATGTCCGATAAATGCAAAACCAACTGCAATTCCTGCAACAAGCCCCATAAAAATCCATGTAGCCATAGATAATTTTTTCTTTTCACCCATAAGAACTCCAAACCGAATTTTCAAAGCATTAAAAAAAGTCATTTAAAAACTTTTTCAAAACGGTAAATTTATAAGAATTTGTAAGACGGATGCCAAATTTACTGCTTTCTGAAAATCTGACATTGCCAGCAGGAATTATAGCATAGAAATTCGCATTTTTAGAGAAAAATTTAAAAATAATATGAAAAACCCTGACTTTTTGGCAAAATTTGACGAGTTGCCAAATTTTGCCAAAGGTTTTATGTATTTTTACCGGCCTCGCCTTGACTTGTCATCCGGAAGAATAATTGCATTTATGGAAATGCCTTTTTCTTTTGCAAGCTTTTCAACAAGCTGCTTTGAATATTTTCCGCTTCCCCGAGGCTGAGGATGAGGTTCTGCATCGCCGACAAGAATCACTTTTTTTACAGATTCTGGATTCCACTGGTAAAAATCAATTGATGCAAACATTGCTTCATAGACAGCTTCCGGGATATCGCCGCCTTCCATGCCTGTAACTTTAAAACTCTTCAGATTTACAAGAAACTGATTTAAGTCTTCTGTAAAATCAAAGAATTTTACGGGAATATTTTTATAGCGCCAGGAGTCAACATAATCTCTGTACAGGACAAGCCCCAGCCGTGTATGACCAAAACGGCGAAGTTCAGTTATCAGACGGGGAACCAGATCTTTGCGAAGTTTTTCAATGTCATCTTTCATACTACCTGTAGCATCAATGGCAAAAACAACATCAACAATCTTGCCATCTGGTATGTCCTCAAGCTGCTTCATCATATCATCAATCAAGGTTTCAGGACCTTTTGAATAAATCATAGTTTCGCTGATTTCTTCAAATTTTGCAGCAGCAACAGGATTGTAATCATCTGTCAATGCAGGAATTTCTTCTTTAATTTCAGGTTCAGCGACAGGTTCTGCTTCCTTAATTTTTTCAGGCACTTTGCCTAAATCAAACATATAAGGATTGTCAAAATATTCACCCGTATAGTCGGCATATTTTTTTTCAAAGGCACGGATATTTATAAAAGTTCCCCTGCCGATTTTTACAGAACCGTTACGTTCCCACGGATAGCCAAAAACAATTTCCGAAGGAATGTAAATATGGAAACATTCACCAAAATCTTCAAGGAATTCAGATGTTGAGTCGACCAATGAAAACTGTGCGTATTTTGAAACAAGGGGCTTGCCGTCAAGATATCGGATTTCATCTCCGTTTACAGAATTCCATTCCTTTGCACGATATGCAAAATTGTCGCTTTTACCTTCCGGGTCTCTGGTAGTTTCTGTCAGAAGGACAGATTCTACACCTGGATTTTTCTTTACATAAAGGTGATAGCCTTTTGCAGTTGCAAAGCCACCTCCGTCAGCTTCAAGGCGAATGTCCTGTGGAGTAATAAGCAGTTTATTCTGTGCGAATGACGCAGTGCATACTAAAAACAAAAATTCAAAAATTACCAGAATCTTTTTCATACTTTCATTATCGGCAGAAAAAATGCTTTGCAACAGTATGGACTTCCATATTTTTTTCCGAAAGCTTTTTATCAGCTTTTTCAGGCATTTTTAGCGAAAGTTTTTACACAATCCTGTATTTTACTTTGCAGACAACTATGATATACTGTTTTATGTGGACAAAAAAAATTCAGAACAGGACAAAATAGAATACATCTCTGTAAATGTTCATGACTTTCTGGCTGATTCAACTCCAGTTGAACCTTCGGAAGAAGTATCAAACATTGTCGTTTTTACTCCTAAACAGAGAGAGATGATTGATAAGGTTTTTAAACTTCTGGAATCAACGGACAAAGCCCGATGCGCTAAAATTCAGGAAAGGATTCAGGATCTTGAGAGTCTTGTAGCAAGTTTTGCAAAATTTCCGTCGCTGCTTGAACGCCATGAACTTACAGCAGGACTGAGAACGCCTCAGTCATTGATTCATTCACTTCTTTCAAACCATGATTTAGGAGATCAGGCTTTAAACTTGCCGTCAAAGGCAACCTTGGGTAAAGGATTTTTGATTGCAAAAATTCATACTTTTTCTTCTCTTACAAAACTGGCAAGGAGAACGCCTGTTTTAAATGATATTGCAACAGAATTTCAAGGCGAAACAGTTTCCATGATGTTCATGTTACTTGCAGAAGACGTTTACCTGAACCTCATAAGAGACGAGTCGATTCCAATGGAATTCCGCAGGCATCTGTGTGAATCACTGCTGCTTTTATGGGAACACCGCAATGACCAGACTATAGGAGACATTGCACCGGTTCTTCAGGCTGTATGGACAGCACGCAGTAAACTGGCTCCTGCATTTGGAACAATGATGGGAACAAGCGAACTTCTGCTCATTTCCATTCAGATGGGCAGTACCTGGATAAAGTTCATAAAGGAACGGCTTGGCAATCAGGAAGTTTCACAGGCAATGGAAGAATTTCTGTTTGGAATTTCTTTTGAACAGATAAGGACTCTCCGCTCGATTTTAAAGGATAAGGGTATAACAGCCATAAGTCGTGATGAGGTTTCAAAATTTCTTGGAGAAGAAATAACAATGGATGCCAACCATGACTACAGAGATTTCTATACGATGTATACAATCCGCCGTGATAATGCACGAGCACGAACAAGAATGCATCTTGAAGGACCGCATAAAACGCTTGAAGATTATTTCATTCAGTTTGTAATGGAACAAAACAGGGAGATTCAGCACAATGGCACAGCCACAGAATGAAAATGAAGTTGACAATGATAAAAAGATCAAAAGAGTTCCGTACCATTTTGGAGAAAAGCTGCGGGCAGTAAGAGAACGTAAAGGCTACACCTTAAAAACTGTTGCAGAAAGGGCGGGTGTCAGCGAAAGCCTTGTTTCCCAGATTGAACGCAACAGAGTTTCTCCTGCAATTGATACATTGCTGGCACTTGCCACAGTTCTGGACATAAATCTTGAATTTCTGTTTGAAGAATACAGAAGGGAACGCCCTGTTCAGATTATCCGTAAAGAAGAAGGCAAAAAAATTTCTGAAGAAGACATTTCCTTTGAAGAACTCTGTCGCCCGGAAAGCAGCGATGGTAACCACTCATTTGAAGCTTTTATCCTGCGTGTACCGATTGCTTCCCACACACACAAAGGCTCTTACGGTCATCTGGGGCGGGAATTTGGCTTTATCCTGCATGGAACGGCAGAACTTCATTACGAAAATCTGATTTATGAGTTGAATGAAGGCGACAGCGTTTCTTTTCCTGCAGGAGCTCCGCACATAATCTACAATATCGGGCAGGTTCCGCTGGAGGCAATCTGGGTTGTAACTCCGCCGCAAAGGTTTGTGCAGTAGCATTTGCTGCATACGGTCACAAAACGTGAAAAAGCCTTGAAAAAGGTTTATTCATAAATATTTTTTAATATCAAACAGAGAGGAATCTATGAATTTTATTTTTTTAGGACCACCAGGAGCTGGGAAAGGCTCTCTTGCCGTAAAAGTTGCTCAGGATTACAAAATTCCGCACATTTCAACAGGAGACATTTTCCGTGCAGCAATAAAAAACCAGACTCCGCTTGGAGTTAAGGTCAAGGCAATAATTGACTCAGGCTCTTTGGTAAGCGATGACATTACATGTGCTCTTGTAAAAGAACGCCTTGCAGAAGCTGATTGCAAGAACGGCTTTATTCTTGACGGTTTCCCAAGAACAATTCCACAGGCAGAAGCTCTTGAAACATTCTGTCCAGACGTAACCGTTGTAAATTTTACGATTGCAGATGAAGTTGTTGTAGGCCGGCTGAGTACACGCCGCGTATGCAAAAAATGTGGTGAAAACTACAACATTGTAAGTGTAAAGCCGAAAGTTGAAGGCATTTGCGACAAGTGTGGTGGCGAACTTTACCAGCGTGATGACGACAAACCAGAATCAATTACTCACCGCATGGAAGTTTACCGCGAACAGACAGAACCTCTTATTGCCTATTACCGCCAGAAAGGCAAACTTCAGGACATTGCAGCTGAAAAGCAGACTGCCGAAGTCCTGGCAGAATTCAAAACTAGATTCTAGGTTTCTGCTGTGCAAAGGACAGTAAGGGCAGCTGAAAGCTGGTGCGCAGCACCAAAGGCGCGTAAGACGCCGGCGCCCTGAATGGCCTGGTGGGGCTGTCCCAAAAGTAAAGTTCATAGTGTCATTTCCGAAATAAATTCAGCATGACAGAACTTATCAGACAGAACTAAGCAGACAGCCCCATGCACCCATAAAATTAAAAAACAAAAAATTCATCGAGTCAGGACACGCGAACGCTTGAATCCTTAAATCAGAACCTTTGCTAATTCCATGATTCAATATTTGGATGACCTGGCTTAACAAACGGCAGAACATCTTCTTCAGGGTCAGTTTTTACAACTACAAAACACGGATTTTTGCCGTCTGCAGCAGAAAATGCATTCCTGTACCATTGAGAATCTTCGTCGGCATTGGCAGTGCGGATTCCGAAGCCCTGGGCAATTGCTGAAAAATCAGGCTTTGCGCCAAATTCACTTGCAGAAAAATTCCTGTCAAACAGATATTTCTGCTGCTGGCGAACCATTCCAAGAGTTCCATTCTGAAACAAAATCACGGTAACATTCAGATTCAGCTCTGCGAGGGTTGCAAGTTCCTGAATATTCATCATGATTGAACCGTCGCCAGAAAAGCACACTACCCTTTTTTGTGGATTTGCAAGCGCTGCCCCGATTGCTGCAGGCAGACCAAATCCCATAGTTCCAAGTGAACCGCTTGTCAAAAAAGTCCGGGGCGAAAGAACCGGATAATACTGAGCTGTCCACATCTGATGCTGACCAACGTCGGTTGTAACAATCAAGTCAGAGGGGGCTATACCGTCTTTTTTTGCAAATTCTGGAATTTCTGTAATAAATTTGCGGGGATTTTTACAGACACAATTTTTTACAGCTCCAGTTTCTGCCGAAAAAGTCTGTTTTCTAAGGGCTTTCATTTCTTCAAGCCAGAATTTTCGTACGGAAGCAAGGCTTTCCGAAGAGCATGATTTTTTAGAAGCTGCAAGTTTTTTTTCAAGTGTCTGAATTATGAGCGGAAGAATCTGAACACAGTCTCCTGCAATGGATGCTTCAGCAGGATAAATTTTGTTGATTTCTGCAGCGTCAATGTCTATATGGATGATTTTTGCATTAGGGCAAAATTCCTGAACCTTGCCGATTGCGCGATCGTCAAAATGTGCGCCACATGCAAAAACCGTGTCAGAAGCGTACATGCATTGATTTGCAGCAACTGAACCGTGCATGCCAGCCATTCCGATATAATTTTCGCTGGTGCATGGAACTACGCCAATGCCCATCAGGCTTGAAACAACAGGCATAGGAAACACCTCTAGAAAACGGTGTACAAGTTCCGAGGCTTTTGCAGAATTGCAGCCACCTCCTGCAAAAAGTACGGGTTTTCCAGAAGCAAGCAGAATATCTGCAATTTTTTCAGAAAGCTGTGGCAAATCTTCTTTTTTTGTACAATATTTTTCATGATATATTACAGGCAGTTTAGGCTCTGGAAATTCTTCAAATTCGTAAACGGCACTTTGAATATCCCTTGGAACATCAACCAGAACAGGGCCTGGCCTGCCAGATGCAGCAATTGCAAAGGCAGCAGGGATTGCCGTAAAAAGCTCTTCAACTTTTTTTATCATGATACTGTGCTTGGTTATTGGAAAGGAAAGACCGAACGTGTCGGCTTCCTGAAAAGCATCTGTTCCTATCAGATAGGAATTTACCTGCCCTGTTATTGCAACCAATGGAATGGAATCGCAGCGGGCATCGGCAATTGCCGTAAGAAGATTCATGGCACCAGGACCGCTTGTTGCAAGACATACAGCAGTTTTTCCTGTTGAACGGGCAATGCCTTGTGCTATAAAGCCGGCAGCCTGTTCCTGCCTTACCAGGATATGCCGGATTGAACTTTTTGCAAGCTCATCATAAAATGGAAGAATTGAACCGCCAGGAATTCCTGCAACCATAGAAATTCCCTGCTTTTCCAAAAGTTTGATTATAATTTGAGAACCAGTTAATCGCATAAATAGAATAATTCCTTTAATACGGAGTTTTGTCAACGCAAACTTTCTGTTATACTGAAAACATGTCATTAAACAGCAATGAAATCAACGTTATTTTGGAAGAACTTAATCTTGCCGGCAGTTTCATTCAGGAAATAGTTCAGCCGGGATTTGACACACTTAGTTTTTCGATTTACAAAAGCGGCGAAGCAAAAACTTTACTCATCTGCACCAAGCCGAATGCCTGCAGAATCAATTCTACAAATAAAAAAATCCCCCGTAATGAAAAACCTCTGCGCTTCATGGAATTTCTGCGCTCAAAAATACGTGGAGCAAAAATAATTTCATGCAGCCAGCTTGCTTTGGACAGAATAATAAAATTTGAGCTGAGCAGAAATGCGCAGAACGAATACGGCAACAATATTCCAGATGTTTTTGAAGAATATCTGATGTACGTAAGGCTGTGGAGCAATGCAGGAAACGTAATTCTATGCAGCAAAGATGGAAAAATACTTGATTCCATGTACAGAAGACCGGCAAAAGGTGAAATTACAGGCGGCATTTTCATTCCTGAATCAAAAATTTTAACCGAAGATGAAAAAAAATCGGCTCTGGAACGATTTCCTGTAAGGACATTTGACGAAGTTGTTCAGAATTTCTGCACAAATGGTGAAAATCAAAAAAATCCTCAGGAACTTTCATTCAATCAGAAAGTTGACATCTGGTACAGCGAATTTGCAAAAACTCTTTCCAGGGAAGCCCTGCTGGAACAGGCAGAAAAATGGTACAATACACGAAAAAGCCGCCAGGAAAATGCACTGGAACGTCTTGTTGCAAAGCAGAAAGATTTTGCGGATGCCGCAAGGCTCAAGCATCAGGGGGATTTGATACTGAGTTTTGCGCATTTACTGGACAAAAATTCAAATTTTCTGGAATGCACTGACTATGAAACAAACAGAACTGTCCGCATAAAAGTTGATAAAACAAAAACTGCGCAAGAAAATGCCTCTGCCTATTACAACCTCTACAAAAAACAAATCAGCGGATCTCAGGAGCTGGAACATGAAATTGAGCTTGCCAAAAATGCACTTGCCCAGCTTGAAAAAGCCTATAGGCAGATTATTAACGAAAAAAATCCTGTAAAAATCGAACAGCTTCTCCGTAAAGATTCAAAGCCCCGCCAGCAGGAAAAAAAGTCTCATCCAGGTTTGGACTACACGGTAGACGGATGGTACATTCTTGTCGGAAGGGATTCAAACGAAAATGATGATCTTTTGAGGCATTATGTGAAAGGGCCTGATTTGTGGATGCATACGCGAGACTGTCCTGGCGGGTTTGTATTTATAAAAAACCGTGCAAACAAAACCGTTCCTCTAAAAATTCTGCTGTATGCTGGTAATCTTGCCGTTTACTATTCAAAGGCGCGAAAAGCTGGCAAAGCCGACCTTTATTACACTCATGTAAAGCACCTGCGTCGTGCAAAAAATGGACCTAAGGGGCTGGTTCTTCCAACTCAGGAAAAAAACATTACAATTGAACTGGACAATAAAATCCTGCACGATTTGGAAAAAATCAAAGCCGAACAAGACAGCATTTTCTAATGCTGATGGCAATGATTTATTTGTCTGCTGGCAGTAACGAAAAAACGAAAAAATAGAGCGAAGAAATAGAAAGTTTAAAAAACATAGTCTTTGTGTTATATTTATTATATGAACGAAAGATTTTTGCCCATCGGCATTCAGGATTTTGAAGATTTACGGTCTCGTGGCTGCATTTATGTAGACAAAACTGCTTTAATCTACAAACTTGCAACGGAAGGAAAGCCTTATTTTTTAAGCCGTCCCCGCCGTTTTGGAAAAAGCCTTCTTCTTTCCACGATGGAAGCATATTTTCTTGGAAAAAAGGAGCTTTTCAAAGGTCTTGCAATTGAAACCCTTGAAAAAGAGTGGATTGAATATCCTGTTTTGAAGATTAGTTTTGGGGCGGATAATTATCCTGATTTAGAAAGTTTAAAATCTGCTTTAAATCTTCAACTTTCCGACTATGAAAAACTTTATGATATTAAGGTTGAAGACAGACGTTTTGCTCCACGTTTTACTAATATCATCAAAGGGATTGTCAACCAAACTGGCAAAAAACTCGTCATCCTCATCGACGAATACGACAAACCGATTCTTGATGCCCTTTACACAGAATTTGAAGAACAAAACCGCCAGGAACTGCGAAGTTTTTACAGCCCTCTAAAAGACAGCGACAAATATATCCGTTTTTTGTTCATCACAGGAATTACAAAAGTCAGCCACGTTAATATTTTCAGCGGATTGAATCAGCTTAACGACATCAGTTTAAATCAGGATTTTTCTACTATTTGTGGTGTATCTGAAACTGAACTGGAAAACTATTTTTTACCGGAAATTCAGGCTCTGGCAGAAAAGCAAGGATTGTCTGTTGAAGAAACAAAAAATAAACTTGCCGAAATGTACGATGGCTATCACTTTGCTTATGAAAGTGAAGGTATTTACAATCCGTTCTGTTTATTAAAATGTTTCTATGAAAAAATGTTCGGCTCCTACTGGTTTGAAAGCGGAACTCCGTCCTTCCTTGTAAAAACGCTGCAAAATCAGCCTTTTGAACTTGAACATCTTATAAACGGAAGGATTGCCACAGAAAATCAGTTTAAAAATTACGACCCGGACAGCAAAAATATGCTGGCAGTGGTTTATCAAAGCGGGTACCTTACAATCAAGGATTTTGAAAAAGAAATGCGATTTTACACCCTTGATTTTCCAAACCGCGAAGTTGAAGAAGGATTTCTGGATGTTCTGTTGCAAAAATTTGTAAGCGTTCCCTACGATGATGTTGGGCTTGAAATCAATAACCTTAGGATTGCCCTGAAAAACTGCAACATCGATAAAGTTCTTTCTATTATAAAAGCCGCCATTGCAGATCTTCCAACAGTTGTAAAAAAGAACATGTGCGAAAATTACTACGAATCCGTTACCCACCTGATGTTCCGCATGACAGGAATGCGCGTAGTTTCCGAGTTGCAGTCAGTAGCCGGCAGAAGCGATGTAGTAGTTGCCACAAAAGACAGCGTTTTTATTTTTGAACTGAAAATGGACAAAGGCCGACCCTTTGAAGAAGTGGCAGAAGATGCCTTGAAGCAAATTGACGCCAACGGTTACTGTGACCGATTTGCAGTCAGCGGAAAGAAGATGTACAAAGTTGGTGTGGTGTTCTCAAGCGAAGGAAAGGGAATGGTTGGATGGAAGGTGAAGTGATAGTAAAGATTTGTTTTGACAGGTGCTTTTGGGCATTTGTTTAGAATGTGGGGTTTGAATCAGCACGTATCTGGTTTTGCATTTAATTTTTTTACCATAGGTTCAGAAAAACTCGCGCATCCCCTTCCACCACCCCTCAAATACGTTATAAACGCAACTTATGGCGCTACCAGGGCAAACGCATTTTAAAGACTTTTAAAATAAATACTTAACAAAGTATAGTATTTAAAAATCTAAAAAAGCATTAGAATTCTTTCGGGAGAAAAAAAATGACATTGAAAGAATCACTAATGACAATAAAAGATTTCAGAATTGACAGATGCAAGAAGCATAACCTGTGCGATATTTTAATGATTGTGCTGATAGGATATTTGACAGGCTGTAAAGATATGGAAGAAATACATTTCAGTGCAGAAGTCAGCGAAGAAATGCTCAGAAAATATCTCGAACTTCCAAACGGAATTCCAAGTACAGATACAATTCTTAGAGTTCTTGCGGGCATTGATGGAAAAGAACTCGAGAAAGTTCTTGCGGATTATGCACGAGAAACTTTTGGTTCCCGAATCCCAGAGAAAGAAGTTATTGCTATAGATGGTAAAACAATCAGAAGATCTGAATATAATAATCATAATGATGAATCCAAATCACATAAAGCGGCTCATGTAGTTTCTGCATTCGCAAGTTCGATGGAAATATGCTTTGGACAAGTCAAAACTGAAGAAAAATCAAACGAAATAACTGCAATCCCGGAGCTTCTGGAACTTTTAGAGCTTAAAGGACTCATAGTTACCATTGATGCAATGGGCTGCCAGAAGAAAATTGCAGAAAAGATTGTTGAAAAGAAAGCAGATTACCTTTTTTCACTAAAAGGTAACCAGGAAAAACTCCATGAAGATGTAAAAGACTTCTTCAATCACGAACTTGATGAAAAATATTGTGAGCGATACAAGATTCAAAAACTTTCCTGTGCTGTCGAGAAAGACCATGGGCGTATTGAAAAGCGAGATTATTATCTTTGCACAAACCTGAAATGGCTTGCGGAAAAAGATGAGTGGAAGAATCTCTGTGGTATCGGCATGGTCAGAAGCAGCAGGCTGACAAAGGACGGGGAATCTACGGAATTAAGATATTTTATTACAAGTCTTACGGATGTAAATCTTGCAGCAAAAGCCATGAGGGCACACTGGAGTATTGAAAATAATCTGCACTGGGTTCTAGATACTGTTTTTGATGAAGATTATTGCAGGGTAAGAAAAGACAACAGTGCACAGAATTTGAATATTATAAGAAAACTTGTTATGAACCTATTAAAGGGTTTAGATTTGCCTGTCACAACAAAAAAGAAGAATCTTACAATAGGCAACAAACAGACACTCTGTTTAAAAAACGAAAAATGTCTGCTTTACGCTTTGCAGAATCTATAATGCGTTTGCCCTAGGCACTACCGGCACTACTTGAAAAAAATTATTATTTTATTGTATGATAAAAAAATGTGTTTGAATATTTTTTCACAAAAAATAATGCAATGGCGTATTCAAAAATTTTCATCACGCAAACTTTCGTCTTTTAACTGGTTTATTCCATACCTGATTCTTCCTTTTCATCCGATAACATTCAAGGCCGCATGGAAATTCATCGGAACGGTAATCAAAGATTTTGTAATCCTCCAGTTTTTTGAAAAATGGAAAATCTATAAAATTCCAATCGTAAACGTGCAGATACCACTAGACGACCAGATTCCGTTTATTCCCGAAAAAGTAGAAGTTTACATTCATTTTATAAATTTCTGGCTTTCACCAATAACAATGCTTTTTTTCCGTTTAGGACTAAGGCAAGCACTTCCAGCTGCAAAAACTTTTTTGTTCTATATAACAAAGGCATATTCTGAAGCCACAAAAGTCTATTCCTACAGACTTTCCACAACCGACCGCCCAGATTACAAAAAAGGACGGCATTTCAAGGCAATCCATCGCTTAGATCCGCACTACCTGTGTGTTCCAAGCCTGCATGTTGCAATCGTTGTCCTAACATTTTCATTTTTCAAGACCATTTTTGAACGCGCAAATTTCACTCAAGAAGAAAAGAAAAACTGGAATGAAGAACTTTATTCTGGGGCACTGGCAATTACAGAATCCGTACTTTTTGTAAAACAGCACAGCGTCAACTGCGTTTCAGCCGCAATGTACATGATGACAAAAATCACACCATTCATTACGGCGCAGGAAGCACAGGATTTTATCAGCCACATCTTTGAAAATTCCCCTGAAATTGACCAGGAAAAACGTATAGAAATTGTTAATCACATCATGAATATGTTCAATCAGTTTTCGCAGGAAAGCAAACAGACTGACAAATGGGAAGTTCCTATTCAAAACTGGCTTACAGAACATTCTCAAAAAACAAATCAGGCATAATTTTTTTTTATTTTAGGGAGCGATGCATTGGCAGACCGTCCTTTCGTCACTCGCTCACGCTCGGCATCTTAAATTCCATCCTTTTTTTCTGAAAAAAAATCAGGCTATGCAAAATCCTTATGGATTAAGCAAATCTGCTGACTGTTCAAGATGCTGGCTTCGCCATGACTACAGCACGGGCTAGCATTTTTCTGCAGATTAAAACATTTCATCTGCAGAAGCTGCATTTTTCTTATATCGGCTGGCATTGTTACCTTTTGACGCAGGCGAACGCAATGCATTGCGAACCCTTACAGAGCCCTTTGGAAATGTACTTTTTCGGCCAAAACGTTCACCACGCATTTCCCTACCCTTTCCTTCACTTCTTGCACGGCCTTCACTGCGGCCACCGCCAAAACGGGAACCTCTTCTGCCACCTTCAAAATCTCCAGCCTTAATGTCCACATGAATGTGAGGCAAAGACCTGTCTGAGCGGCTCAAATCAAGTGCCCTATTTCCACATGAAACAGGCAGACTTACCAGAGAAAAGTTTGACGACATTTCAATGCGGTCAACCATGCGTCCAGGAATATTCAGCAAACTACTGAAAAATTCTGCAATTGAACGAGGATTGTAACCATCGCGGCGGCCAAGCTGAACATACAGGCGCAGCTGGTCCGATGCATTTGAAGATCTGCCATCTCTTCCGTCTCTGCCACTCTTTACAGCAGAAATTTTACCGTAATGCGACTTGTCCAAAGCCTTTCCATAAGTTCTTTCAAGTACAGCTGCAAGAACTTCCTGTGGATTTAACCCGTCACAAAGTTCTGCTGCCATAGCCTCAAAAACTGGAGAAACAGGTACCAGCTTTTTTTCTGCAGCATTTTCTGATTCTGCAAAATCGGCTCTGCTTTCTTCACTGTTTTCTACTGCATTTTCACCTTCCAAAACAGTTCCGCAAGCATTTTCAAGTTTTTCACAAGTTTCATTAGTTTCAGATTTTTCGGCAAAGTCAGGATTTTCAAGTCCAAGGGCGACTTTCATTTCTGTAAACATACGTTCCCGTTTTACTTTTAAAACAGCTTCGATTGAAGGGATTGTATCTTCTTTCATTTCGCCCTTGCTTGCACGGGCAACAGCCTGCTGCAGAAACCTGAGCTTGCGGCGCTCTTCAGGACGTACAAAAGTTACTGCACAGCCTGAAGTTCCTGCGCGCCCAGTTCTTCCAATGCGGTGAACATAAGTTGCCCCATCAAATGGCAGCGAATAGTTTACGACATGGCTCAACCCAGAAATGTCAATTCCGCGGGCTGCAACATCGGTTGCAACAAGAATTCTTGTCTTTTTTATTCTGAATCTTGCAAGAATTTTTTCACGCTGACTTTGAGGAATGTCCCCATGAAGAGCAGCTGCTTCATATCCACGTTCATCCAAAAGCCTGCTCACCATATCGGCATCAGATTTTGTCTGCGTAAATACAAGCCCGTAAAAGTCTGAAGCCATGTCAATCAGACGGACAAGTGCTTCAATTTTTTCATTTTCGCGGACAACCCAATACTTCTGATCAATCAGAAGAGGTTCTTCAGTAATTCCACCTTCTTCTATGATTTCATAGTCACCCATAAATTTTTGGGCAATTTTCAAAATCGGAGCAGGCATGGTCGCACTAAACAAAAGAATTCTGCTCAAAGGATTTGCCTTTGCAAAAATGGCTTCAATATCGTCTATAAAGCCCATATCGAGCATTTCATCGCCTTCGTCAAGAATAAAATAGTCGATTTTTTCGATATTCAGAGTGCCACGTTCAATATGATCTTTTATTCGGCCAGGGGTTCCTACAACAATTTCAGCACCACGACGCAAGTCCTTTATCTGGAGCCCCATAGAAGCTCCGCCATAAACAACCGCTGTTCTTGGAAATTTATCTGTAGTAAATGACTGCATTTCAGTGCAAGTCTGCACAGCAAGTTCACGGGTAGGCTCAAGAATCAAAGCCCTTACATATTCACTTTCACTACGAACCTTTTGAATCAACGGCAAACCAAAAGCTGCTGTTTTTCCAGTTCCTGTACGAGCCTTTGCAATCATGTTGGAATCGCCGTTTAAAAGACGGGGAATTGCCAGAACTTGAATAGGAGAAGGTGTTTTAAAACCTTTTTTTGCCACTGCTGCCAGAGCCAGTTCGTCCAGGCCCAGGTCTTCAAATGAGATGTTTTCTTCTGTATCCATAATGTCTCCGGTAGTTATAAAAACCACTTCAGGAACCTTAAATTCGTCTGTCAGAAAATGTCAGAAATCCTGACCTTACGTTTTTAAGGAACCGCTATACCTTAAACGGAAAGTTAAATCTTGCACAATATTTGTACACTGTGTAAAAACTTTCCTCTATTCTGTGTGGCGAACTGCCGGAAAAACATCAAAACCAATCTGATTTTTCAGCAAAAAAAGATTCAATTTAACGGAAGACCGGGGTAAAAGCCCTTGCATTCAGCATTTGCATTCAGGCAGGTATACACGCAGATAAAAAGCACAAACGTGCTGCACAAAAGCGGAAAAAACCGCATTATACACGGCAACTATACAGGAAGCGCAAAAACATTTCAAGTATTACAATAGAATATTCCGCATTGATTACTAAACTTTCACATATTTTGCAGTTTTAACCGAAAAATCTGAAATTTTCATGAGGAAAGTTAAATGGGCTGTCTAATTAGTTCTGCATACTGATTTTTTCAGCATCTACAGTGTATATAGCACTATAAAGTTTACTTTTGAGACAGTCCTTCGTTCATTTTAGAATTTTCCCAGGTTTCTATGATTCTACCAGAGTTCCACGGAAAGTATTGCCTGACAGCTCATCAATATGAACCTGAACGAATTTTCCTATAAGAGATTTTTCAGCGGCAAAGGCTACGCGCTCATCCTGTTCAGTTTTTCCCAGAAGTTCAGTTTTATTGTCACGGGAAACGCTTTCGCACAAAACTTTTACAGTACGATTGGTTCTTGCAGACATTTCTTCACGGGTAATTGCAAGCTGCAGGTCAATCATTTTCTGAAGGCGCTCTTTTTTCACTTTGACAGGTATCTGATTTTCCATTTTTGCAGCCGGAGTTCCTTCGCGCGGATTATAATAATACATGAAGGAAGTTTCATAGCGCACTTCTTTCATCAGGGAAAGAACTTCTTCAAAATCTGCTTCTGTCTCCCCCGGAAAGCCAACCATAAGGTCGGTTGTAAGGGAAACATCAGGAATTCTTGCTTTAATTCTTTTTACCATATCAAGATAGTGTTCACGAGTATAGGTTCTGTTCATCGCCTTCAAAATCTTTGAAGAACCGTGCTGGACTGCCAGATGAATGTGCCGGCAAAGCACAGGATTTTCTGCAATGACATCTATCAGTTCATCTGACAAATCTTTTGGATGGCTGGACATAAAGCGAACCCAGCCGATAGGGGACGAAGTTTCTGCAAGATGGTCTGCAATTTTTTTCATCAGGCCTGGAAATTTCAGTCCGTCAGAATTGTAAGAATTTACATTCTGGCCAAGCAGTGTAATTTCCTTTACACCATAAGATGAAAGCACGTCAATTTCCTTAAGAATTTCATCCACAGGTCTTGAAACTTCCCTTCCCCGAACATAAGGAACAATGCAGTAAGTGCAGAAGTTGTTGCAGCCGTGCATAATAGGTACAAAAGCTGTAAAGGCTCCAGGCTCATAGGAAAGGCTTGCAAATTTATAGGCTGCTTTGTCATCAAGTTCGCTAGGGCAGTCTTTTTCTTCAATTTCGCTGATAATTTTTGAAAACTGGGATTTTGCAAAAGTTCCTACAACATAATCTACAACTGGATAATCTTTTTTAAGCGATTCAAGCAGCCGTTCTGCCATACAGCCCATTACAATTACTGTAATAGGCTTAGGACCGTCCTTTACGTAATCGGCAGCATCTCCAAGGCTTTTACTTTTTGCACCAGGTTCGCAGGCACGCAGAGCCTTAAGCCCTGTAAACCAGCCCAACCGGCCGAAAATTCTGTTTTCCGCAGTTGCGCGGACAGAACAGGTATTAATAACTGCACAGTCGGCAACCTGAGCTGATTTTGCCTTTTTCCATCCGCGTGCAATAAAAAGCTGTTCAACGGCAGCTGATTCTGCAAAATTCATCTGGCAGCCATAAGTTTCAAAATAATAAGTCATTAAACATTCCCTACGTTAACTATTTTTTTTCAATATGCCCTTATTGGGAAAAAGTTCCTTTCAAAGAGCAGCAAAATCTCTCAACCTCAAGGATACTGGTGCTGAGAAACAGGGCATTCTCCAAATTCCGTGCAGGCGTACGCATTGTGATTGTGAATGCTCTCTTCAGTTTCTGCTTCAATTCTGAACCAGGAAAAAGGATTTTCTATGTCAAAATTCCGCAGGGCAAGAAAAACTTCCCTGACCAAATCTTCAACAAAACGCGGATTGTCATAGGCATATTCTGTAACAAATTTTTCATCCGGGCGTTTAAGCACAGAATATAACGCAGTAGACGCACATTGTTCAACAGCTGCAATCAAATCTTCAATCCAGAAAAAGCTTGAATAAAGCAATTTTATCCTTACATGGCCGCGCTGATTATGAGCGCCTTTTTCACTGATGGCTTTTGAACACGGACAAAGAGTTGCTATGGGAACATCCACCGAAATGAAAAAATTTTCAAAATTTTCGCCGACACTTCCTTCATAAGTGCAGGAATAGCACATCATTCCCTTTTCTTTTGTAACAGGAGCTTCTTTTTCAACAAAATATGGAAATGACATAACTCCGTAAGAGCGTTCAGAATCAAGTTTTTCGCGGATTTCCTGCAGCATTGCAAAAAAATGCTTTAAACTTACATCTGTGTGGTATTTATGAAAAATTTCAATAAATCGGCTCATGTGAGTGCCTTTAAAACTGTGCGGCAAGTTTACAAACAAATCCACTGTTGCTGTCGTATGCTGAGCCCTGTTTTTTTTGTCCAGAACCTGAACAGGATATTTTACGCCTTTTACACCAACTTTTTGAAGCGGAACAGAACGAGTATCCGCTTCATTCTGAATGTCAGGCATTTTTTTTGCACAAGGCTTTTCAGTTCTTTCCATTATATGCACTTCCTTGTAAGGATTTCGATGTGTACTCCAGTTTTTTTAAAAACTAGAAACATCCCAAATTCAATAAAATCAAGCCAGTGTATTTTCAGCAGCTTCAAGAGTGTTGTACATGAGCATAGCAATTGTCATAGGTCCAACTCCTCCCGGCACTGGGGTTATAAAAGAAGCAACTTCTTTTACAGCATTAAAATCAACGTCGCCTTCAAGATGAAAGCCTGATTTTTTTGTTGCATCAGGAATGCGGTTTACGCCTACGTCAATTACAGCTGCTCCAGGTTTAACCATATCTGCCGTAACAGTGTTCGGACGGCCGGCTGCAGCAATCAAAATATCTGCCTGCCGTGTAATTTCAGCAATATTTTTTGTACCTGTATGACAGATTGTAACAGTACAGTTAAATTCACGCCGGGTAAGCAGAATTGAAACTGGCTTGCCGACGATATTTGAACGGCCGATTACAACTGCATGAGCACCATCCGTTTTTATGCCGGCTTTCTGCAGCAGAACAAGAATTCCGTGAGGAGTACATGGCAGAAAGGCTTTTTTTCCAATCATCATGTTGCCGACATTCACAGGATGAAAGCCGTCAACATCTTTTTCAGGAGCAATGGCAAGCAGTACTTTTTCTTCACTAATATGCTTAGGAAGCGGCAGCTGAACCAAAATTCCGTGGACAGTTTTATCTTCATTTAATTCATGTATTTTAGCAAGCAATTCATCTTCAGTTACTGTTTCAGGAAGGTCGACAGAACGGTCTTCCATGCCGGCTTCTGCCAGAGCCTTTCTCTTTCCTGTAACATAAGAAACACTGGCAGGATTTGAACCAACTAAAATTACAGCCAGACAAGGATTTACACCTTTTTCTTTCAAAGCGGCAACTTTCTGTGCAACACCAGAACGAACATCCTGCGCAACAGCTTTTCCATCAATAATTATAGCACTCATACTCTCTCCAAGTTTTTGTAACCTGCCGTTCAGGCAAATGTTTATCAGTTGATAAAAGACCTTAAAAAATATATTATAGGCAGACTGCTTATGTATTTATTTTAAGTAAAATCTTTCTGAAAAGATACTATATCTGATTTCTTATAAAAATACTATCAGCTTTTTTTTATAAAAATCAAAAAGGAATGTCAAAATGAAGCGACTTTTTTCTATTATTTTGTTACTTCTTGTTTCAATAAGTTTTCTGACTGCACAAAATACAGACAATGAAGAAACCCCCGATGACTACTACGAAGACATCTCATACAAGGCAAACGGAGCTGGCGATCAGTACATAAAGATAGCCCTCATGGGTATGTTTCCTTTGAATTTTGGTGATAAGCTTTCAACTGGAGGTGCCGCAGAAATAGGTTACCACCGTTTTGTTTCAGAATATTTTGCACTGGGATTTGACGTCCAGTTCGGCTACAATCCTACAATCGGCAGCAACATGTTTACTTATGTTCCGATGACTTTTACAGGAACTTTTCAGCCGTACATAGGCAACTTTGAATTTCCGCTGACTTTCGGTATTGGTGCAGCACTTGAAAGTTACCTGAACAGAAACTACTTTCCGGGTCTGATTCTGAAAGGTCAGGCAGGATTTTTCTACAGGGTTGCAGAAAGCTGGTCATTTGGAGTCGAATCTGAATATATGTATATGCCACAATGGTATGCAGACCATAAAGAATGGAACGACTACGGCTTGTTTCTGTCTGCAGGTTTAATTGCAAGGTATCATTTCTAGGTGGAGGTCAGGCAAGAATGAAGAAATACTACAAACTTTCAGTGGCAGTAATTGCAATTACAGCATTATTCCAGTTTTCAGGATGCCAGGACGAAATTTTCAATGAAATCCGTGATGAAATAAAACTTGAAGATTCAACAGTTTCTGGACATATAAATTCCATAATCCGCTTTAATCCGAACGGAGGCGACACAGAATACATTGCAATACAAAACGGCGGGGTTTATTACAGGAACGCTGCCGTCGAAACAGAAACTGACTGGACAAAAGACAGCAGAACAGCAGGTCAGGTTACCAAAATTGCCGCTGATAAAAACTATATTTATGCCCTATATACAGACTGGAAAGAAGATTTGGACGAAGGCGAATGGGTCAGAAACAGCACATCCATAGTCTGCAAGCAAAACATTGAAGACAGCTGGACAAAAATCTACACAGTAGACTCAAATACAAATGTCAGCCTTTTCTGTACAAATGCAAAGCAAAAAGAACACCGTAAGGCCTATGTCAGAATCGGCTCGACTGGTGTTTATAAACTTAATGGAACTACATGGCCGGCTTCATCAATGGAAACAGGAGATACCAATGCCTCGACAAAACCTACTAAAGATTCAAACTCCTGTGCAATGCTTGGAGGCCAGGTTTACTTTTTCAACGGGCTTGCAGCAGCTTCAAATGAAACAGCAACTGATGGCGCTTCAATGATTTACTATGCTTCGGGAAGTACAGTTTATTATAGTTCTGACGGTTCTACATGGAACTCACAAAGTGCAGGCGATGTGGTTTATTCTATATCCTATACAAGTGACTACCTTTGTCTTGGAACTGATGCAGGCTATCAGCAGATGCCTCATTCAGGGGGAACTCCTACAGGTTCTGCAAATGACAATTTTTCAAATGCCTCGTCAACTCTGTCTTCTTATTATGAAGTATGGGCCGTTCTTGCAGTAAATCCTGAAAAAACACAAGCTGGAAACACTATTTTTGCAAGTCTTGACTACTCTGGAAGTTCTTCTTCAACGTCTGCAGTTTTTGACAACATTGGTTTGTGGGGATATTATTCTGACCGTGCAAAATGGAACAGAGAATAATTCCGTATAAAATTACAGCTGTTCTGGCTAAGCGCTGGAGCAGTGCGAAGCAGCCACTGGAACGATAGGGAACGACGGCGAAGCCGGCAAAACGCGAGTGGCGCAGCGTTTTGAGTGAGTCTCGGTTGAGCCCCTGCGAAACCGCAGGAGTGAAGCGGCCGAGGGCAACTGAGCTGCGCAAGTGCGCTCTGCAGACCAGTCTGCCCCATAAAAAATCAATCTTTCCACGGAAAAATAAAAGAACGCAGGCTTCTATGTCCCAGGCATTCTTTATCTTCTTCAAGTAGCTCAGGCCATGGAATGTCTTTCTGTTCTTCTTTTGTCAGCTCAGGATGCTGTTCAAGATAGTCGTATTTGTAAAGGCGAAGCCGAAGTGCATTTGTCTGGGCCAGAAGGATGCCAGCTGCCGACGGAACAAGGAAAAAGAGAAAAAGCGACAGCGGAAGCATGACAAGCGTGTAGATTCCAACCAAAATTGAAAAAAAAGTATTGTCAAAGAAAATAATAAAACATTTTTTAAGACATTTTTTGAAATTATTGTGCATAATCGAGCGCAGGGGAATGAACCATTGCAGTGCAAGGGCTGAAATTACACCGACCCAAAACAAAATTACTGCCAGAAAAAATCCGAATGTGCTTTTCATGGAAAGATAGCCTGGAATTCCGATTGCGCAGGCTGAAAAAATGATGGAACAGAGGCAGCCGAACAAAAAACCGTCTTTTGCACAGTTTTTGATTCCGCTGAAATAGTCGCGCAGGGGACGAGTTTCAAAGGACGCGATGGCTGCGGCGTGTTCACCGTAAGCGGTTACAAGAATTCCAAAAATTCCGCAGGTGAGTGTAAAAACAAGCAGTCCGAAGGCATTGCCCCAAGCTCCTGCAAGTGCATTCAAAAAAAATGCAGCGCAGGTATAAGCCAGAAGAATCAGGTTTACGATTATCAGTTGTCCGGCATTATCCCAGCCGTCACAAAAATTTTTCTTTAAATAAAATAAAAACATAACTGAAATTATATATGGGTAAAGCCTAAAAATCCATTGGTTTTCAGATTTTTTTGCAGGATGCGATTGAAATGGACATTAAAATACCTGTAAAGATTTGTTCTGGTAAATTTCTACAGTTTTTTGGCGAAAGCTTATGGAAAACTGGAAGAAAAGTTAAAAGGGTTTGCAGGCATCTCAAAAAGGGTCTATACTTGGCTGTATGAAATACGACATTTCTTCAACAGTTTCTCTGGTTTCACGCATTCATTCGCTTTCAGTTGATTTTTTGCGTAAAAAGCTGAATGAAATGGGGTTGCCTGAACTTTCGTCTTCCCATGGGTATATACTTTTTCTGCTTTCAAGGGACGAAATGCTTACAATGGGTGAAATTGCAAAAAAAATCAGTAAAAACAAATCGACTGCTACGGTTCTGGTTCGAAAACTTGAGGCAAATGGGCTTGTAGAGAGTTTTTCCAACAAGGATGATGCAAGAAGCAAATTCGTAAAGCTTACTTCAAAAGGAAAGGAATATAACGACGCAACTTCAGCTATTTCTAAAAATCTGCTGCAGACGTTTTACAGGGATTTTTCTGAAGATGAAAAACAGCAGCTTCTTTTTTTTCTGCAAAGAATTTCTGAAAATTTCGATTGAATTTCTATTTTGCCCGAATGTCTAGTTTAATAATTTTACAATTTTGATGTTTTATCTTGCTTAGAATATTTTTTTGCGGGATGTGGTGGAGTTGGCAATGCACTAGCGGGCGTAGTGGCCGCAAAGCGGTTGCCGCAAGGCAATGGAGCGCGTTAGACGCGGAACCACGAAGCACGCGGTCCCGAAGGGAAGTGCCCGGAAAGGGGAAAAGCATAAAAATAAAAAAAAGTCAATACATAATAAATTTTAATAAAACTTCAGAAAAGCAGTTGACCTAAAGTATTTTTTAAATTTAGCATTTACACATCGAATGACAAAGACGTCAGGTACTAAGAAACGTATCTGGCGTCTTTTTTTTTGCAGGAGGGAATATGTTTTTGGGAAAAGCGGTAAATGATTTCAATACAGATTTTGACAGTCAACATAATCCTATAATTGTCGTGAACAGGATTTTCAAAAACTTCAAAAAACTTGAAGTTTTAAATGATGTTGAACTTTATGTAAAAAAAGGCAAGGTTGTAGTTATCATCGGGCCTTCGGGTTCAGGAAAGAGTACTCTGCTGAGATGCCTCAACGGACTTGAAAAAATAAACATGGGCGGAGACATCACTTTTAAAGGCAAATCGATTGTTATGGGTAGCCGTAACATGAACAGTCTGAGACAGAAGGTCGGCATGGTTTTTCAGCATTTCAATTTATTCCCGCACATGACTGTCCGTCAGAATATTACGTTTGGTCCTAGACGGCTTAGAAAAATGTCAAAAAATGATGCAAATATGCTGGCTGACAGTCTTTTAAAAAGGGTTGGTCTGTTGGACAAGGCAGAGGCCTACCCGGAACAGCTTTCTGGTGGTCAAAAACAGAGGATTGCAATTGCAAGGGCTCTGGCGATGGAACCAGAGGTTCTTCTGTTTGATGAGCCTACAAGTGCGCTTGACCCGGAAATGGTTGGCGAAGTTCTGGATGTAATGAAAGAGCTTGCAGAAAGTGGCATGACAATGATTTGCGTAACTCATGAAATGGGATTTGCAAAGGAAGTTGCCGATACGGTTGTTTTTATGGATGCCGGCAGAATCGTTGAGTCTGGAACGCCTGATGAGGTTTTCAATCACAGTACAAACGAAAGGGTGAAGGCTTTTCTTTCAAAAGTTTTATGAGGTGCAAGTTTTATGCAGAGTTTAATTGATATAGCTGTTAAATACAGGATGATGTTGTGGTCGGGTACGCAAAATACCCTGGTAATTTCCCTTATGACGATTTTTTTGGGGTTGATTTTTGGAACGCTGCTGGCTTTTATGAAAATTTCAAAGCTAAAGGTTCTGCGGTGGTTTGCAAATACTTATGTAGAAATTATCCGCGGAACGCCTGTTCTGGTTCAGATTGCAATTGTTTTTTATGGGCTGCCGATGATTGGATTCAGAATGCCGAAAATTGTAATTGCAGGGATTGACTATGAACGGCTTTTTACTGGAATTCTTGCGCTTTCTATAAATACGACTGCCTATGTCTGCGAAATTATCCGCAGTGGAATTCTGTCTATTGATAAAGGGCAGTCAGAAGCTTCGCGTTCGCTTGGTTTTTCAGCCCCGGAAACCATGTTCTTTGTTGTTCTGCCGCAGGCTATAAAAAACATCCTGCCGGCTTTGGGAAATGAATTTGTAACAATTATAAAGACTTCTTCGCAGGTTTCCGTAATCGGCATGTCAGAACTTATGTATGCAGCTGACACAATCCGTGGAATCAGCTTTAAGCCTATGGAACCGCTGATAATCATTGCTGCAATTTATTTTGTAATTACATTTACGCTTTCACGAGGTATTTCAGTCCTGGAGGCAAAATTGAGAAAAGGTACAAGATAAATGCATTTTTGCCGTGCAGATTCTTCTGAAAGTTTTTTTAGCTTTTTTGTGAAGAGTTTTTGCAAAGAGTTTCAGACGAAGAAAATAAAGCTGAAAAATATGGAAAATTAAATTTTACAGAAACCCTGGAATTTCTTAAGGTTTCTGAAAATAAATAACCTTGCCTCTGGCTTGGGAAGGAGAGAGTTATGAAAAAAAATTTGGTTGGAATGGCAGTTTTTGCCGTATCACTGGGATGTCTGCTCAGTCTGGCATCATGTACAAAAAAAGAAGCATCAGCTCCTGTAGCTTCAGAACCAAAAACATTGCTTGAATCTATCAAAGAAAAAGGCGAAATGGTTGTAGGAACTGCCTCTGGCTATCCACCTTATGAATTTGTTGATATCAAGGCAGCTGGTCAGCCAGTAATTGGAATTGATATGGCTCTTGCAAAGGCCATTGCCGACAAAATCGGTGTAAAACTTACAATTTCTGACATGACGTTCGGTGCTTTGCTTTCTTCAATTCCTGCAAACAAAATAGACGTTGCAATTGCTGGAATTGCACCAACAGAAGAAAGAAAAAAGACTGTTGATTTTACAGATCATTACATTGATGCAGAACAGAGAATCCTTATCAGAAAAACTGATGCAGAAAAACTTTCTAAACTTTCAGATTTTTATGGCAGAAAAATCGGTGCGCAGAAGTCTACAACTCAGGAAGCTCTTGCAAAAGCTGAAATAAAAGATGCTGAAATTGTCGCACTTGACAAAGTTCCTGAATGTATTCTTGAACTTTTGAGCGGAAAAATCGACGGTATTGTTGTAGAAAGCGTTGTAGCTCAGCAGTATGTTCTTTCAAACCCAACCCTGACATTTAGTACAGCAGAATTTGAAAACAGATACAAGGCTACTGCCTGTGCACTTGCAAAAGGTAACGAAGATTTCCTGAAACTTATGAACGATGTAATCGCAGAAAAAAAGGCTGACGGTTCATTTGCCAAATGGATTCAGGAATACAGCCAGAAAGCTGTAGACAATGCAAAATAATTTTTAATGTATGACCAGCCTGCATTCAAAAACAGCAGTAAAGTGCAGAGGATTGTTCAGCTGGATGCACAAAAGTGCAGAAAACTGTCCTGTCATGGCAGGCTGGTGTTTACTGATATGTCTTTTGCAGGCGGAAGTCTGCCTGCAGGACAGAATTTTTGTTTATATATCGAGGTCAGAATGTTTACATGTAGTTCTTCAGGCATAATGAAACGCGTACTAATGAGCAGGCCGACTTACCTTCAGGCAGCTCCCATAAATGAAATTGCTAAAAAATGGAGTTCAACAAGGCTTGACTGTGAAAAAATGGAAAAAGAACATCAGCTTATGGTTGAAGCCTATACAAAAAACGGAGTAAAAGTGGAATTTCTAGAGCCTGATGCGCAAAGACCTAATTCCGTTTTTTCAAGGGATTTCGGACTGTGTGTCCGGGAAGGTTACATTCTTGGCAATTTTCGTGAAAGCATACGATTTAAAGAAAAAGAAGCCTATAAGAACAAAATGAAAGAACTGAATGTTCCTTTAATTGCCGAAGTAAAAGACGGATTTTTTGAAGGCGGAGACTTTACATATCTTGATGCAGAAACTCTTGCAATCGGGCAGGCAGCAAGGTCAGACGAAAAAGGTGTAAATTTTATCAGAAAGGCGCTTGAACCTTACGGCTATAAAGTGATTTGTGTTCCATGCCATCCTAAATACCTTCATTTTGACCTGGTTTTCAACATGGTTGATACAAAGCTTGCAGTTGCCTGCTCCCCTGCCCTGCCACAGGATTTTCTGAATCTGGTAAAAAATAAAGGAATTGAATTGATTGAAGTTTCTGAAGAAAGCGTTTTTATGCATGGATGCAATCTTCAGTCAATTGGAAATAAAAGGGTGCTCTGCCTGAAACAAAATGCCGCAGTAAATGAAAAACTTGCAGAACGCGGATATACAATCATTGAGGTTGACATTACTGAAACCTTGAAAGCTGGCGGAGGTCCCCACTGCATGACATTTCCGCTGGAAAGGGAATGAAAAAGCGGCACATTCATACAACTTTATTTAATACAATTTTATTTAAGGTAAACCGCAGACCTAAAAACAACTGTACCAGAGATTTCAGCTAATCTAACTTTGCAAACTGTACCTCATCCAGTTGTATTTTTTATGGGAGATAGATGATGTTTGAAGAGATAAAGCAACTTGTAATAGACATGGTAAAAATTCCAAGTGTGAATACAACTTCCGGTGAAAAAGATATTGCCGTATTTATTGAAAAATGGCTGCGCAGGCTTCCATATTTTGAAGCACACCCAGAACAGATTTTCATACAGCCACTCAACAATGACAGTCTTGGCAGACGCAATGTTTTTGCCTTGATAAAGGGAACAAAAAAATCTGAAAAAAATTTGCCATCTGGAAGTCCTGTTCCTACAATAATTTTTCACGGTCATACAGATACAGTAGGAATCGAAGACTTTGGAGCGTATAAGGAACTTGCATGCAATCCGCAGGCTCTTATGGAAGCTTACAAAAATGCAGAGCTCGACAAAGAAACTAAAAAAGATTTGCTTTCCGGAGATTATCTTTTTGGCAGAGGCGCAACCGACATGAAGGACGGAAATGCTGTTTTCATGGTTGTTGCAAAATATTTTTCTGAAAACCTTGACAGTTTTGCTGGAAACATCCTGTTTTCCTTTAATCCAGTTGAAGAAAACCTGCACACAGGAATTATTCAGGCCGGAAGTTTTTTTAAGGATTTAGCAAAAAAAGAGAACTTAAAATATATATTTGCCATAAACAACGACTATACATGCCCTCTATATCCGGGAGATACACATAAATATATTTATACAGGCTCAGTCGGCAAACTTCTGCCATGTTTTTACATTCAGGGAAAAGAAACCCATGTAGGTCAGTGTTTTGAAGGTATTGATTCAACCATGGTTGCATCAGAATTAGTCCGCCAGATAAATTTAAATCCTGAATTCTGTGATTCTTACAACGGAGAATCAACCTTGCCCCCAGCTGTTCTGAAATGCCAGGATTTGAAAGATTTCTACAATGTACAGACGGCATTTTCAAATTTTGTCTACTTCAATTATATGGTCCATGCCGATAGCGTCATTGAAGTTGAAAAAAAATTGATTGCGGTTGCAAAAAAATCATGGAAAGCAGTGCTGAAACTTCATAGGGAACATTACAGCCATTTCTGTCGCAAGGCAAAAATAAAGGAAAGCCCGGTTCAATATTCATTTCTGGTTCTAACTTTTAAGGAACTCAAGGAAATTGCAGAAAAAAATGCAGGCATGAAGCTTGATGCACAAATAGAAAAACTGTGTCTCAAGGAAGTGGAAGAAAATGTTGACAAAAGGGAAATAGGTCTTCACATCGTTCAGTTTCTGTGTAAATCCGCAAAACTTACAATTCCTTTAATTGTACTTTTCTTTGCACCGCCATACTGTCCACACAACACCCTGAAATTTGAAATTCCTGAAGAGGCACAGCTTTATCAGGATATGAAAGTTTTCATAGAAGATTTTGGAAAGGAAAATGACATTGACTTTAAGATTTTAAACTTCTATCCGAGCCTTACCGATTCAAGCTTTATCAAAATTGATGATGACAAGGATTCTATAAGCAGGCTTATGGAAGATTTCCCAGAATATGAGCGGCTTTATCCAGTTGATTTGCATAGCATAAAGGAACTTAACATTCCAGGGTTTAACTTTGGCGGCTTTGGAAAAGATGCTCATAAAAAAACAGAAAGGGTTTACATGCCCTACACGTTTAAAATTCTGCCTGAACTTGAAATTCAGACTGTAAAAAAATTTTTAAAATAGCAGATGGAGCTGTCTGAAAAGTTCAAAGTATAGTGTAGATGCTGAAATAAATCCTGGATGACATCTTATTAGACGGTCATGCCAATGCATTTTAGACAGCCCAAGAAAATTGAATGCAATTGTAGCAATCGATAATTATTACAGAACTTTCTGGAGGGAAATATGCAGAGTATGTATGAAAGATGTAAAAAAGTTATGCCGGCTGTAGCAAACAGGGCAACAACATTGGGAATAACAAAAGGCCAGGGAAGCTTTATTTGGGATGAAAATGGTCGAAAAATCCTTGATTTTGCAAGCGGAGTTGCAGTATGCAATCTGGGGCACAACAATCCGAAAATCATTGATGCAGTAGAAAAACAGCTACATCAGCTCATGCACGGAGGACATAATGTTGTATATTACGAATCTTATGTTCGTCTGGCAGAACGGCTTGTAGAACTTACAGGCGGAGACACAATGGTTTATTTCAGCAACAGCGGCGCAGAAGCAAATGAAGGAGCCATGAAGCTTGCAAAATATGTAACTGGCCGTCCTGGAATAATTGCCTTTATGAATTCATTTCATGGAAGAACAATTGGAACCGTTTCTATTACAGCATCAAATGCAAAATACCGCAAAAATTACGAAGCCCTTATGCCTAGCGTCTATTTTGCAGAATATCCTTATTTGTACAGGACTCCTTACAAAATGGAAAGCGGCAAATGTCCTAAAGAATATTTTGAACAGTTCGATAAAATTTTTCATAATCTTATAGATTCCAGCCAGGTTGCCGCAATAATCATGGAACCTGTACAGGGGGAAGGCGGTTACATTGTTCCGGACAGAGAATTTGTAAAATATATCCGCAAAATATGCGATGACAATGGAATTATGCTGATTTTTGATGAAGTGCAGACTGGAATGGGCAGAACAGGAACACTTTTCGCCTATGAGCAGCTTGGAGTTCGTCCTGATATTCTGACAAGTGCAAAAGGCATTGCCAACGGACTTCCGCTCAGCGCTGTCATTGCAAAACGGGAAATAATGGAAAAATGGCCGGCAGGTGCGCATGGAGGAACATTCGGCGGAAACCCGCTTGCATGTGCAGCAGGTCTTGCAGTTCTTGACGAATTGACAGAAGGCGGTGCATTGGAAAACTGCAGGAATCAGGGCGCTTATTTTAAAGAACAGCTGTTTGCCTTGCAGAAAAAATATCCTGAAAAAATCGGAGATGTCAGAGGTATGGGACTCATGCTTGCCATAGAGCTTGTAAAAAACGGAAAAGAACCAGATTCAAATACAACCGCTTTACTACAGAAAAGATCCCTGGAAAAAAATCTGCTTCTGCTGAACTGCGGAACATTCCACAACGTAATCCGATTTATCGCACCGACAACAGTTTCTAGAGAAGAAATAGACTTGGCCATTTCAATTATTGACGAAATTTTTGCAGAACTTCACTAATAAGGGTAAAAAAATGAATTTTTCATTTAGAATGCCTGTTCAGGTTTATTTTGAACAGGATGCAGTAAAAAAACATATTGAGCAGCTTACAGAATTCGGTAAAAAAGCCTTTATCGTAACAGGATGCCATTCTGCTCAAGCGAGCGGAGCTTTGGACGATGTAACAGAGGCACTTGAAAATGCAGGAATAAAATGTAAGCTTTTTAATCAGATTGAAAACAACCCATCCGTTGAAACAATAGACAGGGCATCTGCCATTGCAAAGGATTTTGGAGCTCAGATGATTATAGGCATAGGCGGAGGGTCGCCTTTGGACAGTTCAAAGGCAATTGCTGTCCTATGTGCACAGGCAGACGGAAATCCGCAGAAAGCTACTGAACTTTTTGCAACTCCTGTAAAGGCCGCACTGCCAGTAGTTGCAATTCCTACGACAGCAGGAACTGGCAGTGAAGCAACCCAATACAGTGTCCTGCTCCGCCACGATTTAGGAACAAAGGTAAGTTTTGGCAATAAATTTACTTTTCCTGCAATCGCCATGGTTGATGCAAAATATACGAAAGTTTTACCTGTTCAGACAACCATAAACACAGCAGTTGATGCCTGTACGCACTGTCTTGAAGGATTTGTCTGCAACAGAAGCCAGATTTTTACTGACTCACTTGCACTTTCTGCATTAAAAGAATTTGGCAGATGCATTCCTGCATTAAAGGATTTTGTAAAGGAAAATAAAAAACTGTCTGACGAAATCCGCGAAAAACTCATGTATGTTTCTCTGACAGGAGGTCTTGTAATTTCCCATACAGGAGTTACTGCCGTTCATGGAATGGGTTACTGCTTTACCTATTTCAAGCAGATTCCTCACGGCAAGGCAAATGGTTTTCTAACTCCTGTTCTTCTTGAATTTACAAAGGAAAAACTCGGCAAAAAGCTGGATCTGGCACTTGAAGCATTGGGATTTGCAGATGCAGGTTCTGGAGGGATTCTTGAGTTTAAGCATGAACTTGAAGAACTTTTGGGAAAGTCTCCTGTCCTTACGGAAGAAGAATGCAAAAAATATGCAACTCTTTCCCTGATTCAAAGCGGAAGCCTTGCAAATACTGCAGTTGTTCCAGGAAAAGATGAACTTTTCAATTTATGGAAGAGTTTTGCTTAGAATATTTTTTTTGCAGGATGTGGTGGAGCTGGCAATGCACTAGCGGGCGTAGTGGCCGCAAAGCGGTTGCCGCAAGGCAATGGAGCGCGTTAGACGCGGAACCACGAAGCACGCGGTCCCGAAGGGAAGTGCCCTGAAAGGGGAAAATCAAAAGAAAAACTGTGTTGACAGGCTTTAACTGTTGGAATAAATTCATGGCGTGCAAAATATGAATACTTTCAGCGGAAGTCTTGAACTGACAGCGTACAAAAAAACTTTGCCGGAGCGGACATCGCTCTGCCTTTTCAACGGGAATGAACTGATTTTTTCGGTATATGGAAAATGGCTCATGCCGCTTTTTGAGGCGGAAAAATTTCTTGCAGATTATGAAGCAAAACATGGCAAACCTGAAAATCTTTGCGTTCATGACACGTCTGCAGGAAAGGCTGCTGTCCTGCTCATGTTCCGTCTGGGTGCAAAATACATTCACGCAGATCTTATGAGTGAACTTGCGGTGGATTTTGCAGACTGCCTTAACAGAAAATATCCTGAAAAACAGATGCAGGTTTCTTTTGGAAGGACAGTTCCACGCCTTTTATGCCAGACTGAAACTTTTTTTGAAAAAATTGAGGATGAAGGCTTTATGTATGCAAACCTGAGACAGCGTGCCGGTCTGGAAGATTTTTAGAAAAGTATCTTAATAACTCAAGTGCATTGAATTAAGCTTATCTTTTTTCTATTTATCAACTGTTAGTGATTGGCAAATTTAACCACTCGAATGAGGATGCGTAGGATTTAAATACGACCGGTCAAGGCACGCTTCGCTCAAGGCCTTGACTCGCTCGTTTTCAGGGGTTGTATAACCCCTGAATAAAAAAACAGCACAACGGATTATCCATTGCACCGGTTTTTGAAAAGTATAGAGGGTTTATATTCTCACTTGAATGAGAATATTCTTTAGATTTTTATTATTCAATTGATATTAAAGTTACAGTGTTGGAGTTATAATTGACTATACCAATGGCCGTGCATTTTACAGTAGCATTGAAACCATTTTTTGCTGAAAAATCTGTTTGAACCCATAAATCATTTTTTTCAACCCTTATGGTTTTTCCGAACTCTTTTAGAATTGAGTTTAGTTTATCTTTTTGTTCATCAACTTTAACTTTAATATAGGTTGTTTTTATATGCTTATACGATTCCCCATCATTTAAATTCTTCTTGATTAGTTTTGTTAATTCAATATGAGAACCATCCCAACCGCTGAATTGAGAATTAATCCATACTTTTCTACGGCTGTTATATTGTTCACTTTCTGAAAGTTCAATGCTACCATCTTCTGAAAAAGTTACAGACAATAAATATACATCATTTGTATTGTCACTTATACTAAGGGATATAATTTGCTTTTTATTTAATTTTTTTACTTCGTCTATAATTTTTTCAATTACTTCATAATCATTTTTGCATTTGAAAGAGATAAAATTATACGGTATTCCATTATCTTTAATGTAAGAAGTTGTATTCTTAATCTCAGCATTTTTTTCTTTCAATATTGATATTAAATTTTGTTCAGTATTCTTTAATTCTCTTTCTTCTTCACTGATGTTATTCTGCTCACTAGTGATTTCAATTTCTTCTTTTGCATTTTTTATATTAGAGGAATCATCTGATTCACTTAACACAATTGCCATAATAATAAAAAAAACAAAAATACCAAGAATAACCAATAAGATTCTTTTTGCGATTTTCAAAATTTTCATTTTTATCTCCTGCAATAATTACTGAATTACAGTTATATTAACATAAAAGAGTAGTAAAAACAACTGTTTTATAATTATATAACTTTAATACATTGAATACGCAAATAGATAAATAAAGCAAAATACTTGCATGACTCACATTCAAGAACTATTTATTAAGAATTTGCGTTTTTATAGGAAGAAAAAAAATTTTACACAACTGGCTTTTTCAGAAAGAATCGATTTAAGTCCAAACTATTTAAATGCAGTAGAAAATGGAAAAAATTTTCCCTCCCCAGAAGTTTTACAAAAGATTGCCGATGAATTAGAAATACTTCCTTATGAGTTATTTTTAGAAAATGTCAGCGATGATAAAAAAAGATTTGATACCCAACTTTCCAATAAAATAATACAAGATTTAAAATCTCAAATTTGTTTAGTTTTTGACAATTATAGGAAATAATTAAAAGCATCTTACATTTGGCAGCCCACTAAGTGGCTAACGTAGAAAAAATCTTAGAAAAACACTGATTAATTCCCTGAACTTCCAAAACAGATTCAATATTTCAAGAACAAATTGGCAGAAGGCGCAGAAACTCGAAAAATACAGAAAATGTATCTTCTGAAAAGGTTACAGAAAGCTTTTTGCATCAGTGCCAGCAAAAAAAAACACTTTGGCCTAAGGAGAATGAAAAACCGTGCAGACTTAATCGGAGCCGGACTTTTTATAACTTCCGAAAAAAATTTTGGAACTCAGATAAAAAACATCAGGTTGAAAAATACAACATACAAACGCACAGGGGATATAGATAATGTCTTGTCTAAATAGATCACACGGTTACAAATATAGGACTTGTACAGCTTATTGAGTACAAAGTACGCAAAGCCTGGAATTCTTTCTCTGATTCTGGAAGCCGGCGCCACGGTTCTGTAGAAAAATCTGCTCCAGAGCTCATTCTTATTACGGCAGTTAAAAGTATTCTTGCAGGAGAACCTTTGTTCAGCAGAATCTTGTTGCACCACTTTTTACCTACAAGATAATGTTCGACGGACTTACCAAACAGGAACAGAATATTTTTAAGAAAATCCTTGAGCGAAAAATACGGGGAATGAAAGCCTGCATTTGCCTACAGTAAAAATTCTTCTACATTCTGAGCGCTTATTACAGAAAATTTTGCTTCTGGATAAGCCCTTGAAAATGTAAGTGGGCAGCGGGCTTTTTTTGCGCTTGCGTCTGACCACTTGAATTCGTATGCGCAAAGATTTCCGTTACTTTCTTCAAGGTAGTCAACTTCCTGCCGCGCCTTTGTTCGCCAGAACCAGAAATTTGTAAAGTTTCCGTCATAGGAGATTTTTTTTACACGCTCGGAAATTACATAGTTTTCCCAAAGAGCTCCAGCATCATTTCTGTTTTCTATTGGTGAAAAGTTTGCGATTATTGCATTGCGGATTCCGTTGTCATAAAAGTAAACTTTACGGCTGTTTTTTAATTCGTTTCTCAGATTCCTACTGAAAGTGCCTAGCATGAAAACGATGAAAGCCTGTTCCAGAACAGTGATGTAATGCTCGACAGTCTTTACATCCATCGAGCAGGTTTGCGCCAGCTCATTATAAGAAACTTGTGAGCCAATCTGCCAGGCAAGAGCCTGAAGGAGTTTTACAAGCTTATCTGAGTGACGGATTTTTTCAAAAGTCAGAATATCCTTATAAAGATAGCTTTGTGAAAGTTCTTTAAGGACTTCGATTTCACTTCCCTGTGATGTTACGACTTCTGGGTATGAGCCAAAAACCAGACGATGGGGAATCATTCTTTTTTCTGTAAGCAAATCGCTGTGGTTGACCAGTTCCTTAAAAGACAAGGGAAAGAGGCGCAGCTCCCGCTTGCGGCCAGTAAGAGGCTCATTTACATTGTTTGCCAGGTCGAAAGACGAGCTTCCTGTTGCAAAAATCTGAATGTCTGGCAATGAGTCTGCAAGGACTTTCAACCGAAGCCCTATATTTGAAATCCGCTGGGCTTCGTCTATGACTACAACTTTTTTTGCCCCCAGATATGCCTTGAACCGTTGCGCTGACAATGTTGCAAATAAATTCTGAACGTCAAATTCATCGCCATTAAGCCACAGGATTGAATCTGAATTAAACAATGATTTAAAAAGCGTTGTCTTTCCAACCTGTCGCGCGCCAAGCAGAATGACAACTTTTTTGGAATATAATCCATGAAAGTTATGTATTACAGTTTCCACAAAGATTCAAAAAAGTATTTCCACGGAAGAATCTCTATTCCGTCAACCATACGCGGATATTCTTCCCGACAGACCACAATGTATCGTTTAAATATGCCTTCTTCACGCAGAACTTTTAATCCCTTTAAGTGTCTGTCCGTTACAGTGCTCGTTGACTTTACTTCTATGGCGAGGTTGTCGTCAAGGCAAAAATCAACTTCATTTCCGTTGATTGTTCGCCAAAAAGTAAGTTGGGAACGAGGGCTTTTATAGGAAATCCAGGCCTTTAGTTCCATACAGACAAGCTGTTCAAAAAATCTTCCGAATTCTTCATTGCCTTCTGTTGGAACTGGAATGTTTTGAAGAGTTCTTGCAACAGCAATATCGAAAAGGTAAAATTTTGAAACGCTCACGCTTTTTCTTTTTTTGCAGGCTCTGTACGGTTCTACCATAAAGCCCAGTAGTGTGTCTTCCAAAACGGTGTACCACTGTTTTACAGTTTGAACAGGAACTTGCGAGTCACTTGCAATGTTTGTAAAGTTTAAAAGCTGTCCGTTTGTAAGCGCCGCAGTTTTTAAAAATCGTGCGAACGCTCCCAAATTGCGGGCTGTTCCTTCTGCGGCAATTTCTTCTGTTAGATAAGTTCCGATATATGATGACAAATCTTCTTCGATGTCTGATGAATAGAACATGGAAGGTAAAAGCCCATGCTCAAAAATAAAGGGCAGATTGTAATTTTCATCGTTTCCAACTTCAGCAAATGTAAAGGGATGCAGATGCCGCTCCCAGGCTCTTCCGCCAAGAAGATTTGTTCCATAGGAACGGAGTTTTCGTGCAGAAGAGCCTGTAAACAAAAATCGAATGTTTCGCTCTTCAATCAGAAGGTGGCATTCGTTTAAAAGCTCCGGACATAATTGAATTTCGTCAATAAAAATAGCACAGTCATGTAAATTAAGAAGTTCTGCCTGCTCAGTCAAATAACTGGGATTATTCTGTATTTGAAGTCTGAGTTTTCCTTTTAGCAGATTCCATTTTAGAGCAAAAGTGTCGGCAGGAAGCTGGTCAACAAGAGTGGATTTTCCAGTTTGTCTTGGCCCGAACAAAAAAACTGATTTTTTTTGAATTAAAACAGAAACATCAAGAATTCTTTTTACTTTGTATTCCATACGAACCTCTTAAAAAATATTATAGTAGAATCATATTAAAAATCAACTATTAAATAGTTGAAAAACGGCTAAAATCAACTATTCTGTAGTTGAAATCCGTAAGAATTGAAAATCAAAACCTGACAAAAAATTCAAATCAGACAACGCCGTCCGCCTTGCCACTAGTAAACTTGAAGTTCAGGCAATATAAACTTATGAATTTTTCATAACTATTTTTACATCTTTTCACAATACAAATTGAATTTTCGCAACTATACTACTTGAGTATGGAAAAAGTGAAACTCTCGCTTGTGTACTGCTTAAGTGCAACTTGGACAAAAACAACAAAGCTAATAAAAGAAATTCAGCTGCCTGTAAAAATCTCTTCTTGCAACAGGTTAAAAGAATGATGCATTTAAATTTTTACACTTGATAAAAAAATCAATGTAATTTAATGTAATTTATAGTGAAATTCGGACAGTAGTTATAAGGTGACAGAGGATGTACCCCGTATTAAAAAGTTTATCGCGCCTTTCTGAATTTACAAAAAACTTTACAAAGTGGTAAAAAAAAGTATTTATAATCACCTTATGTTTCAAGAAATGCGAAAAATTCCAAAAACGATAATCCTCTGCATACTCGCCGAAATTCTTAATTTTCTTACGGTTTATATTTTTTACCTTACACTTAATATTCCGCTTTTCTTTGATACAATCTGGACTGTGGCAGTTGTGTTTTATCTTGGTCTTGTTCCGGGGCTTTGCGTTTCACTTGGATACAACATCATCAATACACTTTTATGGTTTTTTCAGGAAGGATTTTTTGATCCTTTTATGCTCTCTTTTTCAATTTGTGGAGTGCTTATTGTGCTTTCAACCTGGCTTATTGCCCGACAAAAAAGTGAATTTAAAATCAGCATAACGGTAACTATTTTGTATCTTGTTTTGATTGCCCTGCTTTCTTCGTTCTGTACGATTATTGCCGGCGGAATAATTGATTTCTTCCATTATAAACATTACGAAATTTCCGACATGATGAATCCCATCAAAAAATTTACCGAAAGCTTTTTGCACCAGAGGTTCGATCTTTTACCTTCGTGTATTCTGGCTCAAATTCCAATTTCATTTTTGGACAGGCTTCTTGCAACTTTTGCCGGCTTTGGAATTTATAAACTATTGGACAGATTTTTGGAGAAAAGATAAATGCCAGAATCAGAGACTACTATTTTAGAACTTGAAGCAATAATTCAGCGATACACCACCTATTTTTTACTTTTTGACATTGTATTTGCTATATTTCTTCTTGGAGGCGTAATTCTTCTGATTCATTTTGCAAAGTCCAGGAAAAAATTAAAGGAATCAAAGGAATACCTTTTGTTTACAATTCAAGGGCAGGAAGAAGAACGTGGACGCATTGCGCGGGAACTTCACGATACTGTGGCGCAGAATCTTCGCTACTGCAAAAGTTTATGCGAAACCGCAGAGGCAGCAAAAAATCTTCCGCAAATCGCAGCCTTTCTTTCAAAGTCGCTGGTGGAGGTGCGTTCCATGAGTTACAACCTGGCTCCGCCCGACATAACAAAAAATGATTTTCTTTTGTGCGTAAAAAATTTGTGCCAGGAGTTTTCGGAAAATTCCAAAATAGACCTAAGGCTTTCAATTCTTGAAAATACAGACGCTTCCTTTCTTACAAAGGATGAGATTTTAAACCTTTACAGAATTGTCCAGGAAGCGTTAACAAATGTTTTAAAACACGCAGAGGCAACTGAAATTGTAATTTTAGTCCGCAACGCAAAGGGAGAAGAAGAAAACGGTCTTTACATTTTTATAAGCGATGACGGAAAAGGCTTTGACACGGAAAACATTGACGAAAAAAAACACTTTGGTCTAAGAGGAATGAAAAACCGTGCAGACTTAATCGGAGCCGGACTTTTTATAACTTCCGAAAAAGATTCTGGAACTCAGATAAAGATTATCAGATTAAAAAATGCAACATACAAACACACAGGGGGATATAGATAATGTCTTGTCTAAATAAAACATTTTTTGTTGTGGAAGACCACACAGTTACAAATATAGGACTTGTACAGCTTATTGAGCAGAAAACAGAACTTAAATGCTCAGGTTCAGCACTTTCAAAATCAGAGGCGGAAGAAAAACTTAAAGCCCTTGCCAACGGCTTAACCGAAACAGGCAGTAAAACTTCAGCCCTTCCAGAACTTTTGATTCTTGATTTATTTTTAGGCGAAGAAAGCGGACTTGATTTACTGCGCGAAGTTCGCACAGATTACCCTGAGATTAAAATTCTGGTTTATTCAATGTACGCAAAGCCTGGAATTCTTTCGATGGTACTGGAAGCCGGTGCCCACGGTTTTGTAGAAAAATCTGCTCCAGAGCCCATTCTGATTACGGCAGTTAAAAGTATTCTTGCAGGAGAAACCTTTGTTCAGCAGAATCTTGTTGCGCCTCTTTTTACCTACAAGACAATGTTCGACGGTCTTACCAAACAGGAACAGAACGTCTTTAAGAAAATCCTTGAGCGAAAAAGCAAAGAGCAGATTGCTGAGGAACTGAACATTATTCCCCGCTCGGTGGACAACTACTTTACCCATATTTTTGAAAAGACCGCCTGCAAGAATGTTCACGAAGTGATTAAAAAGTTTGGGGAATGAAAGTTGCCTGAAAAAAGTGAGGCGTTGAGTCTTTAGGATAAAAGCAAATCCATTTTTCGCAGAAGAAAATCTTCAATATTCAGATGAATAATTCCATCGTGAGACAAATCAACCTTATCTAACGATAGGACATATTTTGGCGAAGCGTCTCTGATTGGCTTAAATGCGGCAAACTCCCTTTTGATTATAACCTCTGTCGGCATTAAAAAAGAATATAACTTGAAATTGCGGTGAATTTATATTTTTCAATTTTTGAGTCGCTCTTATAAATGTCTTTTTCCACAATGCCATAGAGGACGCTTTCAAGATAATTCTTTGTATCTTTTTCTTCTGTAAAATCAAAACGTTGTGGAAGTCCGCCCCATTTTATATAGTCATAAATAAAGTCTTGTGGAATCTATTTTTTATTCTCATTGTATAATTGAACTGCCTCACTGTAGGAAAAAGGCATAATCCTAAACTCAACGGTTCGCCCTACAAGCAATGTCGCAAGCTCACCAGAAAGAAGCTTGGAATTAGAGCCAGTAACAAAAAGCGAACAGTTAAGAGTTGCCCTGAATGAAGCAAGAACTTTTTCAAATTCCTTTACATGTTGAATTTCGTCAAAGAAAATGTAGTATTTCTCTGAATCTTTAATTTTTGACTTTACAAACTCATGAAGTTTTTTGGCTGTATCTATTTCCTCAAATTCAAAGTCCTCAAAGTTCATATATATGATATGTCTAGAGTCTATTTTTCGTTTTAGTTCTTTAATAATCTGTCTTAATATGATTTGCCTGAGCGACGCACGCCTGTAAGAACTTTTATCAAATCAACCTCGTAATATTTTCTTATCTGTGAAAGATATATTTCTCTCTTTATCTGCTTCATACAAACATTTTACATTAACTTCAAAAAAACTAAAGTTAATGTAAAATGTTTTCTGTAGTTGAAAATCAAAGTTCGCCCACAAAAAACTTATGAATTTTTCATAACTTTTTGCATAAAGATTCACAGTTTATTTTACAGATTGTCATAAGGCAAATCGGATTTTATGAAATATACTGTATGACATGGAAAAAGAGAAAAACGCGATTGATATGGAGGTTGAAAACATGGACTATGTTATGGAAATGAACAAAGCTTCTTTAAAATTTATGGAGAACATAGATTTTGAAATAACGGAACCAGATGAAAGACTTGAAGGGGCTATACGTGCATCAATGGGAGCTGGAAACCCAAAAGGCTCAAGGGTAAAGCCGAACGAAAAATTCAAAGAAGCAATAGAAAAATCTCTGGAGAACTTTCTTAGTGAAGTGATGGATGAAAATATTACACAAGAAAAATATGATACGTTTTTTTATAAAACAATAAATACCATGTATACAAATGCAAAAGAATTGGACAGTGAATGTAAAGTTTCATTCGGACGGTTCCAAAAAATTATAAATATTTGGATTAAATATTTTGTTGCCCTTGCCTTCTCGGAAACAAACGAAAAAGAATTCCGTAAATATAAGATATTGATTTCTGTTGCTCATATTCCTGTTGATGATTATGTGATAAAGTGGCTTATTTATTGGCTCAAAGAAAACGATAAAGATAATCCCGCAATAAAAGGTCTGAATGAAATATCTTCCTGGAAATGGGGAATGACAGAAGATCAATATCGATTTTTACAAGATACTGCAAAAGAGATATGCAAGAAATGTGAATGTTCTTCTCCACTTGAACTTGAAATGTTAAAAGATATTTGGAGCAAACGGTAATGTCTATCCGTGTATAGGCTGGCAGGAGATGATTTTGGGCAATCTTGCAAACGACACTCTTGAAAACATCTGGAACAACAGCGAAAAAAATCAAGTGGCTCCGCGGTTTAAAGATGAAAGACATGGGTGGCGGCGAGTGCTGCAAGTGCGACAAGGCTGTCTTTTGTGCTCCGTGCATGGTGCGTAATGCCAACGAAAGCCCTACAGGAAATCCGCTTGAAATCAACCGTCATTTCTGCGCTGTTGCTGCAAAGAATAAGCAGATTGTCCTTGACTGGCGAGAGGCAAAATTAAAGGCAGTGGGAAAATAGAGCGAATGACGGACTGTCACATACACATCGGGCAGTTTTAAAAAGCATATTACTTTGCCGACCGTGTTTTTTCCGCGCTAAAGGTGTCGGGTGTGGAAGGTGTATTTTTCCAGCACCACAAGCTGTCTTTATTGTCCCCCAAAGGATTTGGACGATGAGAGAATCCACTCCCTTGCGGAAGAAATCTTTTCGTATGCAGAAAAGCGCGGCAAAATGATTCTAATCCACTGCGACGAGGTTTCTGTGGAAATTGCAAAAACCTTTTTCCACCTTTATCTTGAAAAATACAAAGATAGAATTAAAGTTTTAGAAGAGTATATAAAACTCGCTTTTGAAGAAGTGGAGGAGGCATAATATGGCAAAAGAAAAAACAACGATTGTTGACGACACTAGCGGTGAAAACTCCGACAAAATTCTCAAAAAAATTGCCGAGTGCTTTGATAAGGCGAACGATAAAACTTTTTCAATTATCGAAGATTTTATCTCTTCAGGCTACATTGAAAATCTTGCGAAGATTTTAATCTATTTGCCGGAAGCACGAAGAAAGTCCACTTTGCAAAAATTGCCAAAAGAGGTTCAAGAAAAAGTTTCCGCCCTGCTGGATTCTTATTCCCAAAAGAAAAATTGCGACGCAGATGTTTTAAGTGCGGTGGGATTTGTCTTAAAAAAATCAGGCTTTTATGGGGCAAAGGCCGCAGGGGAAGTTTTGGGCGAAAAGGACGCGCTTTTTATGGCCATGATGCGAGAAAGGGCCGGCTCTTTGTTTGCGGAAAATCCCCTTCTTTCCATGAACCTCGAGCATCATCTAACAAGCATGGAAATTTTGACGCAAGTGGACGACAGAGGCGTCCAGAAGTGGTTGAGGGATGTTTCTAATGACGAACTTGCAAAGGCCCTAAAAGACGCTTCTATAGACGTTCAGGACAAAGTTTTTAGGAACATGAGCCACCGCGCCGCCGCAATGCTACAGGAAGATATGGAATATATGGGGCCGGTGAGAAAAAGCGATATCCTTGAAAGCCAGAAAAAGGTAATGGCAATTCTTAAGAAACTTGAAGAAGATGGAGATATTGTGATTTCCTCAGAAATGATTGAGTGATTTTTTCTTCGCAGCGAGTGTTGATTTTTTTTGGGGGAAAGAAAATGCAGGAAACAATATATTTTTACAGGAACATACAGACTTCTGACTTTGTAATGGCCGGCGCCGAAAAGAAAATAATTCCTGTCTGGCCAAAAAACGAATACAGCAAGTCAAATTATATTTATGACGAGAGCGAAAAAAAATGGAAGGCGGAGGAAAATCTTCCAGGCGAAAGCGAAGATTCTGTCTTTGTGGAATTTGTGGAAGTTCCCATAAGGCCAAAGAGGCCCCAGTTTGAAGGAGTCGACGTTCTTGAGGACTTGTCTTCCGGCGAGATGCAGGATTATTTGGACTGGCGAGAAAAGTTAAAAAGATTCGTTTTTGCTCAAAGAAACTTTTGCGACAACGAGGGCCTTTCAAAAAATTGCGCCGGCGCAAAAATCCTTGTTGATTATAAAAGTCTAACGTTAAAAGTTTCTTTCACTTCGTTTGACCGCGCAAAAAGAAAATGGCAAATTTCACCTATTGATGAAGTTCCGACATTAAAAGAAGAAAATATTTTTTTTGACATGAAGAAAGGAAGTGTTTTTAGCGATATTCATGACCTTATTTACAACGGCAAGAAAATTTTTTCTCCCGCCCGCGGAGAAAAAAAAGAAAATCTTCCGTATGAAATTCACAAAAAGGCCATGCATTTTTTTAGGGAACTTGAAACAAAAACACTTCCTTCAGCTATTCTAAAAGCCTCCCATGAAAAATTAGGCATTCTTGCCCAAAAATACACAGGGCTTTCCGCCGCGCCTTCCTTCCATGATTCCGTACTCGAAGACAAGAATACAGGAAAAAAGCGTTATCTTTCGGAAATGTATATTTTTACAAAGCTTCCCTGCGAACCGCTTCTTTACGGCATTCTTATGAGAGAGGAACTTTATGATATGAAGTTTCACTTTAAATACAACCGCAAAGACACAAAGGTTTTGAACCGTTTTTTAAGAAAGGCACACATAAAAAACTACAGAACCTTGCGAAAATCCTTTTCTGAAAATCCTCAAGTCCTGCTTTCTTACATGAGGCTGCATGATGGGGGCTTTAAAGACATTAATCTTTACAACCGCGTAATAGAAAGTGAAGATAACATAAATGAAATAAACCACTTTGACCGCAAAAGCCTTGTTTTCTTTTGCAAAAAATGCATAAAAAAACGGGGAGAAATTCCTTGCATGAATCTGCTCTTAAAGAAAACTTATGACGAGGACGGAGACGAAGACTGGTATGAAAAAAGCGACGCTATGGAAATGTTCGCCCGATATTTTAATCATCTTCCAGAAGAGTTGGTCAAAGATATTCTTGAAGACGGCTTTACAAAGTTCAACCATGACGCGCTTTCAAATATTTCTTATCAGGTTAAAAACAAAAACATTGTATTTAAATACAGCCGGGAACAGGAAAAACTTGAAGACGACATAGACGGCTTTTCCTTCCGCCTGCCAAAAGACAGCTACCAGCTTTGCGAAATAGGAACTGCCCTTCACAACTGCGTGGCAAGCTATGCAGAAAGCGTTGAGAAAAAAGAATGTACGATTGTTTATGTCCAAAAAGATGGACAGTACAAAATCTGCATAGAAGTCCGTGAAAAAGAAATCCTCCAGGAACGGATTGACAGAAACGCAAGTCCCGGGACAGAAGAAAATTCAGTATTGGAAAAATGGCATGGAAGACATGCATTAAGGAGTGTAAAATAAAATATGAAAAATCCAGGAATTAATCATTCACAGTATCTCAAAGACGAAAACATTAAAAAACTTCACAAAAAGGCTCAAACAGGAAGTCTTGATGCACAAATTGAGCTTGCCGCTCTTGAAGTTGAAGACGGACATGATGTTGAAAAGAACCTTGCTTTTTTGGAAGACATGGCTGAAAAAGAAAACATTCTTGCCCTCATGGATTTGTATTTCATCTTTCAGTCATCAGAAGAAGACGAAGAGAAATCACTTTCTTACATTGAAAAGGCTGCTAGGCTTGGAAGCCCATGGGCTATGGAAGGTCTTGCAATCCGTGCGATGGTAAAAAGAATAACTTCTGATGAAAAAGATTTAACGGAAGAACATTTTCTTGAAGAAGAAAAATGGCGGCTGGCAGCCTATGAGGCTTCTAAAACACCAAGAAATGACCTTGCCCCATCTGGCGTTGTTTTGAATATGGAGGAACTTGCCGCTCTCTATGAGAATAAAAATCCTGAAAATCCGCTTTTTAATCCTGAAAAAGCCGCAGAATGGAAGGCAAAAGCAAAAGAAGCTGAGAAAACGATAACAAGATGAGAAGGTAAATGGCAAAAGAAAAATCGAAGGGCAGAATCAAAGACACGGAGTGAAGGAGAAAAAAAATAAGCAGAAAATGACCATAAATGAACTCTACGAAAAATGTAAAAACGGCAGAAATTCTCTTTTGTGGAACGCCCTTGAATGGTGTAAAAAAGAGGTTTCAAAAGGGAATCTGGAGGCAAAAAATCTTCTGGAAGGCGGTGAAGACGGAAATGTTTACGAGGACTTTGGATTTTTTGGCACTCTAGGGCCTGATGGTGCAATCGGAAGGACTTGCAATGTAAACTTTCTTTTTGATGATGAAGATGCTTTTATGCGCTGGGAGGGTGAAAAAATCGCCCTTCTTCGCAAAAGACCTTTTACCCCAGATAAAACCTGGGAAGAACAGCACACAGCTGTCACCATTGAAGAAAATCCCCGCTTTATTAAAGTTATGGATTTGGCGAGCATCGAGGATTTTAATCTTAGCAGCGAAGAAATCGATTCTATAAAATGGTTTGTAAGCCATAACTGGAGACTGATTGAAAAACTAGGAAGCACCACAGACCCGGCTCAAGATGATTTTGTGGACGCATCCGATTTTGCCCAGCGAGCCATTCTGCCTTGAGAGAGTATGAAATTTCCGCAGGCAAAAGCAGCTCTAGCTTTTCAAGAAAGTAAAAGAAACGGAGTGCAAGATGAAAGAAATCCTCACAAAAAATCCTGAATTTCTTGGGAAAAGCGACCTTTTTCCTTTCTGCATGAGAGTTTGTGGCGGCTCTTTTCGACCATGACATTTTCATTTCAGGATTTGCTTGATTTGGACAAAAACATATTCGGCATTTCCATTAGTATAGACTTTTTTTTTGAGATGGAAAAATGATTGTAGATGCAGAACTGTACGAAAAAGTAACAGGACACAAGTTCTTCAACGATTTTTGTTTCAATTATCCAGAAAAAGAGCGGCCTCCCATCAGGCTTTTAAAGAGTTTTTATTGCTTCTGAAACTTCTGCAGGCTTTGTTGTTTCACTTCCACAAACTTCATTTTCCAGCATTTTATAATCTCCAACTTTAAACCAGGATTTCTGGCTGTCGGTTGTGCCAGACTTTAAAATAAAATGAAGTTGTTTTATAAAACTTTCAGAAAGTTTTGTATGCGCTCCTTCGATTATCAAATCAATGCAGCGGAAGTGATTTACAGTTTCAACAATATCATCAACTTTTACAGCCCTGTCCGTAATGCCAATAGTTTTTGTTTCAAAAATAAAGCGGGTCTGGTCGTGTGAGAGTTTAGAGCCTTCAATGTGATTGGAATTATAAGTCAGGTCAATCTGAATTTTGTGATAAATTCCACCTTTGAGGGAAGCATCTTTTTCCCGCCTGAGACAATCCAGCAATGTTTCTTTTATGGTAGAATGACGAATCTTTCGTACAGTCCTTTTTGCAGGAAAAACAAAGTACTTTTACGATTATTGAAGTCACGGACTTTCTTAAACTTGTAGAACTGCTCACACATCATGCACTCCGCCGCAACAAGCGTATTTCTTTTGTATACAACAAATTAACTTTACTTACAAAACCTTTTTATGCTTGCCTGCTGGCTTTTTTGTGATATAATAGTTTCCCAATATGACAAATAAATACTTATTCGACACAACGGACAAAAAGACTTTTGAATTTTTGAAGTCCGTAAAAAATACAAATTCAGCATCTGCTGACGACCTTATTTTAAATGCCCACTTGCATCCGCACGGCATCAAGGAACTGATGGAGCCAAAACAGCTACGTGTTGCAAAGTCAATTCTGCTGCTCATTCATGCAATGGACAAGGGTACAATTGACGAACGGCTTAGCGCACTCCATTCGCTGAGGGATGAAGTCATTTTCTGCAGCGAAAATTCCATGCCTAAAAATACTGCACGACTTTTGCTGACTATCATGAAAAGCATTGTCCGTTCGGAAAACGAAACAGAGCAACTGGAACTTCTGCACATTTTTACAATGCTCATGCGCGCAAAATCCAAGACAATCCGCACTTATCTTGAAAAATACAATCTTCTGGAAATGCCTGAAGAATGGAATCAGATTGCATTTGACCACCATGTCCATGATTCCTACACAAAGGGGCGCAAAACTCCGACGCATTTGATTATGGATGCCTGGATTAAAGGAATCAAGCGGCTGACGGTAATTTACTATGATTATGCTCCTAAAGAAGCAGTACGCGAACTTCTGCTGGCTGCAAGTTACATGTACATAAAAGTACGCATCAACATAGAAAGCATCATCATGTTTAATGGCAAAAAAGTAAGGCTTATGTGGACACCCAACAATCTGCCTGATGCAGAACATTGGATGAGCTTTCTGAATAAAGACGAAACTGTTGAATTTTTCAGGCAGTCGATTGAGCAGGCTGAAGACCATGAAAAGATTACGAAAGTTTCAAAAGTTTTCAGCAGTCCAGAAGATTTTTTCCAGCAGATTGAAAAACTGTCAAACGACAACAGAGTAACTCTCAATCTTGCAGGCCTTACGGATTATGAAGTTCTGGAACTTCTGTTTGAATGCAAGGGACGCATCACGAACATTGAAATATTCAACTCAAAGGATTTTAAAACCAGGCAATCTCCTTATCTTGCGCAAATTGCAAAAATCAGAACTTTTATAAACGAAAAGAACACTGCAAAGCTGAAAAAAGCCATCAAAAAAATGTCTGAACGAATTGCCGTTCTTGTTAACATGCCTCAAACCAGTGATGCAGCTCCACAGGAAACTTTACTTTATGATGCAAAATATCACGCCGAGCAGCTCAATAAAATTCTTTTGCATCTGGATGAGCTTTTCAACTGGTATGAATATCAGATGCTTTACGACCGCTGGGGAACTGATTCTGTCGGCAAAGCAAGTGAAGAAAGAACTGGCATGGGCTTTGCCTTGCTTGAAACCCTGCCTGCCGGTGCCCAGAAATTCGTTCTCAAGCATAAGGACAAAAAACTGCTGCCTGTAAACATTCCGGCAACATATCGGGAAAACTTTCTGCCCAAAAAGGGATTTCATCTGCCGTTCACCTCAAAATTCATAAAAATAAATTCTGAATGGATTGCTCAGCCTTATTCAAATTCAAGTGAAGAGGCGAATCTGGTTGCATTGGGCGAATACAGTGCTGATTTTGAAAAAAAACAGGAACTTGCAGCAAAAAAAGCAAAAGGCATTTCTTACTACTGGCAGTTCATGCCTACAAAATTCAAAAATATCATAAAAATCGTAGCAGGCTTTATTCCTGCTTTTCTGGCAATGTACCTTACAAAAGACTGGTTTATCCTGAAATATTTTGGGGCTGTAATCTGGTTTGCAATCACAGGCATAAGGAACATCATTCAGGCCGTAGTTTCTGGCGACTGCAGGCACCGCTCCAAACTTTTGCACTGGACAAGTTACATTGACTGGAGCAGGATTTCAGATTCCCTGTTTTTTACAGGAATTTCAGTTCCGCTGATTGACTCATTTGCAAAAACCTGGCTGCTTCAGGAAAAACTTGGCATGACCATTGCGACAAATCCTATAATCGTCTATACAGTCATGTCTATTGTAAACGGTTTTTACATTTCTTTCCATAATGTCCTGCGAGGCCTTCCGAAAAGCGACGCAATTGCAAATTTTTTCCGCAGCGTAATTGCCATTCCTTTTGCATTTTTCCTGAATTCGATTTTTGGTTCCGCAATGCTGATATTTGGAATTGCATTGCCGGAAATCAACGATATGCTGCAAAAATTTGCTTCAATTATTTCAAAGCTGGCATCTGACATTTTGGGAGGAATAATTGAAGGATTAAGCACAAGGAAAAAAAACATCAGTCTGCGCAAACTCGACTACCGCAGAAAGTTTTACCAGATGCAGCGGACTTGTACGCATCTTGAATTTCTCTTTCCGACAGTTGATATTGTGAAAGCACTGAAAAAGCCAGAACTTGTTGTTGAAAGGCTTAAGGCTGAAAATCCAAGAGTTTTGAAAAGTCTTGTTTTTGATGCTCTAGACTTTTTTTATTTCTGGCTTTTCCAGCCTCATGCAAGGACAGTTCTTATTCCAATGCTCAAAAAAATGCATAAGCGTAGCCGAAACCTGTTTCTGAACTATCAGAATATTTTAAGTTGCAGACAGATTGTAACAGAAATTCTTGCAAAAAATGCCGACAGCATAAATTTCAAACTGGTATACAGATTGTATCTGGAACACATTTCTTCTTATCTTAATACTGTAAAGCATCTTACAAATAAAGGAAAATGGGATGATTCCGCAGAAAAAATAACTCAGGAAGATTTTGAAATTGAAGGTTCTGACAATGCATAGGATTTTGCAATTCATGATTTTTGAAGCATAAAAATCCCTGTAGTAAAAAAAAGACAGCCGTCTGCAAAGCATTAAAAACTTACAAAGCTTTCAGGGCTGTCTTTTTTTATAAATATCTGAAAAGTTTTTCAGGAATTTGCCTTACATGGAATACCACAGCCTGCATGCTCAAGGTCCCAGGCTTTTGCAATCTGCAGAATCTTTGCTTCACCGAACATTGGTCCTGCAAACTGAATTCCTACAGGCATTCCGCTGGATTTTGCATTTCCAGCAGGAACCGAAAGTGATGTAATGCGGGCAAGATTTACAAAAGTTGTGTAAAGGTCACTCAGGTACATTTCCAGAGGACTGTCAACTTTCTGCCCCAGTTTAAAGGCTGTTGTAGGACAGGTCGGACAAAGAACCATGTCATAGCTTTCAAAAAGTTTTGCCATTTCACGCTGAATTCGAGCACGAACTGTCATGCCTTTTTTGTATGTATCACCTGAAAACTGTTCCGACAGAACGTAATTGCCAATTACAATGCGGCGTTTTACTTCCGGACCAAAGCCTTCACTGCGGGTCTTAATATAAAGTTCATCGTAGCCTTCACCTGGATCTACACGGCGACCGTAACGGATTCCATCAAAGCGGCTGAGGTTAGAAGCTGCTTCTGAAAGGGCAATTACGTAATAGCTGGCAATTGCAGCATCCAGAACAGGAATGTCCACAACGTCAATTTTTGCGCCCTTTGATTCAAACCAGTTACGTGTCTGACTGAAAACTTCTTCAACATCGCTGTCAAGCCCTTTATTTTCAAGGAACTGACGTGGAATTGCAATTTTTAAGGTTGAAAGGTCCCCGTTGTTATAAGGCTTCAGTTCAAGCAAATCTTCACGGCCCGGCAAATCAGCACTTGTGTCGTCATAAAAATCTTCACCTGCCATAACGCTCAAAGGAAGTGCAATGTCGTCCGGAGTATGTCCCAAAAGGCCAACCTGATCGAGCGAACTTCCGTAGGCAACAACACCCCATCGGCTTAAAACTCCGTAAGTTGTTTTCAAACCGTAAATGCCGCAGTAAGAAGCCGGCAAACGTACAGAACCACCAGTTTCTGTACCAAGTCCGAACAATGCCTGGTTTGCTGAAACTGCAGCTGCCGGTCCACCTGAAGAGCCGCCTGAAACATATTCGCGGTTAATCGGATTTCTAGTAGGTCCGTAGCTTGAATATTCTGTTGAAGAACCCATTGCAAATTCGTCCTGATTGCAGCGTCCCAAAGGTATGGCACCTTTTTCTTCAAGTCGTGCAATTACAGTTGCGTTGTACGGGGCAACATAACCTTCAAGAATTTTACTGCCACAAGTCAAACGCTTGCCTTTAACAGAAATATTGTCTTTTACAGCGAACGGCAGTCCAAGTAAAGGCTTTTTTTCAAAAAGTTCATCAAGTTTACCTTCTGCTCTAGCCTGTGCAATTTCCCTGTCACAAGCTTCAGCTTTTTTTTCTGCATCATCAAACATTTCAAGGAAAGCATTCAAAGGGAGAGCAGAATTTCTGTCTGCTTCAAACGTTTCAATAGATTCTTTTACAAGCTGAACACTTGTTACTTTTCCCGACTTTAAGTCAGAACGGGTTTCGTTAATAGTGTATTTCATTATCTTACCTGCTTTTAAATTCTGTCTTATGCGCCTTCCCCAATGACTTTTGGAACCTGGAAATATCCGTCCATAAAATCTTTGGTAACTTTCTTTACATCAGAAATGTCAAGTCCTGGCACAACTTCATCAGCACGCAGCTTGTCAGCCTGTGTCGAAGGATATGCATCATAAGGATTTTCGCTGTCATCGTATTTGGAAAGCAAATCAAAATAACCGACGATTTCTTCAACCTGTTTTTTTAACGTTTCAATGTCAGTCGCTTCTGGCGACAGTCTGGAAAGCTGCAGAAGCTGTCCCAGCGTTGTTTCATCAATTTTCTTGTGGACACTACTCATGCTTCAATTTTAACGAATTTATTATATTTGGACAATCAGCTTTTTAGGGAAGTGATGATTAACACTTGAAGTGATTACTCATCACTTCCCGTCCAATTGAATCTTATTTCAGCATGACAGAACTATTTATACAGCCCAAATTTGCTACATTCAAGGTTAACCCTGAAAAATCTTCAATAGGATTTATCTAGTGTTTTCTGAGTAGTATTTGTACCAGTTCCACTCCAGCATCTGAATTCTGGGAGTTTCTGAAGCTGTCAGAGCATTGCCGTAAGGGGATTTCCACAAAGTGTCAAACCTTATGCATATTACCTGCGGCGGAAGCCACGGCTGTACTGCAAGTTCAAGTTCTTCCAGTAAAATTCCATATTCTGATTTCTGAATTTTTTCGAAAGGCGCTTTAGGTGCATAGGCAAACATTCCTGCCGGCGCATTTCTGAGCAAAACCATAAAAGGAAATTCTATGGTTTCCATAGTGAATGAGCTTTTCTAGCTGCAGAAAAAAGACCTTGCCAATGCCTGTTAAAAAAATTTGGATATGGGAGGCAGAGGATTTGGTGCCCGGCAGAAGAAACCTGCGCAGGATTGTAGCGGAGCGCAGCTGTCCAAAGGACCGAAGCCGCGAAAAGCCTGTTGCCGAAACAGTTCCGCCCTGAAAATTCTAAAAAAAAAGGTAACTTGAACAAGGTCTGCTAAAAGGCTAAAATGTTCTTTACGATTTAATATATTGATTTACATACGTTTTTGTCAGGAGGGTACAAATGGTACCAACGCTTATTAAAGATTTACTTACATCTTCCCCAGATGGCCGGAAAGTTACAGTCTGCGGCTGGGTTCGCACGGTTCGGGATTCAAAAAACTTAGTTTTCATTCAGGTTAACGATGGCAGCTGTTTTGCAAACATTCAGCTTACTTTTGACCGCAATGCTCCTTCAAATAATGCAAATGTAAATAATATAGAAGAAGAATTGAAAAAACTTAACACGGGTGCTTCTGTTCGTGCAGAGGGTCTTTTGATTCCTTCTCCGGCAAGTGGTCAGGCTGTTGAAGTTACTTTGGAAAGCCTTACATGCCTTGGAACTTGTAATCCGGAAGAATATCCTTTGCAGAAAAACAAAATGTCTATGGAATATCTGCGCGAAAATGCACATCTGAGGGCAAGGACAAATACTTTTGGTGCTGTTTACCGTGTACGCAATCAGATGGCGTTTGCCGTTCATTCGTTTTTTCAGGAGCGTGGGTTCCAGTATATTAATGCCCCGGAAATTACCTGTTCGGACTGTGAGGGTGCCGGCGAAATGTTCCAGGTTACAACTCTTTCTATGGAAAAAATTGCAGAGCTTGGTGTAAAAGCTGGCGCTGGTGGAATGAAAGTTGAAGATGCTCATAAGATTGTTGACTACAGCAAGGATTTTTTTGGAAAAAAAGCGAGTTTGACGGTTTCTGGACAGCTTGAAGCTGAAACTTTGGCAACGGCTTTGAGTAGGGTTTACACTTTTGGGCCGACTTTCCGTGCTGAAAATTCAAATACACCTCGCCATCTTGCTGAATTCTGGATGATTGAACCTGAAATGGCTTTTTACGATTTGGACGACGACATGGACATTCAGGAAGATTTCGTAAAATATCTTTTGAACTGGGCTTTGACAAAATGCCGTGCTGACCTTGAGTTTTTTGACAAGAGGATTCAGAAAGGTCTTATTGAAAGCCTTGAAAAAGTTGCAAATGCAAAATTCGTACGAATTTCCTACACTGATGCAATTGCAAAACTGGAAGAGGCTGCCGCAAATGGTGCAAAGTTTGAGTTTAAGCCTTACTGGGGATGCGATATTGCAACTGAGCATGAACGTTATCTTACAGAAAAGATTTTCGGCTGTCCTGTAATGGTTTTCAACTATCCTAAAGAAATCAAGTCATTTTACATGAAGCAGAATCCTGACGGAAAAACTGTCAAGGCTGTCGACGTTCTGGTTCCTGGAATTGGCGAACTTATCGGTGGTTCTGAACGTGAAGAAAATTATGACAAACTGATGGCTGCCATTAAAGAGCGTGGAATGGATGAAAAAATCTACGACTGGTACATGGATTTGCGCAAGTTTGGAACGGTTCCTCATTCTGGCTTTGGGCTGGGTTTTGAACGCCTGATTCGCTATGTAACTGGTATGGAAAATATCCGTGATGTAATTCCTTACCCCCGCGCACCAAAACTGGCTGATTTCTAGAATGGGCTGCCCCAAAAGTAAAGTTCATAGTAGCATTGCGGATTTATTTCGGAAATTTTCACACTATATCAGTGTAGATGCTGAAATAAATCCGGCATGACAGAGCTAATGGAAAATATTCTGCAGGAAGATCATGAAAAATTCTGTCAGGCATGGCTTTTTTGCAGGTGTTTGTGCTGATGGCGGTTCAAATGGGGCGGTTTGCTGGTGGTCAAGCAGTGGCAGACTTTTCTGTGCCTGCGATTTCAGAAAGTTTTAAATAAAGCAGTTAGGAATGTTTTTTTAAGTAGCTAATTATCATTTTACATGGTATGATTTTCGTAGAGTATGAATCCAAACAATGTATCAATTCTTGGACGAAAAATATTTTTTCTCAATCTTTCTACAGATGTAAAAGAAAGAATCATTAGTGTTCTCCGCGAAGAAGAATACGAGGTTTATTTTCTGGATAATTACCGTTATGCAAAAAATGCCTTGAGAGAATATCCTGACTCTATTTTCTTTTTACAGATTGATGATCATTCTCAGAATGAACTTGACACAATTCAGTGGTTTAATTTTTTAAATTCTTTCATAGAAGATGAGAACCTTTGTACGATTCTGATTGGAATAATTTCAAAGAGAATGCCTACTAATGTGCGCTCATATTTTATGCTTAAACTGCCACTTGCTGCCGGCATGCTTACAATCCGCAATGGAACGGAAAGCGTACTGGAAAATATAAAGGAAGTTTTAAAAATAAATGGTGCAAAAGGTCGCCGGCAGTATGTACGTGCACACTGTCCCAGAGAGTCAACCGACTGTGTTCAATATGAACTTCTGGGAGTAAAATTCGACATGAAAATGAACGATTTAAGCTGCGCAGGAATTTCCTGCACAATTTCAAACGAAACTGTCAGTTTTTTCCAGCCGAATACAGTTTTGAAGGGCGTGAACCTTTATCTTGGCAGGAATAATCCTATAAAGTGCAACTGTGCGGTCTTTGGGATTAAGCCTATAGACGAAAAATACTCTCTGCTTGTACTGCTTTTGTTGCCGACCACCGCAGAAAGCACAAAATCGCTTATCAGAAGCCATGTTTATGATTTGCTCCAAACAAGCCTTGAAACTGTCATTTTTAAAAATCCTCTAGATGAAACTGAATATTCAAAAGATTTGCCAAAGGCTGTTTCCGAAATTGATGAAGAAGCATTTTTGCTGGAAGAAATCGACTAAAAAAACGACTTTTCATCAGTCACCAAAGCAAATTCCTAGGGATTTTGCTTCTGAAACCACATCAGAGTGGACATCTACTTTTTTTAGTTTTCCTGCAACTTCGCTCAAAGGGACGGCTTCTATTTTGGCACCAGACAAGGCTGCAAGAACACCATATTTTTTTTCTACAATGAAATCCCCTGCGGCAGCACCAAGTCGTGAAGAAAAAATTCTGTCATAGGCGTTTGGAGAACCACCACGTTGTGCATGACCTGGAATTGTAACGCGGACATCTTTTCTGGTCATAAGCCTGATTTGAGATGCAAGTTCAAGTGAAATGGGGGTCTGTCCCCGCAGGAATTTCAGTTCTTTCTTTGGGATTTTCAATTCTTCTTCAGAAACAGCCCCTTCTGCGACAACAATAATTGTAAAATGCCGGCCCTTTTGTTCCTGCTCTTCAATTTTTGAAATGATTTTTTCCAGTTTATACGGAATTTCAGGTAGAAGAATGATATCTGCACCACCAGCCAAACCGGCACTTAAAGCCAAATGTCCTGTTTTATGTCCCATAACTTCGACAATAAAAACCCTGCTATGACTTGCGGCTGTTGTATGAATGCAGTCAATTGTATTTACAGCGACATCTACGGCGCTCATAAATCCAAAGGACATATCAGTTCCAAAAATGTCATTGTCAATAGTTTTTGGGAGTGCCACTATATTAAGACCTTTTGAACTCAAGAGAGCTGCTGTTTTTATAGAACCGTTTCCACCTAAAATTACAAGACAGTCAAGATTATTCTGGTAATAAAAGTCTTCCATAGATTTTACCTTGTCCACACCGTCTTCCCCAATATCTGCAATATGTTTAAACGGTTCCCGTGCAGTTCCAAGAATAGTTCCGCCTTTTGTTAAAAGCCCTGAAAAATCTTCCTGAAACATTTCATGAGAGCGTCCATAAATCATTCCTGTATAACCGTTTTCTATGCCGATTATTTTTATATCCGGGCATTTATTGTAGAGAGTTTTTGCAACTCCACGCATTGCGGCATTCAAAGCCTGGCAGTCTCCGCCACTTGTAAGAATTCCAACGTTCATTTTCTGCACTCCTTATAAAAAGTAAAAAATATGGTATCAAGCTTTACATCATCAATACGTAACTGTTGCCTGGTATTTTTCTAAAATGCATTTTTCAACAATTTCTTTTTCAGCGGTGCCCTTTTATATGCCAGTTCAAAAAAATACTCCTGGGAATTCAAAAACTTTGCAGGATTTTCTTTTTCCTTGTGCTTTCTTTCACTTTCTGACGGAACCGAGTCATCAAAAGCGATTTTTTCTTTTCTCCGCTCATAACTTCCATCGGATTTTAAAATCCGGCCTTTTTCCGTATCATTCATTTCACTGTCAAATATTTTTTTTATCCGGCTCTTTAAATCTTTATCCAGAACAGGAACCCCTACTTCAACACGGCGAACCATGTTTCTAGTCATAAAATCAGCTGAGCCTATAAAGATTTTTTCTTCAGTTCCTTTTCCGAACATATAAATCCTTGAATGTTCCAGAAATCGTCCTACAATGCTTACAACACGGATATTTTCTGTCCAGCCAGGAATTCCTGGAACAAGGCAGCAAATTCCCCTTACGCACATGTCAATTTTTACACCGGCACGAGAAGCTTGTATCAAGGCATCGATTATCGTTTTGTCTGTAAGAGAATTTATTTTTATGCCGATATAAGCCTCATTTCCTGCGAGTTTTTTTTCCTTTTCAGCTTCGATATATTCTATTATTTTGCTTTGAAAGCAATTTGGCGCAACGAGCAGGAAAGGAACATAATCAACAACTTCGCCAAGAAGAAAATTCTGGAAAACGGTGGCACTATCGCACCCTATATCTTGATTTGCAGTCATTAAAGAAAAATCTGTGTATAGTTCAGCTGTTTTTTCATTATAATTTCCAGTTCCTATCTGGGTAATGTAGGAAAGTCCCCTGCCCGTATTTCTGGTAATCAGGCATAACTTTGAATGAACTTTGTATTCGCCAAGCCCATAAATTACGCGGCAACCAGAATCTTCAAGAATCCTGGAAATTTCAATGTTGTTTGCCTCGTCAAATCTGGCACGAAGTTCAACCAAAACAACAACTTCCTTGCCATTTTCTGCTGCTTCTATCAGTGCATCAACAATTTTGCTTTTATCGGCAAGCCTGTACAATGTAATTTTTATGGAAACCACACTTTCGTCTGAGGCAGCTTCATGCAGCAATGTCAAAAAAGGTTTCATGCTTTCAAATGGATAAAACAGCAGCAGATCTTTTTTTTCTATCTGCGGAATTACGCGGCGGCGCATGTCAATGTTATGAGAAGGCCTTGGCAGACGCCGCTTATAGAACAGATGTTTCTTTCCATGCAGATATTCACGTAATTTGAAAACAAATTTCATATCAAGCGGTGTGGCACAGTCAATGACTGCATCCTCAGAAATTTTTACAAACGAGGCAAGTTCCTTTTTTGCATTAAGTTCAATTTTCCGGCTCAGTTCAAGGCGTACAGGGCTCATCCTTTTACGCATCTTTATCAGGCCTTCCATAAAATTTCTATAGTCGAGGTCTTCATCTATGGCATCATGCTCATCAATATCCGCATTTCTGGTAATTCGTATGACAGACTTTTCATGGACTGTATAATGAGAAAAAAGTTTTGTTACAAAGTGAAGAATCAGCTCTTCGCACAGCATGAAAGTTCCGGGTCTTGAAGGAATTTCTATCAGCCTTTTGAAAATAGTATTCGTACAGGGAACAATTCCCATTTTATTTTTTCCGTTTTTATTGGAAAGCAGAACGACAGCATTAAGTTCCTTGTTTGTCAGAAAAGGAAACGGCTGCTGCTTGCCTATAATCATAGGACTCAAAAAAGGTGCAATGTTTGAATCAAAGTACTGTTCAAGGATTTTCCGCTCTTCATTTGAAAGCCTGTTGAAATTGATGATGCGGATTCCATACACTTCAAGTTCTCCCATAAGCTGCTCATAAATTTTTGTTTTTTTGAGTTCAAGCTCTTTTACACGGGAAAGAATGGCTGAAATCTGCTGCGAAACCGTCATTTTTGTCTTATTTTCGCAATCATCAAAGCCATTTTCCTGCTGGGTTCTAAGAGAACCTACGCGAACCATGAAAAATTCGTCAAGATTGCTCTGAAAAATCGAAATAAATGTAAGCCTTTCAGCAATTGGAACAGAAGGATTTCCGGCTTCTTCCAAAACACGCTCATTAAAAGAAAGCCATGAAAGTTCCCGGTTACAATAACATTCGGCTGGTATAGATTCAGGTACATAATCCGTCTTGCAGACAGATAAATTAGTTTTTTCACCCATGCAGCACTCCGAAAAAATAGAAAATTTTTTCTCCTTTTTCAAAATATTAAAAGGCATAGGTTAAATTTTGGTACAAAACTTGTTAAATTTTCGTAAAAAAACTATTCAAGAAAGTGCTGATTAACACTTGAAGCGATTACACAGTACCTCATATTTAAAAATGATTTTCTTATGTTCATACTGGTAGCTTAAGTTTGCAAGAGCGTCATGATTGAATTTCGAAAATCCATCTTTGAGAATATCTTCCTTAAGCCTGCTGTCAACATATTTAAAATACTTGCAGAACATTTCAAGTCCGTCTGACAGATAAAATGCTTTTTCTGCAGGCAGTTTTGAAAGAGTTTCTTCGACCTTCTGGCTTCCCATGTAAACCAGATTTTTTGCAAAATGTTCTATAAATCCGCCTGTAACCTAGTCTGTCAGGACAGAAATAAGTTTTTCATGCGCATCGTCAATTTTTTTTTGAATATCCGAAGTAATTTCTCCCAGTCTATTCAATCACCCATTCGGTCAATTGTTTTTGTTCACTTGAATAATTCACGCCAACTTTTACAATTTTTCGTCCGTCGTTTTTGTAGGCGATTGGATAGTTCTGGCTGTTTATTTGTTCAAGGGCTTCTTTTGCAGAACCGTCCATTTTGAACTCAAAAATGTAGATTGCATCTTTTTGCCACACAACTGCGTCGCTTCTGCCTTTGCCGTTCTGCACTTCGCACAGGACAAACTCTCCCATCAGCTTAAAAATAAGCCAGACAAACGCCTGACAGTTCAACTCGTACTGTTTTTGGTTTGTCTGTTTTGGGGCGGCAGCGAAGATATTGTTGATGCGCTCCATAAACTCGTTTACTTTGCCTGCGCGGAGTTCCTTTAAAAAACTTACGATTTCGATTTTTTTGTCGTCTGTGGGATATCCCAAATAAAGCGGCAAAAGTCTTTTATACATTCCGAATTTTACTTCTTCGTTTGGAACTCCAATCGTATAACTGTCAAAATCTTTTTCATAATTTTTGATGGTAAGGTAGCCTGTCTGGTACAAAAGAGGAACCGGCTCCGTTGAATTAAGGCGGTATTCTTCCAGAGAGCGGGAATCCACATCAATTCCTTCTTCAAGGGTTTTGTAATCAAAACTCATGTCAAGCATCATTTTGGTAAGGAAAGTCGGCGTGCCGGTGGAAAACCAGTAACTTCCAAAATTCATATCTGCAAAAGCATTTAAAAGACTGAAGGGATTGTAAATGTCGTTTTGTATTTCCTTTGAAAAATGGTAGCCGTCGTAATTCTTTTTGAGTTCTGCAAGGCATTCTTCTTTGGTATATCCGTTTTTTTCTGCCATGAGTTCAATTTCCGGGACAAAATTTTGTTCCAATTCTTCCTGTGAAATTCCGCAGATTGCAGAAAATTCTTTAGAAAGGGAAATATCCCGCAGGTTGTTCAAATCAGAAAAAATGCTCACTTTGTCAAAGCGGGTTACGCCTGTAATGAAGACAAATCGCAAATACTGGTCTTCCCCTTTGAGATTTCCGTAAAAACCTTTTAAAACAGAGCGGATTTTATCTTCCTCTTCGATATTATCTACATTTTGAAGTAGCGGCTTGTCGTATTCGTCCACAAGAACAACAACCTGCAAACCTGTTTTTTCGTAAGCCGCTTCAATAAGATTTTTAAACCTTATGGCAATGTCATCTGATTCTGTGTTTTTTCCGTATATATTTTCCAGTTTTTCAAGAGTATCGCCGATTTTTAGAATTACATCATCAACAGTTTCGTAATTTTTTCCTGTAAAATCAAAATAAAAAACCGGGTACTCTTTCCATTCAGTTTCGGTTTTGGAAATGGCAAGACCTTCAAACAAATCTTTGCGACCTTCAAAATAACTGCGCAAAGTGGAAAGAAAAAGGGATTTTCCGAAACGGCGGGGACGGCTTAAAAAATATGGGCACTTGTAATGCGACAGTTCTTCGATAAATTGAGTCTTATCCACATAAACAGCGTTGTCCACGCGTATTTTTTCAAATGTCTGAATGCCGATTGGCAGGTATCGCGGTTTGTTCATAATTTTAATATAACATATTTTCTGGGAATTGTAAGAGAGAGAAAAACCTTCGCTTATAAAAGATTTGATTAAGGACAAAAAATCAGGAACCTTGAACGTGATGTCAAGTTCCAGCCGATTAAAGACCTGATGTTCAGATAATTATTTCTGATTCATCGTCCTTCTTTACTTCTACTCCGCTTGTCGACTGCAACGGAACAGTTCTTTATGGACTTAAAGGCATATTTTTGCTATAGTTACAAATTATTATTTTAAGGTGCGTTATTATAACGGCTTAAATCCTAAGCTTTACCTGAAAACAGCTGATTTCGGGGCAGCTTAAACTCTGACAGTAAGTTCTGTGAAATTAGACAAAATCACAGCCTGAACTTACAAGATATCTGCATTTACGGAGCAAGATAAATGACAAAGTACATCTTTATTACTGGTGGCGTTGTTTCTGGACTTGGAAAGGGAATTGCAGCAGCATCTCTTGGATTAATTTTAAAAACACGCGGGTTTAAGGTTGTAAATCAGAAATTCGACCCTTATCTTAATATTGACCCGGGAACAATGAATCCTTACCAGCATGGCGAAGTTTTTGTTACAGACGACGGTGCAGAAACTGATTTGGATTTAGGTCATTATGAGCGTTTTACAGATGCAACTCTTTCGCAAAGTTCAAATACAACTTCAGGACGCGTTTATCTTGCTGTTTTGAATAAGGAACGCGAAGGTGGTTTTCATGGAGGAACAGTACAGGTAATTCCTCATATTACGGAAGAAATTCTGCGCCGGATGAAACTCGCTGCAACAGAAAGTAATCCAGACATCGTAATTACAGAAATCGGTGGAACCGTAGGTGATATCGAATCCCTTCCATTTATAGAAGCCATCCGCCAGATAAAATATGACGTAGGCGAAGAAAACTGCTGTTACATCCATCTGACTCTTATTCCATATATGCGCAAATCAGAAGAATTAAAGACAAAACCTACACAGCATAGCGTGAAAGAACTTCAGGAACTTGGAATTAAGCCTGATGTAATCATGGTTCGTACAGAGCATTCACTGGACACTGCAACTCGTGAACGACTTGCTTCATTCTGTAACATACCTTCAGAAGCATTGATTCAGAATTTCACTGCACGGTCAATTTATGAAGTTCCGCTTCAACTCGAACAGGAAGGAATAGGCGATGCTGTATGCAATGCACTCGGATTAAAATGCACTCCAACACACCTTGAAGAATGGAAAGTTATGGTTGACCGCTACAACAACCCAAAGCATGCTGTCCGCATTGCACTTGTAGGAAAATACGTAGGTCTGCATGATGCCTATCTTTCAGTTGTAGAATCCCTTATTCACGGAGGAATTTATAACGAAGCAGATGTTAAAATTGACTGGGTTGATGCAGAACTTCTTACCGACGACAAAACTACCGCAGAAATTCTCAAAGATGCCGACGGAATTATTGTTCCGGGAGGTTTTGGCGACCGCGGAATAGAAGGCATGGTAAATGCTGCAAAATATGCACGACTTAACAAAGTTCCCTACTACGGAATCTGTCTTGGAATGCAAATTCTTGTAATTGAATATGCACGCCACGTTCTGGGGCTTACAGGCGCAAATTCGACTGAAATGAATAAAGAAACTCCATATCCTGTCATCGACCTCATGCCTGATCAAAACGGTGTAATTTTGGGCGGAACCCTGAGGCTTGGCAAATATGAATGTGCCGTTACAAAAGGAACCCTTACAGAAAAGGCATACGGTTCTACAACAGTTTGGGAACGACACCGTCACCGTTACGAATTCAACAATAAGTACCGTGATGAGCTTGAAAAAGCAGGACTGATTATTGCAGGTGTAAATCCAGAGCGAAATCTTGTTGAAATTTGCGAAGTTCCACAGCATCCATGGATGGTAGGCGTTCAGTTCCATCCAGAATTTAAAAGCCGCCCAAACAGAGCACAGCCTCTTTTCAGAGATTTTATTACAGCTGCCTGCGACTTCAATAAAATAACCGGCCGCAACTCAAAACCTGTTCTAAAAAATAACAGCTAAAAATATCAGGAGAAATGAAATGTCTGATTCTCGCAAAAAAATCATTGTTTTGGACTTTGGAAGCCAATACGCACATCTGATTGCAAAGCGTTTCCGCATGTTGGGCTATTATTCTGAAATTGCCCTGCCCTCCGCAGATTTGAAAACTTTTGAAAACTGCAAGGGAGTTGTTTTTTCTGGCGGACCAAGTTCAGTTTACGAAGAAAAAGTTCCGGAATTCAATTCAGAAATTCTGTCGCTTGATATTCCAATTCTGGGATTGTGCTACGGTCATTACATTGTTCAGCTTGGCTACAACGGAAAAGTCTGCAAGGCACAAGTCGGAGAATTTGGGTTTGCTAACCTTAGCCTGAACCCTGAAGTGAAATGTCCGCTTTTCAAAGGCATAGAAGGTAGTCAGCAGGTTTGGATGAGTCATCAAGATGGAGTATTTGAATTAGGACAGGGATTTGAAACAGTTGGTTCTACAAAAGACTGTCCGTTTGCAGCAACTCAGAATCTGGCAAAAAAAAGATTCAGTCTGCAGTTCCACTGCGAAGTAAAAGACACCCCCTGCGGAAATAAGATTTTCGAAAACTTTGCAGAATTCTGCGGAATGGAAAAAAACTGGGATCAGGATACCGTTCTTCAGATTATTCTTGAAAATATCAAAAAAGATGCCGGCAGCAGAAATGTTCTTCTGTTCTTGAGCGGTGGTGTTGATTCAACAATAACTTTTGCCTTGCTGAACAAAGCTTTAGGCCAGGAAAGAGTTCTTGGGCTTCACATTGACAACGGTTTTATGCGCAAAAATGAAAGTGCAAAAGTTGCTGAAGCATATCACAAATTCGGCTTTAACAATTTTATAGTTGAAGATGCTTCTGCAAGTTTTCTGAATGCAATAGCAGGTCTTACCGATCCTCAGAAAAAACGCATGGCTGTAGGAGAGAACTTCATTACAGTACGCAACGAAGTTGTTGCTAAACAGCATCTTGACGAAAATAACTGGCTTCTGGCACAGGGAACATTATATCCTGACATCATTGAATCCGGCGGAACAAAAAATTCAAATACAATCAAAACTCATCATAACAGAGTTGCAGGCATTCAGGAACTGATTGCAAAAGGGCTTATCATTGAGCCTATCCGTGAACTTTACAAAGATGAAGTACGTGCCATTGGAAAAAAACTTGGATTGAGCGAAGAACTTGTAATGCGTCATCCGTTTCCAGGACCTGGACTTTCAATAAACGTTCTATGCAATGACGGCAAATCATGGTCGCAGAAAGATGAAGATGAACTGCTTGCTGCAAAAAAAGAACTTAACGAAATAAAGATTGACATGTTCTGTCAGAATTGTACTGCGAATTTGAAAAGGGATGTTCTGCCTGTTCGTTCGGTAGGAGTTCAGGGAGATTTCAGAACTTACAGATTCCCGGCTCTGCTGACATTTGCCGATGAAGGCAACGGTTTTTATCATTTCCCCAAAAAACGCGAAAAACTGGAAGCTTGTTCTTCAACAATCACAAATTCTGCAAAATACATAAACAGAACCTGCATCAAGCTCTACCAGAAGCCTGAACTAAAAGACGAAGTTCTCAAACTTCAGGAAGGCTACTGCGAAAAGCGAAGGCTTGACCAACTGAGGGAAGTCGACAACATTGTGCTGACAGAGCTGCACAAATCCGGCTGGTACAATAAAATTTTCCAGCACCTTACAATTGACCTGCCATACGCAAGTTGTAGTGAAAATGCATCATTTGTGCTGCGTCCTGTAATTTCTGAAGACGTAATGACAGCAAGATTTGCAATGCTACCGGAAGAGTTGCTTGGTAATATAGTAAAACAGATTGCAGCACTGCCGTTTGTAGATGCTCTTTACTTTGATGCAACAAACAAACCGCCTGCAACATTCGGCTGGGAATAATAAGCCATAACCCCTAAATAAGTCTGGTCAAGGCACACTGCGATTAAAGCCTTGGTCCAGGCTTTTTTTTTCTGCTATCTATCTGGCATACTGCGAAACAACTTCGCTAATCATCGGAATCAGCTGCTTTTTTCGGGAAACAATATCCTTCAAATAATAGACATTTTCTTCCCTCTTGGGATAGGCAATGAACGGCAAAAAATCCTTTTCTGCTTCAATAAGCAGTATGCTGCTCAGGCTTGCAATATCCGTAACAAGCAGTGCAGAAAACAACCCCTTGCGGCTGCGGCGCTCAAATTCAAGTTCCTGCAGAAATTCTTTCTTGCGTTTTAAAATTTCATTAGTGTTGTCAACTTCAATTTGGCTTACAGTATAAACAAGCTTGCCCTCTGAATATTCTTTCATATCCTGGCGAATTACTTCGCTTGCATCGCGCCCGCCAATACGGCTACCAGCAGAAATTATCTCTTCGCCAAGCGACTGAATGTCAAGGTTAGTAATATTTGACAGATATTCTGCCATTTCACGATCAATGTCAGTAGTTGTGGTAGACTGCAGAATCAGCGTATCGGTAAGGATGGCACACAAAAGTATACTTGCAATTTCCAGAGGAATTGAAATTTTATTTTCACGGAAAAGAGAAGCTATTAAAGTCGAAGTCGCCCCAACGGGTTTGTTGATAAACGTGATGGGGTATTTTGTAGCAAGATTTCCTACACGGTGATGGTCAATCACTTCAAGAAGCCTGTAATTTTCAACACCTTCTACAGCCTGAGACATTTCATTGTGGTCTACAAGAATCACTTCAACGTTAGGCTCATGCAAAAGATCAGATTCATTTATAAGCCCGCAGACTTTATTGTTTGAGTCAACAACAGGCAGGCACCGGCTTGCAGAAGTCTGAAGCTTAGGGCGAACTTTTGCAACAGTGTCCCCTGGCATAACAGGCTGAACGGAAGCATCCGCCATAACAGAAACAGGTGTAGAATAGGAAACAAGCATGGAAGTTGAGGAAGTATCATAAGGGCTTATCAGAACAGAAACATTGTTTTTTTCTGCAACTGTACGCAGTTCCTTATTCAAAACATAGCCGGAAGTTATGACCAGAAGCTTTACCTTCGCATTGATACAGGCTTCGTGAACATCTTCACGATTGGAAGCAATTACAATCAGGTTTTCCGACTTATGCTCTTCAAGATTTGCCCTGACAGTTTCAATTTTTGCAGAACCAATCATAATCATGCATTTAAAAAGCTGTTCAGAATTTTTTTTGATTATCGGCTGTGCATTCAGCGTGGAGCAGACAAGGTCAACACTTGTCGTAATGCCGATTTTCTTTTCAGGATTCAAGATTGTAAGGACATCTTTTGCAAAAGCATTGTAATGCAGCAGAGATTTATACGTTCCATCACTGTCGACAACGGGAAGAACCTTATAATTCAAAGTATTCATTTTACCAATTGCAGCCCACAAAGAAGTTTCAGCACTTACTGTTTCACAGTGATCCTGCATAAAATATGCAGTTTTTGGAATCAAATCGGGAATATATTCAGGAACTGGAACTTTAAATTTATTGAAAATATATTCAGTCTGCGGCGTAAAATGTCCGGCACGTGCTGCAACATAATTTTCATAGCCTAAAAGCTGCTTTAACCTTGCATAAGAAGCAGCTGCTACAGCAGAGTCTGTGTCTGGATTTCTGTGTCCAATAATATAAACTGTCTTTTTCATATAACAATATAATATTCAGAGAAAAATCTTTGTCAATTTTTAGAACGTTTAATATTAAAAAATTTACTTGAAATACCATACAGATGAAGTATAATTATTTATTATGATCGAAAATGTTTCAAAAGATGATTTTTCACCTGCTTTACTGAAAGAAAAATTCATTGAAATATACGGCAGGACAGATGGCGAGATTCGTATTTTTGCCTCACCAGCAAGAATAAACATTATTGGTGAACACATTGACTACAACGGCGGAAAAGTTTTCCCGGCTGCAATTGACAAATATCTTTACGTTGCCCTGCGAAAAAGATCCGACTCAAAAATAACCTACACGGATTTAAAATTTCCAGGCGTTTTTACATTTGACATAAACGACATTTTTTCCTACAAAAAAGAAAATGACTATGCAAACTACCTGAATGGCATTCTTGCAATTTTGAAAAAGCAAGGCAAAGTGATTCCATGCGGTTTTGACGCATTGATTGCCTCAAATGTGCCGCCAGCAGGAGGAATTTCTTCATCTTCTGCACTGGAATGCGGTTTTGCCTATGCCATAAGCGAAGTTTTCGGCTTAAACCTTTCCAGAATTGAAATTGCTTTGGCAGGTCAGCAGAGCGAACACGAATTTATGAACGTAAAATGCGGAATAATGGATCAGTTCATAATTTCTACAGCAAAAAGGAATACTGCCGAACTTTTGAACTGTGCAACGCTTGAATACGAATATGTTCCACTGGAACTTGGCGACTACCGCTTTGTTGTCATGAATACCAAAAAAAAGCGTCAGCTTGCAGATTCTAAATATAACGAACGGCGCGCCCAGTGCGAAAAAGCTTTGGAAATCCTGCAGAATTCTGGGGTAAAAATTGCGGATTTGTGTTCGCTTACAATGAAAGAATTTGAAGACTGCGGAAAAGCCATTACAGACCCCCTGCTTTTTGCAAGAGCCAGGCATTGCATTTCAGAAAATGATAGGGTTATGCAAGCTGTAAGCGCCTTAAAAGCAGGAAACCTGGTACAGCTTGGCGAACTGTTAAACGCTTCTCACAAATCTTTGAAAGACGATTACGAAGTTACGGGCATTGAGCTTGATACTCTTGCAAACACAGCAAATGCACAGGAAGGTTGTCTTGGAGCAAGAATGACAGGAGCAGGCTTTGGAGGCTGCGCAATAGCCCTGGTTCACAAAGACAAAATCCAGAATTTTATTGCAAATGTACAGAAAAAATATACTGAAACAGTTGGCCATGATGCTGGATTTTTTGCCTGTTCTTCTGGCGACGGTGTAAAAGAAATTACAAATGACCTGTAATTTTCTTTCATCAGCTGTAAAATTCTTAAAAAATGCAATAATATTCAGCTAAGATGAAAAAAAATATTGTTCTTATAGGAATGCCTGGAGCCGGCAAAAGTACGGTGGGTGTTCTGCTTGCAAAATCACTAGGCATGGACTTTTGCGACACGGACATTCTAATACAAAAGCAAACCGGCACTACTCTGCAGGAAACAATCAACTCGAAAGGACTGGATGAATTTCTTAAAATAGAAAACTCAGTGCTGGCTGGCATTAAACTTGAAAATACAGTAATCGCAACTGGAGGAAGCGCAGTTTATGGCAGCCAGGCCATGGAAAATCTGTGCAAAAACAGCATTGTAATTTACCTGAAAATGCCGGTTGAAACCATAAAATCCAGGCTGCACAACATAACCACACGAGGCATTGCCTTGAAAAAAGGTGACACTATAGAAAGCCTTTTTGCCGAACGCAATCCGCTGTATTTAAAATATTCAGAAATTACAGTTGAGTCTGGCAATTTAGATATAGAATCAACTGTAACAAAAATAATTGAATCCCTTTACGGATGCTGATTTTCACGGATTCTGATTTTTACAAATACTTTCTTTTAGAATTCCCATTAGTTCCCTGGCTTTCTGAATAAAGGCAGGTTCAACAGCATCAGGAAAACAGCTTTCCAGTCTGTTCAGGTTTTCCTCAAGTGCCACAAAATTTTTTCCTGTAAAAATCAGCTCACAATAGCCTGTTTCCCGTTTCTGGCGGGCGGCAAGATTATGAATCTGATGAATATATTTTACAAAGGGCAGCTCGTGCAATTCTGCAAGCTGGTGAACAGACAGCAAAGGAAACTTAATGTTGCAGGCACAGTCTAGTTTTTCAGACGGCTGCCCCAGAACGATTTTCAAAAGCATTTTGCAAAGGGAAAGCCCCTGAGCCCTTGCATACAGTTCACTCATCCCTGAAAGTCTGGGGTTTATTTCCAAAATATACCATTTGCCGCCATTTTCCGGCGAAAAGACCAAATCAACTTGAACAATGCCAGAAAAACCAAGCTCTTCAGCGAGCCGGACAAGCATGTCATTCAATTCTGCAATCTTAAAACAATCCGAAGTTACAGGCCCTGCCTTTACGCTTTGCTTTGGACTTGTAATTCCATACTGATTTACAGAAAACATAAAAGGCGGCATCACAGTATATGAACCAGGTGTGCCGTGAATTTCCGTACCAAACTGAAAGCCTGAAACATACTCTTCAACAATTCTGTCCGAAGAATTTTTATGTGACTGAAGGAAACCTGCAGCAGCCTTATAAGTCGGAACAACCTCCGCCCCATAGGAACTCAAGCCCACAGTATCTTTAATTATCAGAGGAAGCTTCAACTTCTGGATTGCAGAAAGAACATAATCTTTGTAAACATTGGTTTTTATTTCCTTATTGCCACGCTCGCACCAGAAAAGTTCATGATGAACGTAAACAGCATTCGGAATGGAAAAGCCATGTTTTTCAAGCAGAAGATGAGTCTGCCATTTGTCAAAAGCTGAAAAAGCAGAATCTGCAGAAGGACAAACCGTCTTAACTCCATGTTCTGCAAGAATTTGCGCAACAAGGGCATCCTGAAGCGGCAGCCAGTCGTAAGGAGTTACCCAAAAAGAAGCAGAAAATGCTGCATCCGGGTGCAAATCAAGGATTTCCTGAGCAATGTCCTGAACATGCTGCTTTATAAGGCACACATATTTGACATTATTTGGGCTTGTGTCAAAAACACCCTCTGTTGTATCTACCAGAAAAAGTGCAGGCATCTGACTTGCCACAAAAAAATTATGTTCAGGAAATTCCTGTGCAAGCTGCTCCCATTCCTGTTTTTTTGTCGGCCAGAAATATTCTTGAATTTTTGCAGCATCATAAAAATTGGAATTTGTGCTGTAAAAAACAATGTTCAATTTCAGTTTTTTCCTTTTGAAACAACAATGATGCCTGCGCATACAAGTACAAGAGAAATCAAAGTTACAGCACCCGTCTGGTTTGATTCATGCAAAAATATAGCAGAAAGAAGAACCCCAAAAACAGGATTCAAAAAGCCAAACACTACAACTTTTGAAACAGGGTTATATTTCAGCAAAAGTCCCCAAATGGAATAGGCAAAAGCGCTGATTAGAGCCATGTAAATTATGAGAACCAGTGCAAGTACAGTCTTTCCGTCAGCAATGGACATCTTACCGCCGCAAGGAATTGCAGCTGCAATCATAATTGCGCCGCCAAGCACAAACTGCCAGCCGGAAAGCATTACAGGATTTTCAACTTTTGAAAAGCGCTTCATAAAAACAGAAGAAAAAGCATAAGAAACCGTAGAAAGAAACACAAATCCTTCGCCGTTAAAATGAAAAGCCGTGCCGGAATCTCTAGCACCAGCAAGATTTAAAAATACGACACCCGAAAAAGCAAGCACACAGCCTGCAATTTTACGGAAAGTAAGTTTTTCCTGACGGAAAAGCAAGGCAGCCACAAGAATGGCCACAAAAGAATTCATTGCACCAATTATAGAAGAACGTACACCAGGAGTATGGGCTAGTCCGCCGTAAAAAAAGAAATACTGAACAACCGTCTGAAGCATTGCCAGAATAAAAATCTGGTGAGCAGAAACTTTTGAAGGAAGCAGAAACTTTTTTGCACCTGCACTGCCAATCAAAATCGTAAGAAAACCTGCCAGCAAAAACCTGACGCCTGCAAAAAGTATGCGGGAAGGAACATCGTCAGCGCCAATCGAAAAAAATTCGTAGCCTCCTTTAATGCATGGCGTTGCACTGCCCCATAAAATACAGCAGACAAGAGCTCCCAAAAAAACAACTATATTTTTCTGCATAAAATTTTTATTTTCAGTCTTATCCAAAACAAACTCCAAAAGATTTTTTATACGGGCGGCTTTTTGTCAGGTTCACTTACTTCGCCAGCTCAGTAAGCAAACCTGACAAAAACCGGACTTTCCGCGGCTACGGCTTTCGCCTCCGACCAAACGCTTACAGCGTTTGTTTGCCTGTGGCACCGCTCCAATTCCTGCCGCATAAGGTTATATTATACAGAATGTATTAAATAATTTCCTTAAAAGCAAGCTGTTTTTCATATATACCAGAGAAATCAATTTCTACAAAAAAAAACGGCTGCACCGCAAAAACAGCACAGCCGTCATGAAAGTTATGGAATTTCTGAAAATTTTATTTGAACAGGATTTCGTTTACAATATTTTCGTACAGTTCCTGTTTTCCAGATTTTGCAACTACTTTTCCATAAGGATCTGCAAGAGCAGCGAGTTCTTCAAGGGTAAGCTGTCCGTCAGCAAATTTTTTGCCATTTCCGCTTTCAAAACTTGCATAGCGTTCTTTAACCATTGCAGGAATTCTGCCGTCTTCGATAATTTCAAAGGCTTTTTCAAGACCGCGTGCAAAAATATCCATGCCACCAATGTGTGCAATGAACAAATCTTCGGCAGTATTTGAATTGCGGCGGACTTTTGCATCAAAATTCAAGCCACCTGTTACAAAGCCACCCATGCGGATAATCTGCAGCATAGCCTTTGTTGTTTCGTAAATACTTGCAGGGAACTGATCTGTGTCCCAGCCGTTCATTGGATCACCGCGGTTTGCGTCAACAGAACCCAAAAGTCCATTGTCAACACAAACTGTCAGTTCGTGGGCAAAATCGTGGCCTGCAAGTTCTGCGTGGTTTGCTTCAATATTCAGCTTAAAGTCCTTATCCAGACCGTAAGTACGCAAAAATCCGATTACAGTTTCGCTGTCAAAATCATACTGATGCTTTGTAGGTTCCATTGGTTTTGGTTCAATATAGAAGCAACCTTTAAAACCGTTTTTACGGCCATAATCGCGGGCCATTGTCAAAAATCGTGCAAGGTGTTCTTTTTCAGCCTTCATATCTGTATTCCAAAGGCTCATGTAACCTTCACGGCCACCCCAGAATGTGTAACCCTGTCCGCCAAGTTTAATTGTTGCATCAATTGCAGCTTTTACCTGAGATGCTGCCTGTGCAACCAGCTGAAATTCAGGATTTGTTGCAGCACCGTTCATAAAGCGAGGATTGCTGAAAACATTTGCAGTACCCCATAAAAGTTTTACACCTGTTGCCTTCTGGCGTTCAAGCAAAAGGTCTGTAATGTGATTCAAAGCCTTTACGCTTTCTTCAGGGCTGTCTGCTTCAGGGCAGATGTCGCGGTCATGCCAGCAGTAATATTCTGCGCCAAGTTTTGTAAAGAATTCAAATGCTGCATCAACTTTTTCTTCTGGATTTTTCCATGAAAAAGCCCTTGTGCCGGCACCAAACTGGTCAGTTCCATCTGCACAGAAAGAATGCCAGTAGGCAATGGCAAAACGCAGCCAGTCTTTCATTTTTTTTCCGCCGATTAGTTTTTCTGCATCATAATATTTGAATGCCAGCGGATTTTTTGAACCAGCTCCTTCGTACTTGATTTCTCCAATTCCTGGGAAAAATTCTTTTGATCCTTTGAAAACTGCCATAAATGTCCTCCATTGTAATATAGCTTCATGTTTATTTTCATGCAGGACAGAAATTCAATCTGCCTGCAAATCTGTACCTTTTTTGGTTTTGCATAAGGGGCAGCCCCTTCTGACATTATCCTATCTGTAAAGTTTTTCTACGCAGCCTATTAAAGTCTGATAGTCGCTGTAACGCTGTGCATAAACTTCCTGATTTGCAGGATTTGGCAAAACAGACATGTCATCTTTGATTTTTACATGCTCTTTGCAAAGCTCTGCAAAAGAAACCTGCTGGCCTTTACCTGCAAGCAGAACGTACAAAGCCTGCAGGGCTGCACCAAGAGCGGCGGCTTCATCGTAAGCTGGCAGAACAACAGGCAGATTCATGATGTCTGCTGCAATCTGTCGCCACAGCCGGCTTTTTGCGCCGCCGCCTATCAGACGGATTTCTTTTGCCTTAAAGCCAAGTTTTGAAAAATGCTCAAGACCGCCTTTCATGGCAAAAACAGCACTTTCCATTGCGGCACGGCAGATATTTTCTTTTGTATAGTTACCAGCCGTAAGCCCCTGAACAGAACATTTTCCATGGGGAAAATTTGGAGAGCGTTCGCCGTTCAGGTACGGCAAAATAAACACTCCATCGCATCCTGGAGCAGCTTTTTCTGCAACAGCATCAAATTCCTTTACGTCAAGGCCAAACAAAGAGCGTGTAAATTCAGTAACAACCGTACAGTTCATTGTGCAGAGAAGCGGCAGATATCCGCCTGATGAGGAACAGAAGCCTGAAATGCCCTGAACTGGGTCTGCAACAAAGCTGTCTGAATAGCCGTACAATGTGCCGGAAGTTCCCATGCTCATTGTAAGAACGCCTGGAGCAACAGTTCCTGTTCCGATTGCGCCCATCATGTTGTCTCCGCCTCCAGAAGAAACGGGGATTCCTTCTGTAATGCCGAATTCTGCTGCAGCTTCTGCAGTTACCAGGCCGCAGGTTTTGTCAGAACCAATGAGTTCCGGGAGTTTTGAATAAAGGCTACTGTCAATCGCATCACAAATTTTCTTTGACCAGGTGCGGCGTACAGGGTTAAAAAGAGCTGTACCTGAAGCGTCGCCGTATTCCATCACATATTCACCTGTAAGCAGATAATTCAAATAGTCATGAGGCAGCATGATGTAGTGCAGTTTTTCAAAAGCTTCAGGCTTGTGCAGCTTGAGCCATAAAATTTTTCCGGCTGTAAAACCTGGCATGATGAGGTTTCCGGCTTCTGCAATTGCTTTTTGTTCGCCACCAAGGGTTTCGGTGATTTTTTTACATTCTTCAGCGGTGGAAGTGTCGTTCCAGAGTTTTACGTTGTAAACGGCATTTCCATTTTTATCCAGTGGAACAAATCCATGCTGCTGGCCGGAAACTCCCAAAGCCTTTATGCTGGAGCGGATTTCCGAGGGAATTTTTGCAAAACAGGATGACATGGCTTTTTTAAACCATTCAGCTTTCTGTTCGCGAGTTCCGTTATTTTCTGCAATAATGTCTATTTTTTCTGAAGTTTTTATAACCTCAGAATGATTTTCATAATCATAGACAACAATTTTCAGACTTTGTGTTCCTAAATCAATTCCTGCAACAGTGTTCAATTTTTGCCACCTTATAAATCTTTTGCCAAGCGACAGGGATAGTAGGGGCGCATGGCGGCCGCCTGAAGCGGCTGGAGCGCTTGACGCGGAACCCCGAATAGCCCGGTTTTTGAGCCTGCTCAAAAAGTCGCCCTAAAACTTAAGTTTATTATCATGCTGAATTCTGCAGCAAAACATAGATAAAATTGATTTTACATATCTGTAATTGATATTATATAATAATGGTATGAAATTGATTGAGTCGGTTTATGTTTACCGCATGTTTTTGGGGAACAAGGCTGCATGGAATGGACGATACCATTCTCACAGGGAAAACGAATTTGAGATTCACTTTTTTCTGGAAGGTTCGGGGACTTTTCTGTCAAACAGGCAGCGGATTCTGATAGAAAACAGGAGCCTTTTTATTACTCAGCCACTGGAATTTCATTCGATTTTGCCTGACAGGATTGAAAAACCGATTACTTATTATGCGGTTCTATTTTCTGTTGATAAAAAAAATGAGCAGGAACTGTTTCAGAGGCTGTGCAAGGCCTGCAAAGGTAGTCAGAAACGGATTACGGTGGAAGAAGGGGCTGTGCAGTTTATTTTTGAAGAAATTTTCAAGATGTCGAATACTGAAAACGAGCTGCTGAAAAAATCTGCAGAACTTTTGATGGAAGGGCTTTTGTACAGAATTTTTGGGGGAAACAGCGGAAAATCTGAGGGGGTGAACCTGAATGCCCATGAAGCTTCTGCGGTGAATGCAGGGCATATAAGCCGTGCTATGAAAATAATGGAAAGCAGGATTTATGAAAACTTAAAAATCGAAGAAATTGCTTTTGAAATGGGGATAAGCTGCGAACATTTTATAAGGATTTTCCGGCAGAAAATGAATATTACGCCGATGCAGTATTTTTACAGGCTTAAGACAAAGGCTGCCGCTGCCATGATTTGCAACACAAGCCTGTCAATTGGGGACATTTCCAAAAAGTTTTCGTTCGAAAATCAGTTTCATTTTTCAAGGATTTTTAAGAAATGCACAGGCTTATGTCCTTCCGAGTACAGAAAAATGTACGGAAGGCTGTAGATTTTTTGGCAAGTACTGAGGATTGGCAAATGCCTGGCAGGTGCCAACGGATGCCCCATGGGTGTGGCAAATGCCTGGCAGATACCGACGGATGCCCCATGGTGTGGCAAGTGCCTGACAGGTGCCTGGCCCCCGGCAGATGCGATGGGAGCCGGCAAATGCCTTACTGTTTTGCGAAAGCGTCCAGCACTTTTTTGTAGATTGCAAGACCTTTTTCAATTTCTTCGTCGCTGATTGTAAGCGGCGGCAAAAAGCGGACAACATCAGAACCTGCAACAGAAGTTAAAAGACCTTCTTTCATACAGGCAACTTCAATATCAAATGGTTTTATAGAAGAAATAACCTGAGTTCCAACCATAAGACCTTTTCCGCGTACATCTGCAACAATCGGATTATTCCATTTTTTGATAGAATCGCGGATATAGTCACCAGCCTGATTTACCCTTTCGTAAAAACCAGGTTTTGAAAGAGTTTCAAGAACTACAAGCCCTGCCGCACATGCCAGAGGATTTCCTGCAAAAGTCGACTGATGGTCGCCTGCTACAAAAACCTCAGCGGCTTTGCCACGGAACAAACACGCTCCCATTGGAACGCCGCCTGCAATTCCTTTGGCAAGGGTTACAGCATCAGGCTCAAACCCAAGCCATTGGCTTGCAAGATAAGTTCCCGTTCTGCCAACTCCAGTCTGAACTTCGTCGGCAATTACAATTGCTCCAGCCTTGCGGGCAGCTTCTGCAGCGGCCTTGGCCCATACAGGATCAACAAGATTTACACCGCCTTCGCCCTGAATACATTCAATAATCAAGGCTGCCGTTGTATCATCAAAAGCTGTTTTTATCGCTTCAAAATCGTTGGCTTTAATTGTTTTAAAACCTTCGCAATAAGGTGCAAAGCAAGCCGGATGAAATTTTTCCTGCCCTGTTGCAGTTAAAGTTGCAATTGTCCTGCCGTGAAAAGATTTTTCAAGAGTATAAATAGTACGCCTTTTTTCCCCGCCGTTCAGATAGCCCCACTTTCTTGCAAGTTTTATGGCAGCCTCGTTTGCTTCTGCCCCGGAATTGCCAAAATATCCTTTTTCAAACCCCGTAGCTGCAAGAAGCTTTTCTGCAAATTCCAGTCCAACATCGCTGAAATAGTAATTTGAAATATGAATCTGTTTTTCAACCTGATTCTGAATTGCCTGAACAAGAGGCTTATAATTATGCCCCAGGCTGTTTACACCGATTCCTGAAAGGAAATCAATAAATTCTTTTCCATTGCTGTCCCACAATGTTGAACCGTTACCTTTTACAAAGACAGTTTCAAAACTGCCGTAATTATTTACAATAAGTTTTTTCATTTTATACCCTATTTTTATACCCTGAATTTTAGAAAATCATTGTACCAACACCACGATCGCTGAACATTTCAAGCAGAAGGGAATGTGGAACACGTCCGTCAATAATATGCGTGCGCGGAACACCGCCTTTCGAAGCAATCATGCAACATTCAACTTTCGGAATCATGCCACCAGCAATTGTTCCATCTTCAATAAGTTTTGGAACAGTCTGCTTTGGAATTCGCGGAATCAGCGAACTTACATCATTGATGTCTTTCAAAACGCCTGGAACATTTGTCAGCTGAATGAATTTTTCAGCCTTCAAGGCAACGGCAATTTTTGCGGCGGCGGTGTCGGCATTTATATTGTAGCAGCTTGAATCATCATCTTCGCCAAGTGCTACTGTCGAAATAACAGGTATTGCGTTTGACTGCAAAAGAGATTTTACAATTTCAGGATTTACTTCAGTTACTTCGCCAACAAAACCGTAATCAACTTTATCTGCCTTTTCAAGCTTTTTTGCCCTCAAAAGCCCAGAATCTACACCGCTCAAACCTACAGCATAGCCGCCTTCCTTTACCAGAAGACCGACAATTTCTTTGTTCAGTTTTCCAGTGAGTACCATCTGAACAATTTCCATAGTTTCAGCATCTGTATAGCGCAACCCATTGATAAATTTGCTCTCTTTGCCCACTTTATCCAGCATTTTGTTGATTTCAGGACCTCCGCCATGAACCAGAACAACATGAATGCCGATTGTATTCAAAAGAACAATATCTTTCATTACAGCAAGCTTCAGTTCGTCATTGAGCATGGCATTTCCGCCATATTTAACAACAACAACCTTTCCAACCCACTGTTTAAAATATGGCATAGCCTGAATCAAGACATCAGACCACTGCTCATTATTCAAAAGTCTTCCACGGGAATCCGTAGAAACTGCAATTTTTAATTCATTCAAATCTTCCATTTTTGTTTCCTCAAAAGTTTAAGGAAAGTGCTGACTGAAACTTGAACCGATTACTCAGCGCTTTCCGTAAAGTTGCCGTAAGTCATTGCTTTACAGGCAATTATGTACGGTAGTCGCCGTTAATCTTCACGTAATCGTATGTTAAATCACACCCCCAGGCCTTTGCTTCAAATTCGCCGTCTTCAAGGACAACCAGAATCTGAACAGATTCAGAACTAAGGATGCTTTTTGCCTTATCCTCATCAAAATCCAAAGGAACTCCATGCTTAAAGACCTGAAGGCTTTCAAATTTACCTCCTAGAGAACCGTCAGCACTACCAATTTCGTCATTTTCGCCTGGAACAAAATAACGGCTTGAATCGGGATAGCTTACAAAATATACGTCAGTTTTTTCAGGAGTGAAGTCAGCGCCAGAATAGCCCATTGCACACAGAATACGCCCCCAGTTTGCATCCTTTCCAAACATTGCAGCTTTTACAAGATTTGAACAAATCACTTCTTTTGCAAGAATCCGGGCATTTTCAACAGAAGAAGCACCTTTTACGTAACATTCAACAAGTCGGCTTGCACCTTCACCATCAGCAGCAATTTTTTTTGCCATTACAGTATTCAGCACATTCAGGGCTGCTGTAAAAGCCTCAAAATCAGCATCTTCGCTGCAAATTTCAGCATTGCCGGCCATTCCGTTTGCCATAATCGTCAAAGTGTCATTTGTGCTTGTGTCGCCGTCAACAGAAACGCAGTTGTAAGTGCCTGCAACGCTTTCATGCAGAGCCTTTTCAAGCATCTGCGGGCTTATTGCACAGTCCGTTGTAATAAAGCACAGCATTGTTCCAAGATTAATGTGAATCATTCCTGAACCTTTGCACATTCCACCAATCGTTACGGTTTTTCCACCAATTTCAGTTTGAACGGCACATTCTTTATATTGAGTGTCTGTTGTCATGATGGCAATACGGGCCTGTTCATGACCTTTTTTGGAAAGTCCAGCTTTAAGAGCTGACATGTTTTCTTCAATTTTTTCAACAGGAAGCTGCTGTCCAATTACACCTGTAGAACAGACAATCACATCTTCACAGGAAATTCCAAGTGCATCGGCAGCTGATTTTGCCATACGGTATGCATTCTGTGCGCCCTGCTGACCTGTACAGGCATTGGCATTACCGCTGTTTGCAACTGCAGCCTGCATACGACCGTTTGCAATATTTTTCATTGTCAGTTTTACACATTCGGCTTTAACACGGTTTTGCGTAAACATACCGGCAGCGGAACATGGTTTTTCCGAAAAAATCAGGGCAGTGTCATTAGTCTTACGGCTTGCCTTGATGTGGCAGAGAATTCCATTAGCCGTAAATCCCAGTGGAGCTGTAACACCACCGTCAACAAAACGTGTATTTAAATGCATAACTATACACTCCAATTAAATATTTATGCATCGAAGTATAACACTATTAAATTTTTTATACAAGAGAACCTTAAAAACTTCTTATTGTATAAACTCTATGCATGGGAGTATAATTGCGCATGCTAAAAAAAATCATTGCGTTTGCCAGACGGGAAGCCGTTTTTACAGCAGCTTTTGTAGCCGCCGCCATATCTGCAGTTTTTGTTCCGCCAAGTGCAGATTATGCAGAATATTTTAACATGAGGGTTCTGTTCATTTTATTTTCGCTCATGACAGTTGTATCAGGATTTCAGACATGCCAGGTTTTCACCGCAGGAGCTGAATTTTTATGCAGAAAGATGAAAAACTTCAGGTCAACTGCACTTGCACTGACTGTAAGCTGCTTTTTCCTGAGTATGTTCATAACAAATGACGTTGCGCTGATTACCCTTGTGCCGTTTACCCTGATAATCATAAAAAAACTCAAAGCTTACAGGCAGGCCGCATTTCTGACAGTACTCGAAACAATTGCCGCAAACCTGGGCAGCATGCTCACACCTTTAGGCAATCCACAGAATCTTTTTCTATATACACAGATGGATATTTCTGCAATCGGCTTTGTCAGGATTTTGCTGCCCTATACTGCATTTTCCCTGCTGGTTCTTGTTCTGCTGACTTTTTTCATTCCAAAAACTCAGATTGATTTTGACGGCACAGACCATTCAAATCCTGCAAATTCTACAGAAGAAAGTGACAAACCTCATAAACATAAAGCAAATAAAAAAGAAAAGATTTTTGCATGCACAATTCTTTTCTGCTTATGCCTTTTGTGCGTATTTCGCCTGATTCCTGCACATTTTCTGGCATTTATAATTTTTGTGGCAGTTTTTGCAACAGACCGGCAGATTCTTTTAAAAGTCGACTACATGCTTCTGCTTACTTTCTGTGCATTTTTCATTTTTACAGGCAACATCGGAAAAATCGAGTCCATAAAGACATTTTTGCAGACAATTGTAAAAGGAAATGAATTTATTTCAGGGATTCTGGCAAGTCAGGTTATAAGCAATGTTCCTGCGGCTCTGCTTCTTGAACCGTTCTGCGAAAGCCATGAAAAGCTGCTTTTGGGCGTAAACATCGGCGGGCTTGGAACTCTGGTCGCTTCGCTTGCAAGCCTGATTTCCTACAAAATCTACAAAAACCCGGAAAACGCAGAACTCACACAAAAATGCGGAAAAAATTACATGGCAGTTTTTACATTTCTGAACATTCTGTGCCTTGCACTTTTATGCATTTTGTACATTTTGCTGAATATTTTGAAAGTCAGCGGAATTTTCAGGGCTGTCTGAAAAGTTCAAAATACAGTGTCATTCCGAATTCTTTTCAAAATCCATACACTATATACAGGAACGGCAGCTTTTCAGCAAAACCGTTCCTGTACAACAAACTTTTGCCGGCTACATAAAATAGGTTTTCAGCGGCGGAAAGCCGTTAAACTCTACAGAAGCATAAGTTGAAGTATATGCTCCCGTTGAAAGCCAGTACAATTTGTCGCCTATTTTCAAATCACGGGGCAGCTTGTACTTTGCATCTTCATACATGATGTCCATACTGTCACAAGTCGGGCCGGCAATAATTACTTCGCTTTCCTTGCCTCCATCTTTTTCCGTAACAATAGGATATTTTATTGACTCATCGAGAGTTTCAATAAGCCCGTTGAATTTTCCAGCATCAATGTAAACCCAGCGGCTCAAAGCCGTATTGTTTTTCCTTGAAATGAGTACAACTTCACTCGTAAGGATTCCTGCATCGGCAACAAGCGAACGTCCAGGCTCCAGAATAATTTCCGGGATATCTTCGCCAAAGTCATCCTGCAGATATCGGGTAATTTCAGAAGCATAAACATCAAGAGTATTTGTAGGCTCTATGTAAGAAGCAGGAAAACCTCCGCCCATGTTAATCATCGTAAGCTTTATATCTTCCTCTTCTTCCAGAGAATTGAAAAGATATTTTGCCTTTGCAATGGCATCATTCCACTGACCAATATCACGCTGCTGGCTGCCTACATGGAAACTGATTCCATAAGGAGTAAGCCCCATATCGCGCGCCTGTACAAGCAAATCATAGGCCATATCAGGATGGCAGCCGAATTTTCTGGAAAGAGGCCAGTCTGCCGTAACAGAATTTTCAACAAGAATGCGGACATAAACCCTGGATTTCGGGGCAAATTCTGCAATATTTTTAAGATCTTCCTTGCTGTCTGTTGCAAACATGCGCACGCCTTTTTCGTAAAAATACTTTACGTCGCGGGCTTTTTTAATTGTATTGCCATAAGAAAGATTATCAGGCTTAGCCCCAAGAGCAAGGATTTTATCCAGCTCATAGCGGGATGCTATGTCAAAGCAACAGCCTTCTTCAATAAGCATTTTTAGAACAGGTTCACCGGGATTGGCCTTCATAGCATAATAAATGCGCGCATAAGGAAAAGAATCACGTAACTTTATGAAATTTTTTCTAACGGTGTTGACGTTGACAACGATATTAGGAGTTTCCAGATTCTTCGAAAACTCCAGAAATTTTTTCCAATCAGAATTGGAAACGAAATCTTCACGATTATACAATTTCGTTTACCCCTGGAATGTCAAAAAATGCGGAACTAGTCCCGCCCACGCCTTTTCAGCATACAGCAGTTTTTAACGGTGAATGGAGAATATCACACATAGCCGGTCATGCAAACACTTTTTTTCAAAAAAAATATATTTTTTTTAGATTTTTCAATTTCTTCAAGCATTCCGCTGCTCAGCCCGACCATTAAGCCCATCAATTAAGACCGACCATTCAGCCAACCATAACGACCTCGCAGCTATAGCACAAAAAAATCCAGCGCTAGTAATTTGTTTTTTCAATCCTTTGACTATATTTTCTGTAAAGTTCAAGGCATTCTTCACGCCCATTTTCTTCAAAAAGTTCAGCTTTTATTTTTTCGCTGTCCTCATAAAAACGCCTGTCCCTGAAACCAATCTTTTCAGTGTCCTTTATGTTACAGCCATAGAAAACCTTTGAAATATTTGCCCACAAAATTGCCCCAAAGCACATCGGACAAGGCTCTCCAGTCGTGTAAAGTTCGCAGCCAGAAAGGTCAAAATTTCCCGTTTTTCTGCAGGCCTCGCGGATTGCCATCATTTCACCATGACAAGTCGGATCATTATTTTTTACAACCTGATTGTGCCCTTTTCCGACAACTTCCCCATTTTTTACAATTACACATCCAAAAGGCCCGCCTTCATTCGAAGCAATTCCCTTTTCAGCCTCTTCAACTGCAAGCTTCATAAAATCATTCATCGCAAATCACCTTTTTTCTTTCTAAAATCAGCTACTCTTTTCAGGGCGGCTTTTTGCGGCAAACCGCAAAAACCAGGCTTTCCGGGGTTCGCTATCCGCTCATCCTCCTCGGCCGCAAGCGTCCTGCGGTGGACTAAAGCCCCTTCAATCCTATGCCGCTCCAAACTTCTAAAAATGCATCGCCCAGAATTTATTTTTTATTTGAAAAATCTTCACCAAAAAATTTTTTGGACAATTCTGAAAGAGTACCATCACGACGAAGTTCCAGAATTGCAGAATTAATTTCTTTCAGCAGGGACTGAGTAGTTTCGTTCTTCCGCAGCGGAATAGCAACCTGTGAAGAATCCTTTGTTCGTGCAACAATTTTCAGGTTTGCATCAGGATGAACTTTCATGTAATCGTAGAACGAAATGTCAGCATTCAAAGTTGCATCTACACGGCCTTCCAAAACCAGCTGCAAAGTCTGATTCAAATCATCAACGCCAACTGCATGAGCGCCGTAACTTTCAGCAAGATTTGCATAAGTGCTTGCCAAAGTATTTGCAGTCTGCTTTCCCTTTAAATCCTCAAACGAATGTATGGAATCATTGTCACCGCGAACAATTATGGCCGTGTAAATATAGCAGTACGGTTCAGAAAAATCGTATTTCTGGGCCCGTTCCGGGGTAATTTCAACACCGTTTGCAGCCAAATCGTAACGTTTGGAATCAATTCCTGCAAAAATTCCGTCCCATTCAACTTCTACAAAATTTGCCTTTACCCCAATTTTTTCTGCAATTTTCCGGGCAACTTCAATGTCAAAGCCTGTCAACATGTCCTTTTCGTCGTGGAATGTCCACGGAGCCCAAGTTCCTTCAGTAGCAATGACCATTTCGCCTTTCTTTTTTATTTCGCCCAAAAGCTCATCACCCGAAGTTTTTTTTGCACAACCACAAATTACAAAAATCGTAAAACAAAAAACCGATAAAATTTTAAAAATTTTCATAAAAATCTCCCGTAAAACATCGTATATACAAAGCCGGCCAAGCGGCAAATCACTTACAGTTCAAAAATTCTCTTGTCCGTTCCTTTTTTGGATTTTCAAAAACATCTTTTGAATTTCCGCTTTCAATCACCTCGCCGTTTTCCATAAAAACAGTTTTTGTAGAAACATTGCGGGCAAATCCCATTTCATGGGTAACCACAACCATTGTCATGCCTTCTTCTGCAAGTTTTTTCATTACAGCAAGAATTTCTCCTGTAAGTTCAGGGTCCAGAGCACTAGTCGGTTCATCAAAATAAATGATTCCAGGATTTACGGCAAGAGCTCTGGCAATAGCTGCCCTCTGCTGCTGTCCCCCTGAAAGCTGATGCGGAAAAGAATCTGCCTTATCCAAAAGCCCCACCTTTTCAAGAGCAGTTCGGGCAGTTTGTTCAGCCTGCCCCACAGGAATTTTCCTGGCTGTTACAAGGCCTTCCATTACGTTGCCAAGGACTGTCATGTTTCTGAACAGATTGAAATTTTGAAAGACAAACCCAGTTTTCCGGCGCAGGCGAAGGATGTCTTTTTTGCTTATTGTCCTTAAATCAAAAATTTCGCTGTCAAAAGCCAAAGTTCCGCTGTCCGCCGTTTCCAGAAAATTCATGCAGCGCAAAAGCGTAGTTTTTCCCGAACCGCTAGGCCCTACAATTGCAACCACATCCCCTTTTTCTACATTCAAATCAACACCTTTCAGAACCTGAAGCGCACCAAAAGATTTTTTCAAATTTTTCACTTCAATCATCATTTTAGCCCCTAGTAACCGGCAGCATTGAGCCGTTTTTCACCAGCCGCCTGAAGTTTTGTAAGCACGGTGGAAAAAAGCAGATAAATCAGGGCAACTTCGCAATACAGTGCCAGAGGTTCATAAGTTCGGGCAACAATGCGCTGAGCAGCCATAAACATTTCCACAACCGTAATATTTGCGGCAAGCGAAGTTTCTTTTACCATGGCAATCAGAGAATTTGAAAGCGGCGGAAAAGCCGTCCTAAATGCCTGCGGCAAAACAATTCTCCTCATTATCTGAAAATAAGTCATGCCGGCGCAATAGCCTGCTTCAATCTGTCCTTTGGGGATTGATTCCAGAGCAGCCCTTACAGTTTCTGCAGCATAAGCCCCTTCATTAATAGAAAAAACAATTACTGCCGACGGAAAAGGGTCAAGCGTTATTCCAAGCCCCGGAAGTCCGTAAAACACCAGATACAGCTGAACTAAAACTGGAGTTCCCCTGATAATCCAGATGTAAAACCGCGCAATTTCTTTAAGAACACGGATTTTTGCAAACTGAATCATGGCAACAATAACCGCAATAATCAGAGCAAAGCTGAATGATAAAACTGTCAGCGGAACTGTCATTGTAAGACCCGGCAACAGAATTTTGAAAAACGAATCCCCGATGATGTGTAAAAGCCTCTGAGAAAACATATTTTAAATATACAGCTTTGAATTTTCCTTTTCAAATAAATTCAAGGCATAGTGCCATAAAAAATCAAAATTTGATGCAATTTTTTACACAATCTGCTAGACTTCACTGGAAAAAATTCAACAGATATGTGCCTGTCTTTACTTTTACAGTCAACCGGCACATCTGAAAACGGAGGCAAAAAATGAGAAAAAATTTTGGAGCAAAGGAATGGCTTTACCCAATGCCTGTTTTCATCATTGGAACATACGACGAAAACGGCAATGCAAATGTCATGAACGCAGCATGGGGCTCAATCGGTGACACCGCACAGATTTTCCTGTGCCTTGCACCTGACCACAAAACCGTAAAAAATCTGCTTGCAAAAAAAGAATTTACTGTAAGCCTTGGAACTAAATCTCAGGTCAAAGCCTGCGATTACGCGGGACTTGTTTCAGGCAATTCAGAACCTGGCAAAGTCGAAAAAGCTGGATTCCATGCCGTAAAAGCTGAAAATGTTGATGCCCCTCTTTTTGAAGAACTTCCTTTTGCACTGGAATGCAAGTTTACCAGCTACGATGAAAAATCAGGTCATCTTTTCGGTGAAATTGTAAATGTCTGTGCAGATGAAAAAATCCTGACAGACGGCACAATAGATTACAAAAAGCTAGAACCTGTAACCTATGACCCTATAAACAGACTTTACATTACACTTGGAGAATCAGTAGGGCATGCCTTCAAAGATGGACTTGAACTGAAAAAATAAAAAAAACGCTGCCTGAAAAACACAGCATCAAAATCTTAGAACGGGCTTTTGCAGTCAAATTCCATTGGCATGCCTGTTGCCGGATGAACAAAGGCAAGGCAGCAGGCATGGAGCAAAAGCCTTTCGCCCTCAGCACAAGTACCATATAAACTATCGCCTACAATAGGCACACCAAAGCCGTGGCTGTCCGCACTTGCAAGCCTGAGCTGATGAGTTCTTCCTGTCAGCGGCACAAATTCAACTCTTGTAACAGAACGTTTCTGGCCATTTGGTGCGGTGTAAGATTCAATTCCAAGAATCTGCCACTGAGTTACAGCTTTTTTTCCATAAACATCATCCCAAATCTGATGAGGACGATTGTCTACATCAAGCCGGAAATATAATTCCATGGAACCAGTTCTATTAATTCCTTTTTTAAGCAGATTTCCATCTAAAACAGCAATGTACTTTTTGCGGATTTCGCTTTTTTCAAACTGAATGCGCAGATTCCGCTGGCTTTCTGCATTCAAGGCAAGAACCATAAGCCCGCTGGTTTCCATATCTAGCCGATGAACCGAAGGCTGTTCAATGCATTCAGGAAAAAGCCGCTTCAATCGGTTTACAATACAGTCCTGCTTGTCAGGTCCCCTGCCAGGAACGCTTAAAAGCCCACTCTGCTTGTCCACAACAACAATATCTTTGTCCCGGTATAAAATTTTCAGGCCAAGCATTTCAGGCAAAATCAGAGCGCAGCGTTCCTCGCAAGGCTCGCAAATTATTCCTGAAGTTTTTGAACCTGTTCCAGCACCATAAAAAACTTCGCATATACTGAAAGGCACAAGAGCATGCCCGTAGGCATAATTTAAAAGCTTTGGGGCACAGCAGTCGCCAGTTCCAGTCGGCGGCAATTTTTCTACAGAATTTCCGCTGCGAACAAAGTTTGCAGCGCCGCAGATTTCCCTGAGCGAACGCTTTTTCAAATCTGCACAAAAAAAGGAATACAAGTCAAAAACTTTTTTCTGGGATTCCATGCAAAGAAATCCACGTTCTTCAACAAGCTCCTTTTCTTCTGCTGACATGTCAGAATATTTTCCATCCGGCAATTTTCGTTTTTCCTTAAGCAGATTAATTTTTGCCGTAAGTTCATGGATTGTCCTGTCATTTTTTGCAAGAGCCTCGTCAATTTCCGATGCACTCACAACAGGAGGAACATAAATTTCATTTCCTGTCTGCACAGGAACAAGTTTTTTTGAAATGCCAGAAACAGTTCTTAAAACAACTTTTTCGCCAGCATCATTGCGGCAAAGCAAGGCGCCCAGCATAACTCCCTGTCCGGCACGTTCTTCACTTACCCGCCCACAAGTTTCTATGCGCAGAAACCCATTTTCAATTTCTTTTATCATCTGCCTGCATTCTTCATACGCAGACCCTTCATCAAACGGAAAAACCATAATTCCCCTGCCCTCCCAGCCACATCTCGCAGTCCACACGGCACACTTTTCCAATGCCTGCCACATCTCGCCAGCTGCCCCAGCATTTCCCGGCAAAAAATTCAGTTCAGCGCCTTATATTTCGACAGCTCTGCAATATACTCCCTGCCAATCGAACTGATTACAGCATCCCTGCGGGCAATATATCCAATCGTCATTTTTTCATCTCGTTTCAAACGGACAGCACAATATTCATCACCGTTCAACTCTTCGCAAATAATCCCCGAACACAAAGTATAGCCGTTCAGCCCCTTCATCAAATTAAGCAGCGTAGCACGGTCACTAGCATGAATCAGCTGCCTGTAATTCCACGTAGAAAGCACCTCTTCCGCAAAATAAAAACTGTTCCGCTCCCCCTGATCAAAGGCAAGACACGGAAATTCCTGCAGCTCTTCCATAGAAATTTCAGATTTTGCAGAAAGCGGATTAGACTTAGCCATATAAACATAAATGCCACATTCCAAAAGCGGCGTAAAAACAATTTCATCATGACTAAACAATTTTTCCAGAACCCTGCGGTTAAAATCATTCAGATACAAAACCCCAAGCTCACTCCTGTAATTTTTTACATTTTGAATGACATCATAAGTTTTAGTTTCGTAAACAGCAAATTCATATTCATCCATGCCAAATCTCTTCACAACTTCCACAAACGCATTTACCGCAAAAGTATAATGCTGCATCGAAACACTGAATTTCTTCTTTGCATTCTTTTTTTGAATATATTTTGCATCCAGAAGCTCATACTGCTCCAGAACCTGCCGTGCATAGCCAATAAATTCCGCCCCCTCAGGAGTCAGCTTGATTCCACTCTTTGAACGGATAAACAGCTCCACCCCAATCTCATCCTCAAGCTGATGAATCGACGCCGTAAGACTCGGCTGAGAAATATAAAGTTTTTTTGCCGCATCATTAAGCGAATTTTCCCCGGCAACCACCGTTGCATACCTAAGCTGAATTAAAGTCATCACATACCCCCCATCAAACCCGCACTGCCACAAAACAGTCCAAAATCACCTCACAGAATTTCAGGAAGGGGAAAGCCTTCCCCTTGGGCTCAACCGCAAAGCGTTTTCGCCACAACCCCTTCTCCTGATATGTTGTGCCATTTGTCAATGACAAAAAAATAAAATATAA
>JAEDIW010000033.1 GCA_016296655.1 Treponema sp. | reverse complement strand
CATTTTGACGCTAAATCCACGTTTTTACAAACTGGATGGCACTACATATTGTCTAATCCTTGCCACGACCAAAGGAAGGGGCAAGGCATGCGCGAAAGCGCATACGTTAATATGGGGCTGACTGATAAGTTCTGTCATGCCGAAATTCGAAAATGACACTATGAATTTTACTTTTAGGACAGACCTCAATTTGACAGGAAGTGCTGAGGAATCGCTTCAAGTGTTAATCAGCACGTCCCTATAAATATTTTCCAGCTTCCCTTATACTCAGAGGGGCAAGCTTTTCAGAATATCTTTCAAGAAAGCTATGAACCCAGTCAGGATTAACCTTGCTGTAATCTCTTAAACTCCAGCCTATTGCTTTATCTATAAAAAATTCACCGCTGCTGAAAATCAATTGCGACTCGCCTGAGCCATAAATTCCTGTCAGAGGCCCATTCAAGCATCGTGGTTTTCAAACTTTCATCTTTCAACACAAGTTCACCGACAAAGCCGTCAATCGTATCTGCTGTTTCCCACCAGGATTTTTCCACAATAAGAGATTTCAGATTGTCAATGTCCGAAGAAACAAGTTCCTTATGATGCCGGCCAATGTATTCAAGGGCAATATACTGTGCCTCCCGAAAATCTTCCTGCCACAAATCAAAAACAAGATTCCAATCCAAAGGATTTTTTGCAGAAGCCTTAAAAATTGGTGCAGCAAGCTTTAAAAGCTTTAGACGAGGAATTCCTGCAAAGGCAAAATGTCCCTTCATGTATGCAGACATTTTTTGAGCCTGAGCTTCACATACATTTTCTTTTAAAAGATTTTGAATTTCACCAAGCATTTTCCAAAATTTCAGTCGGCAACGATAATTTCTGGTGAAAAAGGTTCATTTTCAAGAAGCTGCCCGCCAACTCCGTCTGTAACTACAGCATCAATGCGACCTACATCAACAGCCTTAAAATTGCACACAACGTTGATTTTATTTCCTGCAGTAACAGCATAAACCTTGCCGTTTGTCCGCTCAATCATCGTCTGTGTAGTAAGGGATTCTTCATAAACATTGAACGTAAGCCCGTGCTTTATGGAAAAACCATCCACGCCTATAAAACTTTTGCTGGCCCAAATATTCTGCATTAAAGGCGAAGACAGCGAACCACTCATGCTTCTGGACTTTGCACGGAACACACCGCCTGTAAAAATCACCGTTGCATTTTCATCCTTGTTCAAAAAACGGATGATATCAACATTGTTCGTAATAATCGTGATTTTTTTGTTGGTTTTTAGCAGGGATTCAATGACGCTTACCGTCGTACTTCCGCCATTCACAAAAATAATGTCACCTTCGTCTACAAGCTCGGCAGCCTTTGCTCCAATTGCAACTTTCTGTTCACGGAATTCAGAAATTTTTTCAGAATAATCTATTTCGTGTCGGGAAGTCTTTTCAAGGACAGCACCGCCAAAACGTCTACTCAAAAGGCCATTGTCACTCAAAAGTTTTAAATCCCTGCGAATCGTCAGTTCGCTCACACCAAATGATTTGGCAAGTGAACTCACCTGAACGTGACCTGTACTTCTAATCAATGTTAAAATCTGCTGCTGGCGCTGAGCTGGTATCATATTTCATCCTAATTATCGATTTTAAAGGGTAAACTAAAATATCAGTGTTGTCAATGAAGTCATTTCTCGGCCAATTTAACTTAAAAATTGAACCTGTTTGTCAAATTCTTTCAATATCACCTTATTTCTTTATGCAAATATGATATACTCTTTTTAGGAAAAAAAGATGGGTACATTGAAACAGAAAAAACAATGGTTTGAAAATGATGATTTCTGGCTGAAATTCGGGCCAATCATGTTTGACTCACAGAGATGGGCAGAAGCACCGGCTGTTGCAAAACGCCTTTGCCGCATAGCAGATTTAAAGGAAGGATGTTCAATTCTTGAAGCAGGCTGCGGCCCTGGACGGATTGCCGTTGAACTGGCACTACTGGGTCTGGACGTTACAGGTGTTGACATAATTCAGGATGAACTCGATGCTGCTGCAGAAACAGCCGCCGATGAAGGTGTAAATCTTAACCTTGTAAAAGCAGATTTACGAACTTTCCAAACTGAAAAAAAATTTGATGCAGCCTGCAATGTTTACACTTCATTCGGATACTGCGACACAGTAGAAGAAGATTTTGCCATTTTGAAAAATATTGCAGCAGCCATAAAAGACGGCGGAACATTTATACTTGAATGTACAAGCAGGGAAACTGCAATTCTTTATTTTACAGAAGGAGAATGGTTTGAACGGGAAGGACAGACTGTTTTAACCCAGTTTTCAGTTGAAGGAGCATGGGAAGGCCTTCGTTCAAAATGGATTTTAATTGACAATGAAACAGGAAAACGCTTTGAGCATGAATTTGTACAGAGGCTTTATTCTGGCGCTGAACTGAAAAAAATGATGATTCAGGCAGGGTTTTCTTCAGCAGAAGTTTACGGAGATTTTGATTTTTCTCCCTATGACCAGAACGCAAGAACCATGGTTGTTGTTGCAAAAAAATAAATTTAAAGACTAAAAGTAAACAAAACAGGAAAATTTTATGAAAAAAGTTATTTTAATTCTATCTGTAGTCTTTTGCATGACTAATATTTTTGGAGTAAGCTTCAAAAACTCGGATGAAATTGCCATCTGTACAGCCGTTACAGTTCCATTCGCATTAGAAATAAATGACTGGAACAATACTTCAAAAACAATTACTTCATCTGCAACAGGCGGTGAAATTCAGGTAAGATTCAAACCCTTTGCCCTTCCGTTCGGACTGTATGCACAAGTTAATTTTTCTCAACCCCAAAAAATTACAGAAAAGCGTTCCAGCATAACATTCCATGAAAAACGTTCAGATTATTCTTCAATATGGACTTCAGAAATTCAGGCAGGAGCATATTTTCGGGCCTATGAATCAGCATTATGGTACGTGCCATTTGGAGTAGGCTTTCATTACAAACTGAATTACAGTTCAGTTACAAACATTGAAACTACCTCCAAAATGTTTGGAATTGGAGCTTTTATTCAAGGCGAACTGAAGCTTACAAGAAAAATCTGCACTTATATCGGAGCAAACCTTACCTATGACTTTAGAGGAAGTTCAAGGAGGGAATGTTCAGCAGGCGGTTCAACAGCAGTTTACTATTCTGAATCAGGAATTTTAACAAACCTTGGATTTATGCCAAAACTTGGACTGGTCTTTCACAACAGATAGTTTTGAGCCATCCATGAAGAGCCACAAGGGCGGTATTTTTACAGGAGTGTAAGATAAAACCGCTAAAATAATGCGGCTTTATCTTACCTGAAGTTTGCGTTGCAAACTTATTATTCAGGGGTTAATACAATCCCTGAAAACGAGCGAGTCAAGGCCTTGAGCGAAGCGTGCCTTGACCGGTCGTATTGAACTGCTGTTCCTCATTACATTACGGAACAGCGTAAAAAGTCAATCGATTGTTGAAACAATCTTCTTGACTTTTTATGGGAGATTTTATGAAAGAAACAGCATGCCTTTTTGATTTAGATGGTGTGGTTTTAAACACAGAACATCAGTATTCAAAATTCTGGGGAGAAATTTGCCGTGAATATCTGGGCGACTGGCAAATTTGTTTGAAAATTAAGGGAAATACGCTTGGATTTATTATGGACAACTTTTTTGGCGGCATAAAAGACAAGCATGATGAAATTCTTGCAAAACTTAAATCATTTGAAGAAGAAATGTCTCTGGAATATATTCCAGGCGCAAGGGAATTTCTTGAAGAATTGAAGCTCAAAGGTATAAAAACCTGTATTGTTACAAGTTCAAATGCAAAAAAGATGGAATTTGTCTGCAAAAAGCATGCAGAATTTAATGAACTGTTCAATTTTATTCTTACCGAAGAAGATTTTTCAAAAAGCAAGCCAGATCCTGAACCATATCTTCTTGCAGCGGAAAAATGCGGATGCAAGCCGGAAAACTGCCTTGTTTTTGAAGATTCTTTCAACGGTCTGAAATCAGGACGTTCAGCAGGCTGTAAAGTAATAGGACTTGCAACAACAAACAGCCGTCAGTCAATAATTGAACTTGCAGACCTTACAGCTGACGATTTTACAGAACTTGATTTTGAAATCTTACAGGAAATGGTAGGAATTCCGCCAAAAATTGACGGGCTTGAAGGATTTTTGCCACCAGCACAAGATTCTAATCCCTGCTGATAATTTTTACTATAAGTGAATCTTCACGGGCTGCTATTTTTTGCAGAAAATTATAGCAGCTATAACTCCTGGAATCCAGCCGACACAAGTCAAAATCAAAGTAATCAACACAGAACCGCAGCCTTTGTCAAGAACGGCAAGTGGCGGACACAAAATACAGACCAAAGCACGTAAAAAGCTCATCTTAATCTCCCTACATAAATTTAAATTTCACACATGAGCGGAATTCTATCACAGTTTACTGCTTTTTACAAAAAATGTCTGAAAAAAAAAGCCTGAACTCTTCCAGCTAAATGATTTTTCTGGAAAAGACAGGCATTTCATTCAGGGCGAACCGTAAAGATTCAGGCTGATTTTCAAAAAGTTTCAGCGAAAAGCCAGAATTAGTACATTCCGCCCATTCCGCCAGCCGGAGCTGCAGGAGCAGCAGCAGGTGGTTCAGGAATGTCAGTTACAGCACATTCAGTTGTAAGCATTGTTCCTGCAATTGAAGCAGCATTGCGAAGAGCTGAACATGTAACTTTAGCAGGGTCAATGATACCTGCTTCAACCATGTTTACCCACTCGCCAGTGTAAGCATTAAATCCTACACCTGCTTTTTCATTTTTTGCACGGTCAGCAATTACAGCACCGTCAAGACCTGCATTGTCAGCAATCTGGCGCATTGGTTCTTCAAGAGCGCGGCGAACCAGCTTGAAACCAACTTTTTCATCTTCTGTAAGCTCAGCAGGAATTGTTTCAAGAGCTTTTGCAGCCTGAATGAGTGCAACGCCACCGCCTGGAACAATACCTTCTTCCAAAGCAGCACGAGTAGCAGCAATAGTATCTTCAATGCGGAATTTCTTTTCCTTCATTTCAGTTTCTGTGTCAGCACCAACATTGATTACAGCAACACCGCCTGAAAGTTTTGCAAGACGTTTCTGCAGCTGTTCTTTGTCGTAGCTTGAAGTAGATTTTTCAATTGCATGTTTGATTTCTTCAACGCGGGAAGAAATTGCAGCCTTGTCGCCAGCACCGCCAACGATTGTTGTATTGTCCTTGTCAATCTTTACAGATTTTGCCTGACCAAGAACAGAAATGTCAGCAGTTTCAAGTTTAAGTCCAACTTCTTCAGAAACTACTGTACCGCCTGTAAGAATTGCGATGTCCTGAAGCATATCCTTTCTGCGATCGCCAAAACCAGGAGCCTTGACAGCACAGCATTTGATTGTTCCACGAATTGTGTTCAATACCAAAGTTGTAAGGGCTTCTCCATCAACATCTTCTGCAATGATTACAAGAGCACGACCTGCATTTGCAACTTTTTCAAGCAAAGGCAGCAAATCTTTCATTGTAGAAATCTTTTTGTCGTAAATAAGAACAAAAGCATCTTCATAAGAAGCTTCCATTGCTTCGCGGTCTGTTACAAAATATGAAGAAATGTATCCACGGTCAAACTGCATACCTTCAACAGTATCAACAGTCATTTCCATGTTCTTAGCTTCTTCTACAGTGATTACACCGTCTTTACCAACTTTTGCGATTGCATCAGCAAGCAGCTTACCGATTTCAGGGTCATTGTTTGCAGAAATTGTTGCAATGTTTGTAATGTCAGCTTCGCTTTTTACAGCACGAGAATTCTTACGAACCTCTTCAATGGCGATTTTTACAGCCTTGTCCATACCACGTTTTACACCGATTGGCTGCATGCCAGCTGCTACAGCTTTCAGTCCTTCGCGTACAAAAGCATAGGAAAGAACTGTTGCTGTTGTTGTTCCGTCACCTGCGTCATCATTTGTCTTGGAAGCAACTTCCTTTACAAACTGAGCACCCATGTTTTCATACGGATCTTCTAATTCGATGTCTTTTGCAACTGTTACACCGTCTTTTGTAATAGTCGGAGCACCATATTTCTTGTCCAACATAACCATACGACCACATGGACCAAGTGTTGTTTTTACAGCTTTTGCGATTTGTTCTGCACCAGCAAGAAGCTTTGCACGAGCTTCTTCGCTAAATAATAACTGTTTAGCCATTTAAAAACTCCTATTATCAAAAGTCCTTTCGGACATTTATTTGCGTTACTAATAAAGATATAAAAAAACAGCACAATCGGCAATAAAAAAATAAAAAAAAAAGCGCCTTCCGTAAAAAGAAGACGCTAAACTCTAACTATAACTAAAAGTAAGGGCCGGCAAACTGAAGTAAAAATGCCTGAACCGCTTAGAATTCAAGCTGTTCGATTGTTGCCTTGAGGCAGTCTGCACTATGGCGGAGAGCTGCAAGTTCAACATCTGTAAGAGGTGTAATCAGGCGGCCTGTAAGACCATTTCGTCCCACAACAGAAAGGATGGACAGACATACATCAGAAATGCCATATTCACCATTCATCATGGAAGAAACTGTCAAAGTTGTATCAGTTGCATTGTTGATGCAGTCGCACAAATGTGAAGTTGTTGCTGCAATTGCGTAATTTGTACATCTTTTTGCTTCAATGATTACGCCGCCAGATTTACGAACATAAGTTTCAACTTCTTCGTGATTTATAGGCTGAAAATCTTTGCCTGCAAAAGATTCATGATATTTGTCAACCGGAATTGTTGCTACATTTGCCAATGACCATGGTACGAATGAAGAGTCTCCGTGTTCTCCAAAAACGTATGCATGCACATTGTGCTGGGCAAGCTGATAAATTTCTGCAATGCGTGCTCTAAGACGTGCAGTATCAAGCATTGTTCCTGAACCGATAATACGGTTTGAAGGAATTCCTGATGTTTTTACAAACTGATATGTAAGAATGTCGACAGGATTTGCAACTATGATATAGATGGCATCTGGAGCAGCCTTTGTAATCTGAGGAATGATGCTCTTCATGATATTTACGTTTGTCTGAGCAAGATCAAGACGTGTCTGTCCTGGTTTCCGTGCAACACCAGATGTGACAATTACAACGTCAGAATTTTTTGCATCTTCGTAAGAACCGTCATGAATGTTTACAGGGTCAAGAAATGGAGTTCCCTGACGGATATCCATAGCTTCGCCCATTGCCCTTTTTGTATCGATGTCAATCAATACAACTTCAGATGCAATGCCTTTTACGGTAAGTTCAAATGCTATGGTTGAACCAACCTGCCCCGCTCCGATAATTGTGATTTTGTTTGCCATAAATTTCCTCTCTTTTATTTGATAATAGCAAAATGAACATTTTTGAAAGAATATTAACTTTTATGAAAGTTTCAAGTCAAATACACTGAACGAAAATGTTCGATTTACATGATAATGCAAAAACACAATTTAGCAACTAAACGAATGTATACCAGTGCTGTCATTGAAAAACAAGAGCCTGTTTCAAAAGTTTGAAAATCTCAGGCACATCGCACATAAGTTCAATTCAAAGGCAATTTTAACAGATGCCAGAAAACATCCGCATTTGCCACTGAAATGCATCGCAATTGTAACAGATGCAAAAAAAGCCGCCCATTTTTTTTACGAATAGACGGCCTTCTGCTGAAATTTTAATTAAAACAACTGACCTGGAAGCTTAAGTTTCTCCATTTTGGGAAACCCAGCATCATAAGCCTCAAAATCTTCAGGATTTTCTTCGGCTATAAAGTAAGGCTTGGGAGTTGAATAAACACCTGAAATACCTTTCAAATAACCGCTTTTCAATTCCCTGCACAGAAAGAAATCAGCTTCAACACCTTCAGGCAGACCGTGATAACGAACTGAAAATTTTGACGCAAGGTCAAATCCGCTTTTTCCGTAGAAATCAATGTTACCTTCAAAACAGACCGCTCCGTAACCAGCTTCTGCGGCTTTCTGAAGTGAATAGTCCAACAGGATTTTGCCATAGCCTTTTCTTTTCAGGTCATTGGCAATGCAAATCGGACCCATTGTTAAAATTGGAAACTCAGAACCGTCGTCGCAGCAAATATGAGTCTTTACAAAAACGTTTTGACCGATAAGACGCCCATTCTGTTCCATTACAAACGAAAGTTCAGGAATAAAATCAAGGTGTCTGCGCAAATGATGCAGAACGTAATGTTCAGTGCAACCTGGGCGGTAAACGTTCCAGAATGATTCACGGACTAAATTTTCAACAGCTCTGAAATCAGCTTCTGTTTCCAAACGGATATTGTAATTTGTCATTTTTTTGTACCTCATAATTTCAAAATTGTAAAAATGATAAAACAACCTCGAGAGGCAGTGACGGCACAGACTTAATACATAAGCCGGTTTGCCACATCTTTTTTATGAATAATATTCACTACCCCCTCAAGGCTAGCGAACAATATCCATTTTGTTTGAACTAAACATCCAAACTCCTATAAAAAATGTTTTATGCAGCGCAAAAGTCTGCAACATGGGCTGTCTAATAAGTTTTGTCATGCTGATTTTTGCATCTACGCCATATATTTGGAACAGCCTCAACTACTAGCTGAGAGTATGTGCCGTAAAAAATTATATGTCAAGCACTTCCAGCAGAATATCAAAAAAACTAACTTTGAACAGGAGCATTACCCTAGCAGTTGAAACTGTCAATCTGCGAACTTATTGATTTGATTGATTTTTCTACGTTTTCAGAAAGCTGTGCCAGAGCATTTCCTATTTCGCTGATTTTTTCAGCTCCGATTGCCATTTCATTCATGCGAGTGCGTATGTTTTCCTCTGAATTTTCAAGATTGCGGACTTCGCCTAAAATCGAATCACTTTCTTTTGAAATTTTTTCAGAGGCTTGTTTTACATTTGCGGTTGCTTCGTTCAAAGTTATTAATGAATGATTTATAAGCTTTGAATCTTCTTCCTGGGCATGCATTGAAACATTTATCTGCTGAACAAGCGTATTAGTTTTGTCAAGACCTTCTGTCATAAGCTCAAAAGCCGCCTTGGATTCTTCAGAAATATTTACGATTCCTTCGATAGAACTTTGAATGGTCGACAGCTGCTGGCTGATTGTCTTTGACTGAGATGATGAAGTTTCTGAAAGTTTGCGGATTTCGTCAGCAACAACACTGAAACCTTTGCCAGCTTCGCCTGCATGGGCGGCTTCTATGGCAGCATTCATGGCAAGCAGGTTAGTCTGGGCTGCTATTGAAGAAATTACAAGGTTGGCTTCCTGCAGCATGATGCTCTGTTCCTGAATTTCTGAAACACGGGAATTTACTTCACCCTGCTTTGAAATTCCGGCATTGGTATTGCGTTCCAGATTTTCAAACTCATAGACCAGCATGCCTGTGTTTTCTGTTACAGACGAAATATTGCCCAACATTTTTTCTACGGCACCAGAAGCTTTTTCAACATTATCAGACTGAGTTTGAATCATGTCGCCTAAATGCTGGATATTTTCTGAAATTTCGTTTATAGAGCAGGAAGTTTTTGCAACAGAGTCAGCCTGATTGTTTATGTCATTACCTATACTTGAAATATTTTCAATTACCTGAGTAATGTCGGTAACAGTCTGAGCGGCACAGTCTTTAAGATTGGAACCGTTTGAAACCAGGTTTTCTTTTGAAACTTTTACATTGTTTATTATTGACTGAAGTTTTTCTATAAACAGATTAAACTGGCTGCCAAGCTTTTTTATAAGCCGGAGCGATGAATGGCTTTTTGTCATATCCAGGCGACGGCTTAAATCAGCATCTCCAGAATTCAGTCCTGAAATTTCATCTGCAAGAAGCTTAAGAGGATTAAAAATCCTTGCAAGTGAAACGGCAATTGCAGAAACAAGCGCAATCAACAGGATGAAAACCACTGGAATAGACATATTTGCCATAACTTGTTTTAGGTTGAATGAAGTTGAAAGAACAATGAACCAGCCGATTTCAGGGAGCGGCACAATTTGATAGACTTTGCCACCATGTGAAAAAAACTGATTTTCATTTTTAGTAATGTCGACTTTTTTCAAATCTGGCAAAACTGCGTAAATTTCTGTCTTATTTTCCAGGTGTTCAAGGTTTGCAGAACCTGTTATCTCTTTTTTGCTGTTATAAAGATACATGGTAACAATGCCGGAAAGATTTTTATACATTGCATCAATAAAATCTGAAAGCTGAATGCCTGTTCCAATCAATCCAAGAGGCCTGTTCTGGCTGTTGCGGACAATTGCATTTACCCAGAGGAATGTTTTTTTAAGACCTATGTCGTAATTTATGTTGTATTCAAATGCCTTTGAAGAATTCATTGTAGCAGAGAACCACGAACTTTCCGGATTAGATTTGTCAAGTTCGTAAAGGAACTGGCCGTTTGAATAATATTTTAAGTCTCTGTCATTTATCATGAACGTGATGTGACTTTTGAAAGAATCCTGAAAGGCCTTTACTTCTGCAAATGCTATGTCCTTTATCATTTCATTGTCAGGTTCGTCCATATATGAAATAACCACAGGGGATTTTGCCATCTGCAAGGCAAGTGCCATTTCTGAAACAAAGCCTGAATTAAATTCCAGAAGTTTGTTTTGAGACAGTTGTGACAAAGATTCCTGCATCCGAAGTTTAAAAATTTCTCTGGAAGCAAAAAATATGAAAACAAGAGAAAGCAGCGTAAATGCTGCAGTCAACAGAATTCTTTTTAAAAATCTTTTTTTCAATGTTATATAACCTCTCTTTTCATTTTTATCGCAAGGCTGGGAGCAAAGTAAAGATCAACTGCTTTTAATTTTAACACAAATTTTACAAAATTCTTGAACTTTTATATTGATCTGGAAAAAAAATTGCTTTTGGGTGGCAGAAAGACCGCATAAAATGCAGATGCACGCGGCCCGCCGTGAAGTACCGAAGTCCCGTGCTGAAGCACGGGATGAGCCGCGCAAGACGGCGAAGTACGCAAGGGCGGTTGCAGAATGATGTGCCGCAAGAAAAAAAAATATATTGCCGTAACTTTGATTTTGTTTTTATATTTTACTTATGTATTGATTATTAAATTGGGGGAAATTTATGATAGAAGTTTCGCACGTTTCCCGTTTTTTTGGGGATTTCCGTGCTGTAAATGACGTGAGTTTTTCTATAAAAACTGGTGAAATCGTGGGGCTTTTGGGGCCAAACGGTGCTGGAAAAACCACGACAATGCGCATGATTACCGGCTTTTTAAATATGTCAGCTGGTTCTGTAAAAATTGACGGAAAAGACATTGCTGAAAATCCTGTATGGGCAAAAAGAAAAATCGGTTATATGCCGGAGTCGGCGCCTCTTTACGGGGACATGATTGTGGAAGATTACCTCAGGTATGTTGCAGAAATTCAAGGAGTTGATGCGGATTCAAGGGTGCCTGAACTTTGCGATGAATGCGGGTTGAAAGAAGTCATGCACAAAAACATCAGCGAACTTTCCAGGGGTTACCGTCAGCGTGTAGGACTTGCCCACGCCCTGATGAATAATCCTGAAATCTTGATTTTGGATGAACCTACAAGCGGTCTGGATCCTAACCAGATAGGCGAAGTGCGCAGCCTTATTAAAGAAATAGGAAAAACCAGAACGGTTATTATTTCTACTCATATTTTGAGCGAAGTTGAGATGTTGTGCGCAAGGGTAATAATTATTGCACAGGGTAAACTTGTTGCTGACAGTCCTACCGAGCAGCTGCGCGAACGTTACGGTCATTCGCTTTCCATCAAAATTGCAGCTGGAAGCGGAAATGGGCAGGAACTTGCAGATGCTCTTGAAAAAATTGATGGAGTTGCAGGAGTTTCCCTTTCAGTGCCTGAAAAAGCTGGCGAAAAAGAAATTCCTTGTGCTGTTGTTTCTGTAAAAGAAGGTTTTGAAATACGGCCTGCGGTGTTTGAGCTTTGTGCAAAAAATAACTGGCCGATTTATCAGCTTACGCCGCAGTACAACAGTCTTGAAGATGTATTTAAAATCCTTACGACTGCTGATGCAGATGAAAAGTCCGAGCCAGGAGATTCTGCTGATGCCAGCTCTGCAAAGGCATAGCTTAAAGTTGCAGGACAAAATGGATGTTTTGCAGGCATTTGCGAAGTGGCCCAGGCATTTACGGTGAAGTGGCTGACAGCTGAAAATGTCTGTTGATTTTTGCGGCAATGTCGAAAATTGCGGCAATGCCGATTTTTTTTGAATAATTTTTTTTGACACAAATTATTATAGAGGAATTTTAATGAGTCTGAATAATTCTAAAAACAAAAAGAAGCCGGCGCTTGTAATTATGAGCCGGGAACTTTGTGCTTACTTTACAAGTCCGGTAGCTTACATTGTAACCGGGCTTTTCCTGATTTTTTCAGGATTTATTTTCTTTTCAACCTTTTTTCTGGCAAAACGTGCTGAACTGAGGAACTTTTTTGGAATGTTGCCGACTTTGCTGAGTTTTTTTGTGCCGGCCCTTACAATGCGGCTTTTTAGCGAAGAAAAACGCAGTGGAAGCCTGGAAACATTGATGACGCTGCCTGTTACTGATTTTGATGTAGCTGCCGGAAAATTCATGGCAGCTTTTGCGGCAAGCGTTGCAATGCTTGTGCCGACTTTGTCGTATGTCCTTACGGCATACATGTTCGGGACCCCTGATGCAGGTCCGATTATCGGCGGATACATAGGAGCTATTTTCCTTTGTGCAGCTTTTTCGGCAATCGGAATATTTGCTTCTTGCATAACAAAAAATCAGATTATTGCGTTTTTTGTTGCCTTTGCAATCTGCATTCTGCTTTCACTGATTGGTGCTTTTCTTGTAATTCTGCCGGCACCGCTTGTCAATTTTCTTTCATTTTTTTCTGCAAACACACATTTTACTTCAATTGCGCGCGGAATAATTGACAGCCGTGATTTGATTTATTTTGTTTCGCTTACTGCGCTTTTTGTAAGCCTTACGGTAAAAGTTTCAGCTGGCAGCAGAAAATAAGGAGGTATTCTTTAAAATGAAAAAATTTGTAAAATGGCTTAAATCTCCTGCAAGTGATTTTGCGCTTTTTGTTGTTTTTCTGGTGCTTTTGAACCTTGTTTCTTCAAAGGCTTTTTTCAGGCTTGATTTGACAGAACCAAAATCATATTCGCTTTCTCCGGCAAGCCGCCAGCTTGTAAAAACTTTGAAAGAACCTTTGAGCATTCAGGTTTTCTTTTCTTCAAATCTTCCAGCGCCTTACAATTCTGTCGAACAGTATGTGAATGACATTCTGGTTGAATACAAGGGACAGGCAAACAGCAATTTCAACTATCATGTTTATAATATGGATAATCCTGAAAGCCAGACTATGGCAAGCGATTATGGTTTGCGCCAGATTCAAATTCAGGAAATTGCAAATAATGAAGTGGGATTCAAGCAGGCATGGATGGGAGTTGCAGTAATTTATGCCGATTCAATTCAGACAATCGACGGTCTTACATCAAGTGATGGTTTTGAATATAAACTTACCACAACTATTTCCAAAATGATTGCAACATCTGACAGTCTGGCGCTTTTGCCAGAAAATGACAAAATCAAGCTGACTCTGTACATTTCGGATGAATTGAAGAATTTTAAAATCAGCGGACTGGATAAGCTGGAAAAATCTGTAAATGCAGTATACACAGATTTCAATCGCAGAAATCAGAACAGAATTGAATTTGAAAAATCTGTTCCTCAGGAATCTGAAATTTCTTCTATTGCTGAGCATTATGGAACACAAATCATAAACTGGTCTGAAAAAGACGGAAAAAACAGAAGCGGCATTTTAGGGCTTGTCCTGGAACATGGTGACAGCTTCAGACTCATTCCTGTAAGCATGCAGAGGTCTTTATTTGGTTATGTAATTGCAGGGCTTGAAAATCTTGAAGACTCACTGTCTCAGGCATTGCAGTCGCTTGTTTCAAAAACTATGGAAATAGGCTACGTAACAGGACATGGCGAAGCTGATTTAAATGACAGCCAGACGGGTGCTGGTATGCTTAACAGCCTGGTTTCTGACATTTACACATTCAGGGAACTGAATCTTGCAGAAGATGAAATTCCGCTGAACATCGGTTCACTGCTGCTCAACGGCCCGAAAACAGAATTTTCCGAAAAGGAACTTTACAAAATCGACCAGTTTTTGATGCGTGGCGGTAACGTACTGTTTTTTACAGATGCATTCAAGGATGAAGCTTCTGCCTATGCATACGGACAGCAGCCGAATTATGTTCCTGTCAAAACTGGTCTTGAAAAACTGCTCAATGCATACGGAATTTCTACAGGCGCTGACATGATTATGGATGAAAACTGCTTTACCCAAACTCAGCAGGGCATAGGAAAACTTTCGCTGTATTATGCTCCGGTTCTCCAGAAGAAGAATCTTGCAAATCATCCTGTTTCAAAAAATCTGGGTTACGTAATATTTTTGGAAAACAGTTCCATTGACGTAAGCGAAGCTGAAAAAAATGCTGATGTAAAAGTTACAAAACTTGCCCAGTCATCTGCAAAATCATGGCTGATGAAAGATAAAATCGATTTGAACCCGATGGCAATTTATCCGCCGTCTGACAAATCTGTAGAAAAATCAGAAAACCTGATGGTTCTGCTTGAAGGCAAATTCAGCAGCGCATTTGACAGCGAGCCTTCTGAAAATGAAACAGAAAATGCCGCAGATTTAGCTGCTGATTCAGAAGCTGCACAGATTTCTTCAAAAAATCATCTGTCAAAAAGCACTCAGAAAGGAAAAATCCTTATTTCAGGAACGTCGGCAATTCTTACACCGCAGCTGCTTGACGAAAACGGTAAAGAACCTATGGCCATGCTTGTCCGCAATGCAATTGACTACATGAACGGCAACGAAGATTTGTGTACAATGCGTACAAAAGGTCTTTCACTTAATTTCCTGACAATTACAAATGCAGCTGCAGCAGGGTTTGCAAAACTGTTTAATCAGTTCGGTCTTGCTGTTGTTGTTGCCCTTGCAGGGCTTTTTGTATGGAGAAAACGTTCTATACGCCGCTCTGCAATTCATGACAGGTACAATCCTGATGATACAAGGACAATTTCAAGATCTGCGTCAAAAAAGTAAAATTTAGGAGCGAAAGTTATGAATAAACGGAAAATCATACTTCTTTCTGCAACAGGCATTCTGTTGTGCGTGTATATACTGCAGGTGATTCTGGTCGGCAAAAATTCGGTAAAAACTTTTACAATAAAAGAAGAACCGGCCAGTTACAGTATTCTGGCAAATGGAGAAACAGTTATTCTCTCAAAGGAAAATGACATCTGGATTGTCAGCAACGGAAAAGATGAAAAATACAAGGCAAATGCAGGCTTTGCAGATAACATTCAGTCAAATGTCACAGAAATTAAATCTCTTGACGTTGTTTCACATTCAGATTCAGAAACTGTACTTGAACGCTACGGTCTTGGCGATGGAGCTGTAAAAGCGGTTGCTCTGGATAAAAACGGCAAAGAAATCAGGACTCTCATCATAGGTAAAGAATCTTCAACAGGTTCACAGACTTACGTAAAAATTGATTCAGGAAAGGACATTTACCTTGTTTCAGGCGCATTAAAATCAGTTTTTGGCAAATCAGTGGAAGACTTGAGGAGCAAGGAAGTTTATCGGTTTGACGGCAAGGAAATTGGAAAAGTCAACATAAACAGCCTTGCAGGAAACTGGACTTTTGAAACAAAAAATTCCAATACTGAAAAACCTGAATGGACAGTTTCTGGTATAGCTGACAAACTGGATGACAGCAAAATTACCAGCTGGATAAATTCCCTGGCAATTCTGAATGTTGAAACCTGGAGAAACACCAGCCAGCTGCCAAAGGCAGAAAGTACGGAAGTTACAATATACAAAGGTGAAAAAATCATTCATGTCACCATTTACCAGATTGCTGGTGAAGTAGAAGACGAAGTCCAGTACATTGGAACCTGTTCTGAAACTCCATACTCGTTTACGCTTAACAAATACATGGCTGGAAAATTTCTTAAATCAATCGAAGAATTGAAATAAGGCGGCATGAAAAAGCTCATTCAGGCTTCTGGATGAGCTTTTTTTTGTTTGGCTATATCCGAAAAATTGCTGCTAATTAAAAACATAGCTTTTCGCCCCACCCTCACTAATTTAATAGATTCAATTTCGAGTTTCTCTCGTGGCAAGGATAGTAGGGGCACCAAAGGTGGCCACTGGACTGAGCGAAGCGAGGGAAGCGGCTGGAGCGATAGCGGAACCCCGGATAGCCTGTTTTTTGCGAAGCAAAAAGCCACCCAAAGAATAAAAATTTAAAACTCGACATTTGTCCTAATAGATTTAATAAGGGGCTACAAAAATTTTGGAATAATTCTGCTGATTATAAAAATGCCGGCACAGGGAATAACGTTTATCATCATGCCTGTCTGCAAACTTGACGAGTCTGCAATAACACCAATCAGATACGGCATGATTATCTGTCCGAGGCCTGCAACAGGCAAAAGAACTGCCATGCTTTTTCCGCTAAGCTGACTGCCGACGCCTGCAACTCCAATAGGATTTACGCCTGCCATAAAAGCAGAAAAGCCGATAAGCATTAAAACTGCCGGCACAGGAGATTTTGCACAAATCAAGCCGAAATACATGAACGAACAGCCCAAACCCATTATGGCAGTTGCCTTAAAAGCGTTTTTTACAGGAAAAACAAAGGCAATCATCAGTCTGACCACCAAAGTTGAAGCCCACATAACAGTAATTGTATAAGTGCTCAAATTTCCGCTTAAAATGCCGTTGCCTTTATAATAGCTTACAAGCCATCCTGTAACTGCGGTTTCTGCCGCATTCTGACAAAAAATCAAACTGCACAACAGCCAGAACCTTGTACTTTTCAAAAAAGAAAAATCTGATTCTCCTTTTTTACTGGAATCTGAAGCCTTTTTGGAAAGCCCGGCAGTCATAAAAACCAGCCACATTAAAAGTCCGCAAAATGCAATGCCTGACATTGGCAGATTTCTGTTTACATACATAAAGGCTGTGATTACAAACGGACAGACCATTGCCCCTGTTGCGTAGCAAGCATGCATCAGGCTTAAAGCCTTTGTTCTGTTTACGCTGTTGTTGCCCACAAGTACAGTGCAGTTATTTATGGCAGAGCCCTTTGCAATTCCTGTCAAGAGAAAGGCCGCTGCAAGAATTCCTGGAGAGCCGAAAAATGCCATAAGCAGATAGCCTGAAAAATAACCTGAACAAAGGACTGCAACCGATTTTTTTTGACCGATTTTTTCAGGCAGGATGCCGGAAACAAAGCAAGCAGCCATATTTCCGATGCTCATTATTGAAAGAAGGATTCCAGAAAAGCTGTAACTGAAACCATATTTTTCCTGCAAGAGACTTACAATAATTCCTGAAGAAATGGAACAAAGTCCACTTAACAAAAATGCCGAATGTCCATGAAAGACATATTTTTTTTTGATTGAGTTCATAATGCCTGCAACAGAATATCACAGGCACAATGTAACAGGCAATTGCCATCAGGTTTTTCTTTTGGTTTAGTCAGATTTTAAAAATTCTGAAAGCCTAGCCGTTTAGATGAGTAATTTCTGCTGCTTTTGCAGTTACAGCGGCAGCAAGTTTTTCACAATCATCTTTATTTTCTGTTATGATGCGGACAAAAACCGAACCGGCAACAACCGCTTCAACATAATCTGCCAGTGCTGCAGACTGCTGTCCGTTACTGATTCCAAAGCCTCCATAGATTTTGCTGCCGCCTGCACTGACTTTTTTAAGAAACTCCAAGGTAGACTGGTCAATTTTTGTGTCAGTTCCTGTAATGCCTGTACGCAATGCCGCATAGATGTAAGGGAAACCTGCTTTCGCAAGCTTTTCAAGGCGTTCGCTACTCATGCTTGGAGCAGCAACAGGAATGTTTATCATGCCGCAGTCAGTGCAGGCTTGTGTCAAGCCTTCGTCAAAATCGAAAGGCAAATCAGGAATTATCATGCCTTTTACACCGCAAGCTGCAGCCTTTTCGCAGAATTCCTTTACGCCGGGCGTATAAACAAGACTGCCATAACTCATTATATAGATTGTAATTTCAGGAAATTCCTGATGGATTTTTTTTATGAAAGCAAGCCCGTCAGATGTACGGTAATGGCGGCTCAACACTTCAGTGCATGCACATTGGATTGCAGGACCGTCTGCACTTGGGTCGCTGAAAGGCAGTTGAATTTCAAGGATATCAGCTCCGCCTTTAACAAGGGAACAGGCTGCAGTAAAAGCAATTTCATCAGTTGGATAGCCAGCAACAAGATGGCTCATGAGTTTTATTTTTTCTGACATAGTTTCTCCCATAAATCCTATAAAAATAAAGAAGTTTTCAATTCAAATTAGCTTACATCAAGCTGGCATCATGAATGTCTTCGTTTTCTTCCAGCCGTTTCAGCTCTGAAACCAAAAACTGCTTCCATTCTGCAGGGCGGAAAACCGGGCAGGTGATAAAAATATCCTTATCGCCACGACCTGACATGTTCACGATTATAGCCTTATTTTTGGGCAGAGTCGGAGCAAGCTTTATGGCCTGAGCCCCGGCATGAGCGCTTTCCATGGCAAACAGAACACCTTCGTTCTTTGCAAAAAATTTAACGGCATCAAGAGCTTCCGTGTCCAAAGCCGACGTAAATTCTATGCGGCCGTTTTTTCCGAGATCTGCAAGCTGAGGACCTATTCCACAGTAATCAAGCCCTGCTGAAATTGATCTTGTTGGCAGTGCCTGACCGTCTTCATCCAGCAAAAACCTAGATTTATACCCCTGAAGAATTCCGTCCCTGCTTGCATTGCCTGACATGCGGCATGCATTTTCTCCAGGCCCAGGCCCGATTCCGCCTGCTTCAACAGCAATAAGACGCGGAGAAACCTCATCGATGAAAGGTGCAAAAAAGCCGATGGAATTGCTGCCGCCTCCACAGCAGGCAATCAAAGCTTCCACGTCCAGATTTCTTTCACTTGCCTGACGTTTTACTTCATTGCCAATTACACTCTGGAACTGGCGAACCATATCAGGAAAAGGTGCAGGACCAAGTGCAGAACCTAAAACATAATGGGTTGAGTCAGGATTTGCAGCCCAGTCGCGCATTGCTTCATTTACAGCATCTTTAAGAGTGCGGCTTCCGCTTGTAACAGGATGAACTTTTGCCCCGTACATTTCCATTGCAGCAACGTTTGGCTGCTGGCGGCGGACATCAACTTCGCCCATATAAACGATGCATTCAAGCCCCAGCTTTGCACAGGCGGCAGCTGTTGCAACCCCATGCTGACCAGCTCCAGTTTCTGCGATAATACGTTTTTTGCCCATGCGTTTTGCAAGCAGGCACTGACCGATTGCATTATTTATTTTATGTGCGCCAGTATTTGCAAGACCTTCAAGTTTGATGTAAATCTGTGCGCCACCTAAAATTTCTGTAGCAGTTTTGGCATAGAGAAGTGGAGTTTCACGACCTATGTAGTCTTTTTGAATTGTTTCCAATTCCTTCAAAAAGTCTGCATCTGCCATTGCTTTTTTGAATTCTACTTCAAGTTCATCCAGTGGACGACGAAGCACTTCTGCTACGTACTTACCACCAAATTGTCCAAAAAATCCATTATCTGAATGAGCCATTTATTCCCCCTTATTTTCTACAGATTGCATTTGATTGATTTTTTTTTACAAAAAGTGCAGATTCTACTCCTGCAGTAAAACAGACAAAAGTTCTGCAATGCCACTCCTAAGGATTTGTTTTTACCCCTTAATGCAGCTAATTGTCCGCAAGTCAATGACTTGTGTCAATTTGACGGAAAGTTCCGGGTAATCACCTCAAATGTTAATCAGCAATTTCCTGATATTCCAAGGCTTTGAACAGCTGCCTCATTTTTTCAGAACTTTTTATGCCAGTCTGACCGTCTTCCAGGCCTGAGCTTACATCTATCAGTTCAGGCTTAAAGGCATCTGAAAGGCTGCGAACATTCTGTGCATCAACTCCGCCGGCAAGCCACAACTGTTCACTGCTGCCATACTCATGAGTTCTGCAATCCTGCAGGAATCTTGCCTGTCCAAGAGAAAACATTTCACTACAGACAGAACTTTCCGTGCAATCTTTGCCCGTCAAGGCAAAATAGTGCGGAAGTTTCCTTATAAAATCCGGCACAGAGTTGTATTTTATCCCATGAAGCTGAATAAAATCCAGAACATTCTGCTCTACAAGCAAGGCAGCCTGCTCTGCTTCAGGACTGTCAGGATCTGTTATTACGGCAACTTTAAAAGCCTTTACATCTTTTAAAACTGGCCTTATTTCTTCAAATTTTTTGCCACAAACATTGCGGCCATATCCACTTGCAAAAATAAATCCTGTAAAAGCTGCCCCAAGGCTGTCTGCAAGAAGAACATCTTCTTTTCTAGTCAAGCCGCAGACTTTTACCATCGGCTGCCTGTATTCTGCAAGTTTTCCGTCCTTTAACAGTTTTGTCCGTGAATAAATTCTTTCTGCAAGCTCAACAATTTTCCTGCCGTAAGCATTTTCGCCTGAATTTTTAAAGGCTTTTACAAATCGTCCTGCATTTTCTGGATTTCGTGCCGCATATTCGCCAAGAAGGCAGCCTTGAAAACCCATGCTGGCAACAGTTTGAGCAGCCTGTTCTGTTGTAATTCCACTTTCAAAAATAACGTGCCCGCCAAGTTTCTTTTTTAACATTGCAGGCATCAGCAAATCTATTGAAAAATCCTTTAAATTTCTGGCATTTACGCCACAAACTATCGTCTGTTCATATTCCTTTTTCAATTCAAGAACTTTCTGAACATCGCTTTCCGTTCGAACTTCAACTAAAGCTCTGATTCCAAGATTCCGGCATTTTGCTGCCATTTTTTTAAGTTCTTCCAGCGTAAGAATTCCGCAGATTAAAAGAACCGCATCTGCACCACAGCGGTAGGCAATTTCAATTTCTTCTTCATTCAGCAAAAAATCCTTGCGAAGAACCGGCACATCAGGCAAAGCATTGCAGATGTCCATCAAATCCTGAAGCGAACCCTTAAAATAATTTTCTTCTGTAAGACAGCTGATTGCGCCAGCACCGTTTTCTGCATATTTTCTGGCAGTCTGCACAGCGTCCAGATCAGGAGCAATGTCACCTTTGCTGGGACTTGCCCGCTTTACTTCAAGAATTACACCTTTTTCCTGCATAAAAGGGTTTACAGGACGCATTCTTTTTTCCGGAATTTTAAAACCGAAGTTAAAACCTCTTGCCTGAGCGTCTATGCGCCGCCGTGCAACAATTTTTTCAACTATATTTTTTTCAGACATATAACCTAAAATTTCCTACAGATTTGAATAAAACTGCTTTATTTCTTCCAGTTTTGCAAGAGCCTTGCCAGAATCAATGGCCTCAAGAGCAGTTTTGTAACCGTCTTTCAAAGTCCTTACCTTTCCGCTGATGTATAAAACTGCTGCGGCATTCAGGCCGACTGCATAACGGATTGTTTTTCTGCCTTTTCCATTAAGAATTTCAAGTGCAATAGATGCATTTTCTGCACCATCGCCGCCAATCAGTTCATTTTCATCTGCATCTTTAATTCCAAAATCAGAAGGATGAATCGTATATCTGTATTCCTTGCCATCAGAGTTTATCTGATAAACGGAAGTATCTGCACATGGAGAAATTTCGTCATAGCCGTCTTCACTGGCAATAACCATTACCCTTTTTGCGCCCAGAGATTTTGCAGCCCTTGCATAATCCTGCATCAAATCCATGGAATAAACCCCTAGAACTTCGTATTCGGCATTTGCAGGATTTAAAAGCGGCCCAAGGATGTTGAAAATCGTTTTTATGCCTAAAGCCTTGCGGATTGGGGCGGCAAAGCGCATTGCTGCATGATAAACAGGTGCCATCAAAAAGCCAAAGCCTGTTGATTTGATAAGTTGTGCAGTTTTTTCAGGGCTGGCCATGATTTTTATGCCAAGATTTTCAAAAAAATCTGCTGCCCCGGACTTTGAAGAAACAGCCCTGTTACCGTGCTTTGCCATAGGCTGACCGCAGCTTGCTGCAATAATTGCAGAAAGGGATGAAATGTTAAAACTGCCTTTACCATCGCCGCCCGTACCTACAATTTCTGCAAGTCCTGCATTTGAAATCGGCAGCGGGGTTTTCTGTCTTAGCAAAGCCTTTGCACAGCCTGTCATTTCACTTACAGAAGGGCCTTTTGCAGCCATTGCAGTAAGAATTGCAGCTGTAACACGTTCATCAAGCGTACCGTCTGTAAGATTTTCAATAAACAGTGCTGCCTGTTCTTCAGAAAGGTCTTTTTTTGCAATCAGTTGATTTAAATAATCGGCAACTGCAAGATTTTCTCGGCGATAATTCAAAAAGGCCCGGAAAATGTCATCTCCCTGAGAGCTTGCAATACTTTCAGGATGAAACTGAACGCCTTCAATCATCATGGTTTTGTGTCGTACGCCCATAATGTCTCCGTCACTTGAACGGGCTGTAATTTCAAAGTCTGAAGAAAGAGAGGCTTCTTCAATTACAAGGGAATGATAACGGGTAAAACTTGCTTTTTTTCCAATAATGCGGAAAAGGCCGCGTCCGTCAAAATCCATTTCTTCTACGACACCGTGACAGATTCTTTTTGCCTGAACTATATTTGCACCAAAAGCGCGGCCAATTGCCTGATGCCCAAGGCACACACCCAAAATAGGAATTTTTCCTGCAAAATATTTTATTGCATCGAGGCTTACACCTGCTTCATCTGGAGTTCCAGGGCCTGGACTTACAACAAGCCTTGAAGGATTCATATCTGCAAGCTGTTCGACTGTAACTTCCTTTGAGCGGACAACCTTTACATCATCTTTGCTTAACCGTTGCAAAGCCTGAACCACGTTATATGTAAACGAATCATAATTGTCTATTACTAAAATCATTTTTTCACCTGCTATTTCTTTTACTGGATTTACTGCCAGTTTACTGTTTTGGCGCAGTTTTTGTTCCTTCAATTACTGCACGCAATGCCCCAAGTTTTTCGTTGGTTTCTTCCCATTCTCTGTCTGGGTTTGAATCGAAGACAATGCCACCGCCAGCCTGAAGAGTCCACGTATTTTCCTGTTTTAAGGCACAGCGGATTCCAATACAAAAGTCCAAATCCCCGTTTGTCTGAAGATAGCCGATTGCTCCGGCATAGAAGCGTCTCTTAACTTTTTCCAAACGGCTTAAAATTTCAATTGCACTGATTTTTGGAGAACCTGAAACAGTTCCTGCAGGAAAAGCAGAACGCAGCACCTGAATCTGCTTCATGCCGTCTTTAACTTTTCCCTGAACATCGCTGACCAGGTGCATGACATGGCTGAAAAATTCGCAGTCCATGTAACGTGTAACTTCCACAGAACCAGGCTCGCAGACACGTCCCAAATCATTACGGGCAAGGTCAACAAGCATAAGATGTTCGCTTTTTTCTTTTGCATCAGCAAGAAGTTCAGCTTTTAATGCTTCGTCTTCTGCAGCATTTTTTCCGCGTCGGCGGGTTCCGGCAATCGGCCTGATAGAAGCAGTACCTTCCCTTACACGAACCAGACTTTCAGGGCTTGAACCTACCAGCTGCCTGTCTCCAAAATCGATGTACAGCAAATATGGCGACGGATTTACAGAACGAAGACGACGGTAAATTTCCAGGGCTGAATTTTCATTTTCAATCTGAAGTCTGCGGCTTGGAACTGCCTGAAAAATATTTCCTGCAATTATATCTTTTTTGAGGGCAAGAACTTTTTCCTTATATTCTTTTTCACTTACAGCCAAATCTGTAATCGTACGGCAAGGTTTTGCCTCTTCCGGTGGTGCAAGATATGAAAAATCCAAATCACTCAAACGGCTTTTCAAATTTTCAACAGCCTTGTTCAAATCAATCTGATGTTCCATGTAATTTAAGGCAAAAATATGCAAAGTTTCTGTAAAATGGTCAAAAACAATGTAAAGATGGCCGACAACAAATTCACTTTCAGGAATTTTTAATTCATCAGTCTGCGGTGCAAGGTTGATTGTGTCGCAGCGTGCGCAGAATTCGTAGCTTAAATAGCCGACTCCGCTGGCAGGAACAGGAATATTTTTCACAGGAAGTTCATTTTCTCTGGCAACATAAAGCAAAGCATCCAGAATGTCCGGGGTATGTGGAACGGTGCTGCCAGGTGCAATCATTTCAATTGCAGAACCTGTACTTTCTGCAGTCTGAGCCGTAAAAGGAACCCTGCGACCGTCAATAATAAACGCAATGCCTTCATCATCCTGTAAAATATGAAAAGCATCTTCTGCCATCAAAATTGAATAGCGCTCTTTGCCCATATTAAAACGGGCACTTTCCAAAATAGCCTTTGCTCCGATTTTTCTGGCAAGGCTGAAAGGTGTATATCTGTCACTTGGTAGTGAAAGATAAATGCTGTCATTTCTTTTTATCATTTTATTCCTCAAGCTTAAGTCGATGACTTCCGCCAATTTCAAATTGTTTCTGTTTACAGTAACAATATACTTTTTAATTCTGATTCTGTCAATAGAAACGTTACTTTTTGTAGAAACTAAAAAAAAATCTTGACAACGGTAAACGTTTGGCGTAGTATAAAAACAAATGAACAGATGTTCATATAAACATAAAAATATAAAAAAGCACTGAATAAATCCGTTTAAGTTTTTTCAGTGTTAACCTTGAATACAGCTAATTGGGGCTGTCCCAAAAGTATAGTTCATAGTGTCATTTTCGATTTTTTTCGGCTCCCTACGCTATATACAGTGCAGATGCTGAAATAAAATTCTGCATGACAGAACTTATCAGACATCCCGATTTGACGGAAAATGCTGAGTATCAGCTTCAAGTATTAATCAGCACTTCCTAAAAAAAACAAATAAACAGGAGGTGTAATACGACCGGTCAAGGCACGCTTCGCTCAAGGCCTTGACTCGCTCGTTTTCAGGGGTTGTATTAACCCCTGAATAAAAACTTTGCCTGAAATAGCGTCAAAGTTTTTATTCACAAGTTCGCGTTGCGAACTTCCTTATCAACTGCCGCTTCTCATTTCATTGCGAAGCGGCATAAAAAGTCAATCGATTGCTGAAACAATCTTCTTGACTTTTTATGGGAGGAAAACAATGGAAATGCAGCCTGATGAAGACTTACTTTTTGATTTAGCCGAGCTTTACAAAATATTCGGGGATTCAACAAGAATAAAAATTCTTTTTGCACTGAAAAACTGTCAGATGGCCGTAAACGACATTGCAGAAAATCTGAAAATGACTCAGTCAGCTATCAGCCATCAGCTTAGAATCCTGAAGGCAAATAAACTGGTAAAATTCCGGCGCGCAGGAAAATCACTGATTTATTCGCTCGATGATGAACATGTAGAAAAAATTCTAAACATGGGGCTTGCTCACCTGAGCGAACAGGACTGAAATTCACACCAAAACCTTAAAAAAACTTGCCGTAAAAAGGAGAAAAATTTATGGAAGAAAATAAAGAAAAAAGTCACGCAGAACATCATCATGAACATGAACATCATCATGAACACCACGAACACAATCATGAACACGAACCTGCCGGCATTTCCTGCGGATGCGGCCACTGCCATGAACATTCGCATTCTGCCGAAAACCACTCACATGAACATGAACAGGAAATGAGCCTTCCCAAAATTCTTGCAGCCCTTGCAATTTTTGCCGTTGCCATAATTGCAAAAAATCTTCCTGTAGTAAATCAACTTGCAGAATCGCCGGCCTTGAATATAGGCACAACAAACCTGGTTTCCGCTGTACTGATTCTCATGTTCCTCGCTGCATATCTGACCGTAGGTCTGCCAGTACTGAAAAATGCCGTTTACGGAATTTTCCATGGTGATTTTCTGGATGAACAGTTTTTAATGGCCATTGCCTCAGTTGGAGCAGTATGCCTTGGAGAATACCCGGAAGCTGTGGCTGTAATGATTTTCTATCAGATTGGAGAATACTTCCAGGATTATGCAGTCGGAAAGTCAAAGGGTTCTATAAAAGAACTGATGACACTTCGTCCAGACAGTGCAACAGTTCTGCAAAACGGATTAGAAAAAACAGTCGACCCGGAACATGTAAAAATTGGAGAAATCATAGTTGTAAAACCAGGAGAGAGAATTCCTCTCGATGGAACAATCGTAAAGGGCAATTCATTTGTTGATACTTCCGCACAAACAGGAGAATCCACTCCCAGAGAAGTCCTTGAGGGGCATGAAGTTCTTGCAGGCTTTATCAATACACAGGGAGTTCTTCAGATTGAAGTAAAACGTTCATACAAAGAATCCTCTGTTTCAAGGATTCTTGAACTGGTTGAAAATGCAACTACAAACAAAGCAAAATCAGAGAAATTCATCCGGAAATTTGCTAAAATTTACACTCCTGCGGTATGTACGGCAGCCATTGTGCTGGCTTTGGTTCCGCCATTTTTTACAGGCATGAATTTTGCGCCATGGATTAACAGAGCCTTGATTTTTCTGGTTGTTTCCTGTCCATGCGCACTCGTAATTTCAGTACCTCTGAGTTTTTTTGGAGGAATCGGTTCCTGCTCAAAGCAGGGCATTCTTGTCAAAGGCAGCAACTATATTGAAGCGCTTTCAAGGGTAAAATCGGCAGTTTTTGACAAAACAGGAACTTTAACAAAAGGAACCTTTGTTGTAACTCAAATCAATCCTGTAAAAGAAATGAAACTTTCTGAAGAAGAACTGATTACCCTGGCAACCCACGCAGAATATTACTCAACCCACCCAATTGCAAAATCTTTCCGCAGCGCGCATAACTGTGAACGTTGCGGAAAAATCGAACTTGCAGATATAAAAGAAATTGCAGGTCAGGGGCTTTCCGTAACAGCCGATAATCAAAAAATTCTTGTCGGAAATGAAAAACTTATGGCAACTTTCAAGGTTTTAAATTTTGCCGAAAATAAAAATAAAATCGGAACTACCGCCTATGTTGCCGTAAATGGCCAGTATGCCGGCTACATTGTCATTTCTGATGAAGTAAAGGAAACCTCTGCACAGGCAATCAAGGCCTTAAAAAAATGCGGAGTAGCAGAAACATTCATGCTGACAGGCGACAGAGAAGATGTTGCTCAAAAAATCGGAGAAAAGCTCGGAATTGATAAAGTTTTTGCAAACCTTTTGCCAAAGGATAAAGTGGACTGTCTGGAGAAAATTATGGCAGAAACTACAAGAAGCACAAAGCACACAGCCCCTAAAGAAAAAGCAGATTCACACGCGCTTCCTGCAAAAACTGTCATGTATGTTGGAGATGGAATTAACGATGCTCCAGTACTCGCCAGAGCTGACATAGGCGTTGCAATAGGTGCACTGGGAAGCGATGCTGCAATAGAAGCTTCCGATGTGGTAATCATGGGAAATGACCTTACAAAACTTGCAGACGGCATAAAAACTGCACGAAAAACTGTAGCAATTGTTCGACAGAACATTGTATTTGCACTGGGTGTAAAATTTGCCATAATGGCACTAGGTGTTGCAGGATTTGCAGGCATGTGGCTAGCAGTTTTTGGGGATGTAGGCGTAACGTTTTTAGCTGTACTCAATGCCCTGCGGCTTTTAAAATCTTCAAAAAATTAGAAGGAATACTCTGAGTCAAGGCATGCTTCGCTCAAGGTCTTGGCTTCGCAGTTTTTAAGGTTTGTATTAAACTTAAAAAAAATGCCCGACCAGAAAAAAAACTGACCGGGCATTTTCATTTACAGGCTTCTTGAAAAACCTGTAAATCATTCAAAACTTACTTGATTGTTATACGTCCTGAACCATTAGGATTTTCGTAATCAATCATGTAGTTTTTATAAGAATTCAGAGGACTGCCTTTTGTGTTGATGTGAGGCTTGCCGTCTGCACCCTTTGCAAAAGCCTTTGCATAAGAAGCTGCTACAAGATAGTCTTCGCCGCAGTAGTCCTTCAACAATGTTGTGTTGCCGAACATTGCAAAACCATCGCCCATCTGGCGCAATGTGTAGTTGATACCACCCATTGCATATTTTTTGTTCAAATCAAGAGCTTCCCATGCGCCTGTCTTTTTGTTGTAAATCTGAACATCCTTTACGCGATATGCATCAAGTGTTTCTGGACCTGCTGTCCACATTCCCTTGTCATTTACTTTGCAGGAATCAGGAATTGAAGTGTCAATTGTAAATTTTGCACCAGCAACATGGATGAAACCACCGTTTTCGCCAGTACCAACCTTTCTTGAACCGAATTCCAGAACATCAAGAACTTCTTTTCCTGTCATTTCAATAAGACACATTACGTTGCCAAAAGGCTGAACTTTCTTTGCAGAATTGTATGTGTAAGAACCAGCAGGAACATCAACGCGGATACCGCCACCGTTGCCAATACCAATGTCGCAGTCAAGTTTTTCAACTTCATTGAAATAGTAGTAAACAGCATCAGGAACAAAGTCTCCAAGATTTGTTTCCTGTTTGCGGATAAGACGGTTTTTTGGATTTTCCGGATCATTGATGTACATTGGAGCATCAAGAACGGCAATTTCCTGATTAAGCTGAGCGTCAACGCTTTCTGTCCATTCTTTTGCAATGGCAGCAACTTCTGCATCAGTTTTGTCATAGCTTGTAACAAGTTCAGAAGTGATTCCGCTGGCAGACAAAGACATTTTTCCGATTGCTGCAAGATAGCTTCCTGTAGAAGAAAGAACAACATCCTTGCCTTTTGAATTCTTTACAACTTTCATAGGAATGGTTGAATGAGAATGTCCGTCAATAAAAGCATCAAAACCGTAAGTATTTGCAATAACTTCTTCACTTGTCCATGGAGAAGATGTTGGATCTACGCCAAGATGTCCAATAACTACAACATAGTCAGCTTTTTTTGCAGCTTTGTTTACAGTCTTCTGAACAGTTTCATACAGTTCCTTTCCGTCTTCGCCAGCAGCAATCTTATAGATGAATTCAGTCTGAGTTTCATCCATGAAATAAGCAGGTGTAGATTTTGTGTAAGTTTCAGGTGTCATTACACCAACAAAAGCAACCTTTGTCTTGCCGAATTTAAGAACTTTATAAGCATCTGTTACAGGCTTGTTCTTTTTTACAGTAAGGAAGTTACATGCAAGATAAGGGAAGTTTGCTTCTTTCATGATTTCAAATACACGAGCTGCACCATAATCAAATTCATGGTTTCCCAAAGTTGCAACATCATAGCCTGCAGCATTCATCAATTTGATGATACTTGCGCCATTGTCCATTGCACCGTAAGCTGTACCCTGTGCATGGTCACCGGCATCAACAAGAGCAACTGACTTGCCTTCTGCAATCAAATCTTGACGCAGAGCAGCAACAGAAGCGTAAGAAAGACCAGGAACCTTTTTTCCTGTAGCCTTGTCTTTTACAGTATTAGCGATGTAAGTGTGCACATCATTTGTGTAAAGAATAGTTACATTTCCACGTTCTGCAAACAGTGAAAAAGCCATAAATGTCAAAGAAAGAATAAGACCAATTCTCTTCATCATTTGTTCGATTTTCTCCTATTCTAAAAATCCTGCCAGAAAAACTGACTTCTTTATATAATAACACTTTTTAATTTTTAAAATCAAATGGCAAGTCATATATTTCCATCTTTTTTTGCTTTTTTTACATATCACGTTATTATGGAAAATGCCATGTAACAACGGGTTGTACAGCAGCGGGCTCGACCCGCTGTCGGCTTTGAAGCTTTGTTATGTGTTTATAGTTTAATTATTTCTAAGCCGTGGTTTATCTAATACGATTTTTGATTCTTCATAAAGGGATGGGACAAGTTCTTCTGTAATTCTGCATTTAGTTCCATGATTATGACCTGAACGTGCATCAAATACAATATATCCTTCTTCTAATGAGTCCTTAAACTTCTTTATGCTAAAATTCTTGAGCATGTATGCCTTAAAATAATGAAAGTACTGTTTTTGATTTTCTCTTTTTTCTTCTGCTAAAACAAAAAAACAGTTAAGGAGTTTTGTTCTAGTTTTAGCATAGATTTCATCAAGATTCCAATAAGGAACAACGTCAAGATTATTAAGATGACCAACTCTTTGTTTTACTGTTTTCAACCAACTAGCATCAGAATCCAATACTTTTGAGGAATCAAATCCTATACATACCTTGTTATCTTCCTCATTTATATATAAATAAAAACCTCTTTGATAAGAATTTGCTTTTAATGTAACACGAAAAGATTTTTCATCTTCAGGATATTCTGTTCCCGCTTTTTGATGAGGCCAACCATATTTGGGAAGAAGAAACTGAGGAACAATTTTTGCAGCTCGTGGAGAAGGTTCTGTATGAAATAAAGTTACACGAGATGAACTTCCGACTTTATGACACTTTAATTCCCATTCGGCAGCATTTGGTATTGGGAGATTGTTCTCAGGAATATTAAGTAAGTCTTCTAGAAGATTTCCATGTGCACCATCATTAGTTTTACGAGTTGTATTCTCAATCCAACCACGAGATTCGAATTCTCTAAAACTACTAATAAGTTCTTCTTTTTTGATTAATTTTAATTCTGTACTCATATTACATCTTCGAATAAGGTAGGTTGATGGAATTTTGCAACTTCACTATCTGTTTTATTTTTTACAAGACGTTCTTCTGCCATTTCGCAATAAGCAGGAGATAGTTCAATTCCAATATAATAACGATTTAAGCCTGCTGCAACAACCGCTGTTGTTCCACTTCCCATAAAGGGATCCATAATAATTTGTCCAGTTGTAGAAGAAACTATTCTATCAATTAAAGCTACAGGAAAAGGGGCTGGATGTGCATTTTTCTGTTCTTGCATAAATTCCCAAATATCTCCATAACTGTTTGCTTTTGGAGCAAGCTTAAAATCTGGTTTTGCAATAAGATAGATTACTTCATATGTTGGTAAAAAATAACCTTTATTAAAATTAATACCACCTTTACGTTTCCAAATAATTATTTGTCGAACAGGAAAGCCTTCCATAATTTCATGTCTGTCTTGTAATAATCCAGCTTGCACGCGCCATTTATGATTATAGAAAATTGCTCCATCTTTTTTTATAATTCGATACATTTCTGTTAAACAGTCTCTCTGCCAAGCAATATACTTATCATATGGCATGTTATCATCATAGTTGTCGTAACCTTTTATTAAGGCGGCATTAGACCATTTTCCACCACGTCCATCCTTCATACCATTCCCAGTTGAATTTTTTAAATTATATGGAGGAGATGTTACAATAACATCAACAGATTCATCGGGAATGCTTTTCATTACTTCTTCACATCTCCCACATATTATCTTGTTGAGAAATTCACTTATATCTTTTTTTTCACTTATTTCCATTCATGAAACCCTATTAAGTCTTATTATTAAACTTATAGCATTTTTTTTGTTAAAATTCTATATAAAATCATGCGCCCCAGTGCGGGCGTCCAC